>JAXJMO010000056.1:0-67998 GCA_036313175.1 Collinsella sp. | reverse complement strand
CCCATTAAGAAGGGCAACGCGGATGCGTTCTTCTCCGCCGGCTCGACCGGTGCCATGACCGCCGCTGCCACCGCCTACGTGACGCCGTTTAGGTATCAGGCCGAAGGCAAGAAGCAGCCGGTGCGCCCCTGTCTGACCAATGCGCTGCCCAATCGCGCCGGCGGTCTGACGGTGCTGTGCGACATGGGTGCCAACCCCGATGTCGAGGTTGACGATATGGTGCGTTTTGCCCAGATGGGCAGCGCCTATGCCCGCGTCGTCCTGGGCATCGAGCATCCCCGCGTCGGTCTGCTTGCCAACGGCGCCGAGGACGAGAAGGGTTCTAACTTTACCAAGGCCTGTTTCCCTGCTATGAAGGCCGCCGTTCCCGGCTTTGTTGGTAACTGCGAGGGCACCGACCTCACCTCAGGCAACTTCGATGTCGTCGTTGCCGATGGTATGTCGGGCAATATTGCGCTCAAGGCCACCGAGGGCGCTGCCAAGTTTTTGCTGCAGGAGCTCAAGGGTGTCTTTATGTCTTCGCTCGGCACCAAGATTGCCGCGCTGCTCATCAAAAAGCAGATGCGCGAGATTAAAGCCAAACTTTCGGGCGACGCCAAGGGCGGCGCGATTCTTTTGGGCCTGCGCGGCGTGGTCCTGATCGGCCATGGTGCCACCTCGGTCGAGGCTGTCAAAAACGGTGCGCTCGCGGCGGCCGAAGCCGTGCGCGCCGGGCTGGTCGAGAATGTCGCCAACTCTATGGACGGTATCGTTTTATAAGAGCGAGTTAGAGCGCTGTTATGTGCTTCGCGGTGCACGTCGTGGGGTAGAATCAGAACCGTGTCTTGGTACCGCCCGGGCGGTACCATTCTTTTGGTATTCATGCACTATGAGAGGAAGCGCTATGGACCGCTCCGAAATCTTCGACAAGATCGCCGAGGTCGCTGCTGACGTTCTGGGCGTCGATGTTGCCGAAATTAGCGAGGAGACCACCTTTGACGACCTCGATGCCAACTCGCTCGAGCGCCTGCAGCTGGTTACGGCTATCGAGGACGAGTTCAACCTCGAGATCGATGACGAGACCCTACTCTCGCTCAACTCTGTCGCCGACGCCGTCGACGCGATCGAAAACGCCAGGGAGGCCTAGGTCTTGGCTTTATCCGAACGACTTACGCGTGCCCAGGAAATCCTGGGGCACGAGTTCAATAATAAGGTGCTGCTGCGCGCGGCCCTTACGCATCCCTCGGCAGTCGAGGGCCAGCCGGTTTCTGCCAGCTATGAGCGCCTTGAGTTCTTGGGCGATTCCATTTTGGGTGCTGTGGTCGCACGCTCCCTGTTTGAGTCCTATCCTGAGTTTGACGAGGGCAAGCTCACGCGCCTGAAGGTGTCGCTTGTCTCGGGCGCTACGCTGTCCGAGGTTTCTCACGAGCTGGGCATCGACGACATCATCATCTTTGGTGCCTCCGAGACCGGTACCGGTGCGCGCGGCCTGCATTCGGCGCTCGAGAACGTCTACGAGTCGCTCGTGGGCGCACTGTACCTGGATGCCGGCTGGGACGTTGCGGCGGAGTTTATCCATCGTACGCTTAAGCCGCATTTGGCTTCCGAGCGCGCCGAGCATCCCGCGAACCCCAAGTCGTTTTTGCAGGAGTGCGTGCAAGCCGACGGTCACGAACCCCCGGCGTACAAGCTCGTTGGCTCCGAGGGCCCGGCGCATGCGCCCACCTTTACCGCCGTGGTGTTGATCGATGGTATTCGTCAGGGTCGCGGCTCCGGCTCCTCAAAGAAGGAAGCCGAGGGAGCCGCCGCGCTCGAAGCGCTCGACCGCATGGGTTACACCACCAACGGCGTGATTCTGAACAAGAAGCACGTGTAAGCGAGGAACCGTGTATCTCAAGTCCCTCACGCTCAAAGGGTTCAAGTCGTTTGCCGACCGCGCCCATATGACGTTTGAGCCGGGCCTGACCGTCATCGTCGGTCCCAACGGCTCGGGAAAATCGAACATCTCTGACTCGATTCTGTGGGTCCTGGGCGAGCAGAGCGCCAAGCAGCTGCGCGGCCAGGCCATGGAGGATGTCATCTTCTCGGGCTCGTCAGCGCGCAAGCCGGTGGGTGTCGCCGAGGTCACGCTTGTGCTCGATAACTCGGACCATATGCTGCCCGTCGATTTTGACGAGGTCGCCATCACCCGTCGTATGTATCGCTCGGGCGAAAGCGAGTACCTCATCAACTCGAGCCCGTGCCGCCTGATGGACATTCAGGACATCTTGCACGATTCGGGCCTGGGCAAGGATACACATTCCATCATCAGCCAGGGCAAGCTCGATGCCATCTTGCAGAGCCGCCCTGAGGAGCGCCGTGCCCTCATCGAGGAGGCCGCCGGCATCTCCAAGCACAAGCGCCGCAAGGAGCGTGCGCTCAAAAAGATTAAGTCGATGGACGAGCACCTGACGCGTGCCCGCGACATCAATAAGGAAATCGCCCGTCAGCTGCGACCGTTGGAGCGTCAGGTCGATCGCGCGCGCAAGTACAAAGAGCTGTCCTCGCGTGCGAACGAGCTTACGCAGATGCTAGCCGTCGACGAGCTGCGTTCGCTGCAGTCGCAGTGGAACGACCTGGAGAGCCGTTCCAAGGAAGGCGCCGCCGAGCTGGAGCTTGCGCAGTACCGCTTGGGCGAAAAGGAGCGCGAGCTCGAGAAGCTTCAGGTCATGCTCGAGGAAAAGGGCCTGTTTGTGGGCGACCTGGGCGAGCAGCGCCGTCATATGCAAGATGTGGTCGGCCGCATTAACTCCGACATGCGCCTGCTCGAGGAAAAGGGCCACAACATGGTGTCGCGCCTGTCTGACATGCGCGGGCAGATTTCGAGCTCCGAGCATCAGCGACGTCGCGTGTTCGAGGAGCTCGAGGACGCGCGTGCGCAGCTTGAGGAAGTGACCGGTGCGCACATGCAGGCCCAGGAGGACGTCGACGCCGCTGGTCCTGCCGCCGCTGAGCTCCACGAGCGGCGCGTGGCGCTCGACAATCAGATTTCGCAGCTTACGCGTGAGCAACGCGATGTGCAGCGCGTGGCCGATAACGCCGCGCTCGAGCTTGCCAAGGTGAAGGACTCGCTGAGCAATGCCGAGGTCGAGGACAACATGTATGCCTCGCGCCTGGAGCAGATTGACGAGCAGCTCGAGGAGGTCATGGCCTCGCTCGAGAGCCGTCGCGACCGCGCCGAGGAGCTTGAGGGCGCTCTTGAGGAAGCGCGCCAGGCTCAGGTTGATGCGCGTGAGGCCACCGAGACGGCACGCGCGGCCCTGAAGGACCTGCGTGCCCGCGAGAGTGAGGCGCGCAACAAGCTATCCGAGGTGCGCTCGGAGCTTGCCAGCCAAAAGAAACTCGATGCCCGCATGGCCGACAGCTCGCCGCTCGTGAGCCGTCTGGTGGGTGCGCTGGGCGACGATGTCTTGGGTCGTCTGGGCGACGTGCTGGAGGCCCCGCGCGAGCTTGAGGGCCTGGTTGAGCAATTGCTCGCCGGCGATATCGATGCGCTGCTGTTTGATGACGCCGCCACGCTTGAGCGTGCCGGTCGTGCGGCTCTGGACCAAAAGAAGGCCTCGGGCGAAGCACTGCTGGTGGCGCGCGGCGTGAGCGGCTCTACCGCCGCTGAGGGCGCTGCCGGTACCCGCCTGGTTGATCGTCTGTCCGTGCGCGCAGGCTACGGACCCGTCGTCGAGGCGCTGCTCGGCGGCTATTACGTCGTTGACGATCTTGCTGCCGCGCTGTCGGCGCCGGTCGTTGAAGGCGTGACTTACGTGACCCCCGATGGCGCCCGCGTCGCCTGCGGCGGCCTGGTGCGCGTGGGGCTTGATGCCGGCGAGGCTTCGGGTGCCTTGGAGCGCAAGCGCCGCATCCGTGAGCTCGAGGGCCTGGAACCCGATCTGGCTGCCATCTTTGAGCATGCTTCGGACCAAGTCGTTGAGGCCAACGCTGCCGTCGAGGAGGCCCGTGCCGCCGAGGGCGATGCCGCCGGTGAGATCGCCCGTCTTGAGGGCGAGCGCCGCTCGCTGCTTTCCGAGATCGGCCGCTTGGAGCAAAGCGCCAACAATGCCGAGGTCGAGCGCGTGCGCACCTCCAAGCGCCGCGAGCAGGCCTCCGAAGCCGTTCGCGCTGCGCGCCCGCGCGTTGACGAGCTCACCCGTTCGCGTGACGAGGCCCGCGCGCAGGCAAGCGATCTGGGCTTGCAGATTTCTGAGGCCAACGACGAACTCGACCGCGTTCGCCGTGACGATTCCGAGGCTGCCGGCAAGCTCGCCGACGCCAAGGTTCGCCTAGCCCAGACGAGCGAACGCCTGCGTTCGCTGAAGGGCCGCGTGCCCGACCTGGAGCATCGTCTTGAGGGCATCGACCGTCGTATCCGCGGAACACGCCAGGCCTCGCGCTCGCTCGAGCTGCTGCGCCTGCGCGTCGATCCCATGCACGAACGCTATTCTGCCCTGTTGGAACGCGCGTCGGATTGGGCAGCGCGCCTGCGTGACCAGGCCTCTCTGGAGGAGGCGGACTCCGCTTCGCTCAAGAAGACCATCGAGGATGCCAAGGCAGAGGTTGCCCGCGCTAAGGAGCGAGTCGATACCGCCTCTGCCACGCAAAACGAGTTCAAGGTCGCGCGTGGCAAGCTCGAGGTGCAGGTCGAGGCTGCCATCAAGGCCATTACCGCCGATGGCACGACGGTGCTCGAGGAAGCGCTCATGCTTCCGGCGCCCACGGACCGCGATGCCGCCGAGCGCGAACTCAACCAGCTTGTGCGCCAGATCAACAACCTTGGTCCCGTTAACCAAGTTGCCATGGAGGAGTACGAGCAGCTCAAACGCCGCGCCGACTACATCGAGGAGCAGCTGGCCGATTTGGAGAGCGCGCGCAAGGCGCTCACCAAGATCACGGTGGCCATTGATCGCAAGATGCGCAAGGCGTTCCTGGTGACGTTTGAGAAGGTCGACGCGAACTTCCGCGAGATCTTCGCTATGCTCTTCCCGGGCGGCCAGGCTCATCTGGAGATGACCCGATCCCGAGCATCCTGCCGAGACGGGTATCGAGGTCGTGGCGCAGCCGCGCGGCAAGCGCATCACCAAGATGATGCTCATGTCGGGCGGCGAGAAGAGCCTGACGGCGCTCGCCCTGCTCTTTGCTGTGTACCGCACGCGCACGGTGCCGTTCTATGTGCTGGACGAGGTCGAGGCGGCACTCGATGACGCCAACCTGTCCAAGCTCATCGGCGCGCTCGATGTGTTGCGTTCCGATACGCAGCTCTTGGTCATTTCGCATCAGCGCCGTACTATGGAGGACGCTGACGTCCTCTATGGCGTCTCGATGCAAGCCGACGGCGTCAGTCGCGTCGTCTCGCAAAAACTCGATCGCGAAACCGGAAAGGTCGTGAATGCATAATGGGATTCTTTGACGCTCTCTCGCGCGGACTTGAGCGCAGTCGCGAGGCCCTCAACGAGGTCTTTTACTTTGGCGGCGAGGTCGACGAGGATTTTTGGGAGGACTTAGAGGACACCCTCGTCATGGGTGACATGGGTGCCGAGATCGCCATTCAGGTCTCCGATGACCTGCGCGACGCCGCGGCCAAGAAGAACCTCAAGACCGCTCCGCAGCTTCGTCGTGCCCTGGCCGAGCAGCTCGAGCAGCACTTTGTGCCCATCGAGCGCGATCCGTTTTCCGATACGCCGAGCTGCGTGCTGTTTGTGGGCATTAACGGTGCCGGCAAGACCACTACGGTCGGCAAGATCGCGAGCGCCATGGCCGCCCGCGGCAAGAACGTGGTGATCGGTTCGGCCGACACCTTCCGCGCCGCCGCTATCGAGCAGCTCGATGTGTGGGGCCAGCGCGCTGGCGTACCGGTTATCAAGCGTGACCGCGGCTCCGATCCGGCGAGCGTGTGCTATGACGTGCTCGACGAGGCCGATAAGCGCGGCAGCGACCTGGTGCTTATCGATACCGCCGGCCGTCTGCACACGAGCCCTGAGCTCATGCGCGAGCTTGCCAAGGTGGTTAACGTGACGCGTAAGCGCGCCGCCAATATGGCCGCCGGTCCCATGCCGGTTTCGGTCGTGCTTGTGATCGACGCCGCGACGGGTCAAAACGGTCTGAACCAGGCGCTCGAGTTTAACGAGGCGCTGGGCCTGGACGGTATTATCATGACTAAGCTCGACGGCACGGCTAAGGGCGGTATCGCCATGGCCGTGGCCGAGAAACTCAAGCTCCCGATCCTGCGCGTGGGCGTGGGCGAGCAGGTCGATGACCTGCAGGAGTTCAATGCCAAAGATTTCTGCCGCGCCCTGGTGGGCGAGTCCAATTAAGGAGTGACTAGTGTTTGATTCCCTGAGCGATCGCCTCAACGACACATTTGACCGCCTGCGCGGCAAGGGCAAGCTGACCGAGGCCGATATTACTTCGGCCATGCGCGATATTCGCATGGCGCTGCTCGAGGCCGACGTTAACTTTAAGGTCGTCAAGGAGTTCGTCGCCAAGACCAAGGAGCGCTGCATGACCGCCGAGGTCATGGAGTCGCTGTCGCCGGCGCAAAACGTCGTCAAGATTGTGCTCGACGAGCTCACCGAGATGCTCGGCTCCACCGAGAGCAAGCTCGTCTTTAGTAACCGTATTCCCAACGTCATCATGCTCGTGGGCCTGCAGGGCTCCGGTAAGACCACGGCGGCCGTAAAGCTGGCCTACCTGCTCAAGAAGCAGGGCCGCTCGCCGTTGCTCGCCGCGTGCGACGTCTACCGTCCCGCTGCTGCCGACCAGCTGGCCACGCTCGGTGGCGAGATCGGCGTACCGGTCTTCCGCGGCGACGGTGCGCACCCGGTCGATATCGCCAAGGGCGCCATCCAGGAGGCCGTCGATCACCTGCGCGACGTGGTCATCGTCGATACCGCCGGACGTCTTCAGATCGACGAACAGATGATGCAGGAGGCCGTGGACATCAAGAAGGCCGTCAAGCCCGATCAGGTGCTGATGGTCGTCGATGCCATGACCGGCCAGGATATCGTCAACGTCGTCTCGACCTTCGCCGAGCGCACCGACTTTGACGGCGTGATCATCTCCAAGCTCGATGGCGACGCCCGTGGCGGCGGCGCGCTTTCCGTGCGCCAGGTGACCGGCAAGCCCATCAAGTTTGTGAGCATGGGCGAGAAGCCCGATTCGCTGGAGCCGTTCTACCCCGATCGTATGGCCAAGCGCATTCTGGGTATGGGCGACGTTGTCGGCATCATCGAGAAGGCCCAGGAGGCGGCCGACGCCGAGCAGCTCGAGGCTGCCGAGCGCATGCTGCGCGAGGGCTTCACCATGAACGACATGCTCGACCAGATGAAGGCCGTCAAGAAGATGGGCGGCATGAAGGGCATTCTGGGCATGCTCCCCGGTGGCCAGCGTGCGCTTAACCAGATGGGTGGCAACCTGGACGAAGGTATCTTCGATAAGAACGAGGCCATCATCATGTCGATGACCAAGGAGGAGCGCCTTCGCCCCTCCATCATCAACGGCCAGCGCCGTGCCCGCATTGCCAAGGGCGCCGGCGTGACCCCCACCGAGGTCAATAGCCTTATGAAGCAGTGGGGCGAGATGAATAAGATGATGGGCCGCATGCGCACGATGGCCAATCAGGCGCAGGCCGGCGGTAAGAAGGGCAAGAAGGGTAAGAAGGGCAAAAAGATGCGCATGCCCAATATTCCCGGTTTGGATGCCATGGGGCTGGGCGGCATGGGCGGCCTGGGAACGGGCGGCCCCAAGTCCGATATGGACCTGCTGCGTCAAATGGAAGCGCAGATGCGTAATAAGAAATAGTGCTGTAATTCCAGCTTGATATGGCAAAGGCCACTCGGAAGCTACCGGGTGGCCTTTGTTGTTGGCTTTGATTGTTGGGTTGCGTTCTGTGTCGCGCCCCGAGTTCGCGGTGCCGTGCCGCTAGTGGCAGCCGCAGCCCTCGTGGCCCTCGTGCTCGTGATGGCCGTGACAACCACAGGACTCGCCATGCTCATGTGCGTGCTCGTGGTCATGGCCGTGGCAGCCGCACGTGGCCTCGCCGTTCTGTGCAAGCGTGCCGGCGATAAGGGCCTCGACGCAAGCGTCGCAGCTGCCCTGGGCGCCTGCGTATACCGTGATGCCGGCTTGAGCAAGCGCGTTGATAGCGCCACCGCCGATGCCGCCGCAGATGAGCGTGTCAACGCCACCGTTGGCAAGCAGGCCCGCCAAGGCGCCGTGGCCGGTGCCACCGGTGCCTACGACCTGCTCGTTGAGCACCTTGTCATCCTGGATGTCATAGATCTTGAACTGTTCGCTGCGGCCAAAGTGCATAAAGATGTTGCCGTTGTCGTACGTCGTTGCCACCCTCATGGTGTCAGCCTCCTTTGCTGGCCATGCGGCCGTTGTCGTGGTGATGGGGGAGTACGCGATGTTTCCGCCTTCGATGACGATCGCCCGTCCATTGACCAGCGCGTTTGCCACCTTGCGATGCGCGCGGCTGCAGATTGCCGCCACCGTGGCGCGGGCAATGCCCATGCACTGGGCGACTTCCTCCTGATTGAGGCCTTCCAGGTCGCATAGGCGCAAGACCTCGAGCTCGTCGACTGTCATATCGATAGCGTCTCCGCTGGCAAGGCCGTCGGGGGTAAAGCAACGATATTCGGGGATGATCCCAACACGGCGCAATTTTTCGCGTCTTCCTGCCATACACTCTCCAAATCTGACATATGTCAACAATAGAATAGCGAACGTGGGGATTTGCGCAAGGAATTTCTGTCATATGTCAGAAAATGAGGGCTTATGTTTGGGCTGTGGGGCTGTGCGCGCCTGGGCTACAATAAAAATCGCTTATAGGCGACTGACAGGAGGGTCAATGAGCAAGGCTGATCAACAGTTTGTATCCATGTGCCGCGACATTCTGGACCATGGCACCACCACCGAGGGCCAAAAGGTCCGTCCGGTGTGGGAGGACGGCACCCCTGCCTATACCATTAAAAACTTTGGCGTTACGGCGCGCTACGACCTGCGCGAGGAGTTCCCTGCGCTCACCCTGCGCCGCACGGCGCTTAAGTCTGCGATGGACGAGATTTTGTGGATCTATCAAAAGAAGTCCAATAACGTCCATGACCTCAACAGCCATATTTGGGATGAGTGGGCCGACGAGACCGGCTCCATCGGCAAGGCCTACGGGTACCAGATTGGCCAGAAGAGCCATTATGCCGAGGGCGATTTCGACCAGATGGACCGAGTGCTGTACGATCTTAAGCACACACCGTACAGTCGCCGCATCATGACCAACACGTATGTGTTTAGCGACCTGTCCGAGATGCACCTGTATCCGTGCGCGTACAGCGTGACCTATAACGTCACGCAGCGCCCGCAGGACGACAAGCCGACGCTCAACATGATTCTCAACCAGCGCAGCCAGGACATTTTGGCCGCGAACAACTGGAATGTGTGCCAGTACGCCATCTTGCTGATGATGGTTGCGCAGTCGATCGATATGATTCCCGGCGAGCTGCTGCATGTGATCGCCGACGCCCATATCTACGACCGTCATGTCGATATTGTCCGCGAACTTATCGAGCGTCCGCAGTTTGCGGCGCCTAAGGTAACGCTTAACCCCGACGTGCACGATTTCTATGCGTTTACGACCGACGACCTGATTGTGGAGGGCTACGAGCACGGTCCGCAGGTCAAGAACATTCCCATTGCGGTGTAGGTGGTGCTCATGACGTGTAAGCTATCTGCTATCGTTGCCGTGTGTGACGATTGGGGCATTGGGTGCGAGGGCGACATGGTGGTGTCCAATCGCGCCGACATGCGCCATTTTGTGGCCTGCACCAAGGGCTGCCCGGTCATCATGGGACGCAAGACGCTGCTGAGTTTTCCCGGTGGGCGTCCACTTAAGAACCGTCGCAATATCGTGCTTACCCGCGACGAGGATTTTGCTGTCGAGGGCGTCGACGTGGTGCATAGCATCGACGAGGCGCTCGCCGCGGTTGCCGATGAGCCCGTTGCCTGGGTGATCGGTGGCGGCGAGGTGTATCGGCGGTTTTTGCCGTATTGCGCCGAGGCCGAGGTCACGCACAACCATTGCACTCATGCCGTGGACACGTACTTTCCCGATTTGGACGCCGATCCCGCGTGGGAGATTGCGTGGCGTGGCGGTGTTGCCACGATTGCCTCGGGCGAGGGCGACGAGGGTGTCGATTATGAGTTCGTGACGTATCGTCGCGTTGAGGCGTAAATCGCCTGGCGTGAACGGTATTATCGGGTTGATTGAATGTATGGGGCGGCGCTTAGCGTCGCCTCGTTTGGTATAGATGTGCTGTAAAGAAGGGTGCGGGCAGGCTGCTATGACTGATGCCGTTGAGGTTCTGCGAATTGATTCGCTCGAGGACGAGCGGCTCGATGCCTACGTGCGACTGACCGAGCGTGAGCTTCGCTGCGTGCTGGAGCCGCAGAAGGGCATTTTTATCGCTGAGAGTGCCAAGGTCATCGAGCGTGCGGTTCGCGCCGGATATGAGCCGGTGAGCTTTCTTCTGGGCGAGCGCTGGCTCGACCAGATGATGCCGCTGTTTGACCAGCTTGTCGTGCGCGAGGGAGCGGGTCCGGTTCCCGTGTTCGTGGCCTCCATGGAGCTCATGGAGCAGTTGACGGGCTTTAACGTGACGCGCGGCGCGCTGGCGGCGTTCCGT
The DNA here is from genome assembly GCA_036313175.1 of Collinsella sp. Taxonomy (GTDB): domain Bacteria; phylum Actinomycetota; class Coriobacteriia; order Coriobacteriales; family Coriobacteriaceae; genus Collinsella. Next base: position 57,313 of record JAXJMO010000056.1, on the reverse strand, counting down.
CGCCCGCGTCAGATTCCGGTTGATGAGTTCTTGGGCGGCGTTGTCGAGGCGGCGGGGGGTCGTCCGGTGCGCGTGTGCGTGCTTGAGGGTATTGTCGATCACACCAATGTTGGCGCGATTTTCCGCTCGGCTGCCGCATTGAACGTTGACGGTATTTTGGTCAGCCCGACGTGCTGCGATCCACTGTATCGTCGCTCGGCCCGCGTGAGCATGGGCACCGTGTTTCAGGTGCCGTGGACGCGCATTGGCAGCGAGGCTCGTGTGTGGCCGCATGATGGTCTGAGCGCGTTGCACGATGCCGGTTTTTCGTGTGCCGCTATGGCGTTGACGGACGACTCTGTTTCGCTTGATGATCCTGTACTGCGGAAGATTGATCGCTTGGCGATTTTTATGGGCACCGAGGGTGCCGGCTTGGGCGCCAAGACCATTGCCGGCTGTGACCACGCGGTGCGCATTCCGATGGCGCACGGGGTCGATTCGCTCAACGTGGCCGCGGCGAGCGCCGTCGCCTTTTGGCAGCTGTGCCCGCACGTGAGCAATGAGTATCACTACCAGCCGGGTTTGTATCACTAGGCAGATATTTTGCACTGGGCTCTGATTCGGGGTGTTTCGGTCGACGCCGGTCGGTGCTAAGCTGGTATTTGCTTTGGTCTTAAATTGCCGTTTTGTTGTTTAACATACGTTGGCGGGGAGGGCGTGTGGCTAAGAAATCTACGGCTATCGATGTAACGCAGGGTGTCATTTGGCAACAGCTGCTGTCGCTGTGCGTTCCCATCTTTTTTAGTTCGTTTTTTCAGCAGGCCTACACGCTTATCGGTACGTATATCGTTGGCCAGTTTGGCGGCAAGCTCGCGCTGGGTGGCATTCAAGCCACGATGGTGCTCACCGAGCTCTGCATTGGCTTTTGCGTTGGCGTCGGCGCCGGCTGCGCGGTCATTACCGGTCAGTATTTTGGCCAGCACGATGATGAGCGACTGAGTCGTTCGGTCCATACAGCCATGACGCTCGCGCTGGTGGGCGGTATCGCTTTCTCGATTCTTGGCATAGTGTTCGTTGAGCCCATGCTGGTGCTTATGAACACGCCGCATGAACTATTGGCCGAGGGCGTGGCCTATGCTCGCTGTTATTTTGCCGCGATGGTTGCGGCACTGCTGCTTAATATGGGAACCGCACTGCTGCGTGCCGTGGGCGACACGCGCGGCCCCGCCGTGATCATTGCCTCTGGCTGCCTGGTTAACGTGGTGCTGGATATCATTTTTGTCGCTGTGTTGCATATGGAGGCGCTGGGCTGCGGCATCGCGGTGGCGCTGACCATTTGCTCCAATGCAACGATGATCGTGTTGCGCATGATGCGCGCTCCGGGTGCATGGCGTCTTTCGCTGTCTAAGCTCGGTATCGATCGCGGTATTTGCAAGAGTATGATCTCGTGTGGTCTGCCACTCGGTTTTCAATCGGCTGCCTATTCGATCTCGAACGTGCTGATCCAGGTATCGGTTAATTCGTTTGGCGCCGATGTCACGACTGCTTGGGGTCTATCTGGGCGCCTGGATGGCATTATCTGGATGGTGACCGAGGCGCTCGGCGTATCGATCACTACGTTCTCGGCGCAGAACTTTGGCGCGCGCAACTACGAGCGCATGCGCAAGGGCTACCATACGTCGCTCGTGCTGTCGTTTATGCTCATTGGTGGCCTGTCTGCCGTGCTGCTGGTGTTCTCGGGCCCGCTGTCGCGTTTGTTTGTCGACGATGCTTCGATTTCGGCGTACACCACGACTATCCTCCATTTCATTGCGCCGTTCTATGCGATTTTCTCGATTATCGAGAACGCCTCGGGTTCCATCCGCGGCGCCGGCGTGAGTTTGCAGCCTATGATGCTCACCATCTTTGGCACCGTTGTCTTGAGGGTGATCTGGGTGTTTGCGATCATGCCCTTCGATCCGTCGCTTGAGCACCTGCTGCTTGTCTACCCCGTAACCTGGGTAATCACCGCAACCATGTTCATCGTCTACCATCACAGCGGCAACTGGCTAGGCCGCGCCACCGCCTAATGATCCCTTGGGGCGGAGGAAAATGGATCATTGCTCTCCGTCGCGATGTCGATGATCCGTTTTCCTCCGTCCCCTTCGGATCAATTAGTATTCGATGCCTTGGCGGGCTAAGAGGCCTTCGTCGAAGTGGTGTTTGACGGGGCGCATTTCGGTGACTAAGTCCGCGAGGTCGGCCAACGGCAGCAGCCCGCGGCCGGTGAGCACGAGCTCTGTGGTGGTAGGCTTCAGTGCGATCAGCCCCTCCACATCCTTGCGCGTCACGAAACCTCGGCGCATGGCCTCGCCGAGTTCGTCCAAAATCAGAACATCGACCTGTGATATCTGCTCGCATGCGAGCTCCATGATCTGCGCCGCGCAGGCCTCGGGCGTGTCGCGGTCGGCTTGTACGATGCGCAGACCCAAACGGGGCGCCGCATCATGTTCGGCGCAGTGAAGTTTCTTGGCAAACTGCATCCTAAGAACGTCGAGTCCGTAGCCCGTCGCGCGCAGCGCGAGCCCCAGCGCAGCCGTCGTCTTGCCCTTGCCGTCGCCTGTATAGATTTGAACCTTGCCGACTTACAGTGATGCCATCTCTGTCCTTTCGTGCCCGGCGTCGGTTTATCGCCGTCCGGGTTGGGTATTCTAGAAAGCATTATCAACCCCAGTAGATGGAGTTCAAGCAGATGGAGATGGATGACAACAAGCGTAGACGGAATATGATCCTCTACGTGCTCATCGCCTTCGTCGTCTACCTCGTGCTCTCGACCGTTCTGTTCCCCAACATCGGTCACACGCAGCAGATTACGAAGACCGATTACTCGACGTTTGTCAAGGCGCTCGATAAGAAGAGTGTCGACAAGGTCGAGTACAACACGGACGATTACTCGATTTATTACACCAAGAAGGGCGAGGACGAGAACATCGCCTATAAGACGACCGGTGTGCCGAACGATGCGGGCTTTACCGATCGCGTGCTTGAGTCTGGCGCTTCGCTGGAGTCGGTCGTTCCCGATAAGAACTCGGGTTTGATGACCTACTACCTGCTCACACTCATTCTTCCCATGGCGATTTTCTTCCTCATCGGTTGGTGGCTCAACCGCCGCATGAAGAAGGCTATGGGCGATGACGGCCCGTCGATGAACTTTGGCGGCGGCGGTTTTGGCGGCGGCGGACTGGGTAAGTCCGGCGCGCGCGTGATCGCCTCCAAGGACGTGGGCGTGACCTTTAAGGACGTCGCCGGTCAGGAAGAGGCCAAGGAGTCTCTCAAGGAGGTCGTCGACTTTCTGGAGAAGCCGCAGCGCTACGAGGAGATCGGCGCCAAGCTGCCGCGTGGTGCTCTCCTTGTTGGCCCTCCGGGTACCGGTAAGACCCTGCTTGCCAAGGCTGTTGCCGGCGAGGCCGGTGTTCCGTTCTTTAGCATTTCGGGCTCTGAGTTCGTTGAGATGTTTGTCGGTCGCGGCGCTGCTAAGGTTCGTGACCTGTTTAAGCAGGCCAAGGAAAAGGCACCGTGTATCGTCTTTATCGATGAGATCGATACCATCGGTAAGAAGCGCGATGGCGGCGGCTTTAGCGGCAACGACGAGCGCGAGCAGACGCTCAATCAGTTGCTGACCGAGATGGATGGCTTCGATAACCATAAGGGTATCGTTGTCCTTGCCGCAACCAACCGCCCCGACAGTCTCGATCCCGCTCTACTGCGCCCCGGTCGTTTTGACCGCCGCATCCCCGTCGAGCTGCCCGATCTGACCGGCCGCAAGAACATCCTCGAGCTGCATGCCAAGAGCGTGAAGACCGAGCCGCCGATCGACCTGACCGCGATTGCCCGCGCCACGCCCGGTGCCTCGGGCGCCGACCTGGCCAATATCATCAACGAGGGTGCCCTGCGCGCCGTTCGCGAGGGTCGCAAGCGTGCAACCCAGGACGACTTCGAGGAGTCGGTGGAGGTCGTCATTGCCGGCCAACAGCGTAAGTCCACGGTGCTGTCCGACCACGAGAAGCAGGTCGTTTCTTATCACGAGATCGGCCATGCCATCGTTGCCGCTCGCCAGAAGGGCTCTGCGCCGGTCACGAAGATCACCATCGTGCCGCGCACGAGCGGTGCTCTTGGTTATACCATGCAGGTCGAGGAGGACGAGCGCTTCCTGACGACGCGCCAGGAGGTCTTGGACAAGCTCGCTGTCTATTGCGGTGGCCGCGCAGCCGAGGAGCTCATCTTTGGCGAGATGACGACCGGCGCCGCCAACGACATCGAGCAGGCCACCAAGCTCGCCCGTAATATGGTGACGCGCTTTGGTATGTCCGACGAGTTTGGCATGATGGCGCTCGGTACCGTGCAGAACGCGTATCTCAATCAGGACACGTCGCTCACCTGCGCCCCCGGTACGGCCGAGCGCGTGGACGCGATTGTCGCCAAGCTGATCGAGGATGCGCACGACCGCGCTTCGCAGATTCTGAAGGAGAACAAGTTTAAGCTCCACGAGCTGGCTCGTTATCTGTATAAGAAGGAGACCATCACGGGCGAGGAGTTCATGAACCTCCTCACGCGCGAGAATCCGCTGATGCCCAAGCAGCAGTAAAGCCGCGGCCGAGCCAGTAAACGCCGACGCCCCATTTGAGCAGCTTTCTCAAATGGGGCGTTTTGCTTGAGAGGGATGGAAATGAAGATCGTGGTGAGCGCCTGCTTGATGGGCGAGAGCTGCAAGTATAACGGGCTCGACAACTACCATCGCGAGTTGGTCGAGGCCTGCGAGCGTACAGGGACCGAGGTCCTCTTGGTGTGCCCTGAGGTCTTTGGGGGCCTGCCCACGCCGCGCAAGCCGTCCGAGATTGTGAACGGAGAGGTTCGTACCTGCGAGGGCATATCGGTCGATCGCGAATTTCGCCTGGGTGCCCAACGAGCGCTCGATATGTGCGAGCAGGCGGGCGGGCCGGAAGAGATCGCCGCGTGCATCCTGCAGGACCGTAGTCCCTCGTGCGGCGCGGGTCGCATCTACGACGGAACATTCAGCGGCACCCTTACGGCGGGCAACGGCGTCTTCGTTGATTTACTGCTCCGCCACGGTTATCGCGTGATCCCGGCTAGCGAGTTCGACCCCAGCATGCTGGAGCAATAAAAAACCACCACAAAGGTGCTGCTCCCTTGTGGTGGTTTTGGCCTGGGTCTAGAGCGTGTGGCCGTAGGCGTTGGCGGCCTTGATGGCGGCGGCGAATTTTTCGTCGGTGAAGGGCTCCGGGTTGCCTTGCTTCCACTCGTTGGTGGCGTGTGCGTGCTCGCACAGGGCAGGGATATCGGTCTCGGAAAGCCCGACCTGCTCAAGCGTTACGGGCAGCCCCATCTGCTTGTTGAAGTCAGCATAGCGCTTAAGGTTCTCGGTGTCGCCCGTGTAGGCGAACAACACCAGCACGCCCAGGCTTACGACTTCGCCGTGCAGGTAGGTGCCCTCACGCGGAATGCTGCAGGTGGCGTTGTAGAACGCGTGCGCCACGCTCGAGTTGTAGTAGTAATCGTTCTGGTTGGTCAGGTTCGAGACATAGCCCGTGTTGACCACGATGTCGAGCGCGATCTGCTTGACGGCCTCGCTCGACAGATTCTGACGAACGTCCTCAAGACCCTGAACACCGTAGGTAAACAGCGGCTCGGAACAGGTGTGGGCAAGAGCCAGGCCAAGGCCGGCGGTGTGCTCCAAATTACCGGCGCTCGTGGCGTACTCGACTTCGGGCTGCTTGGACAGGGCGTCGCCCACGCCGGCCCAGAAGTACTCCGCCGGAGCCTCGGCGATGATCTTGGGATTGATGAAGATGTGCGCCGGTCGGTTGGGGTACGAATAGCCCTCGAGCGATCCATCGTCGTTGTAGACGACGGCAATGGCGGTCGCGGCGGAACAGTTAGAGCAAATCGTCGGCACCGTAAAGACAATCTTCTTGAGCTCGATTGCCGCTGTCTTGACGGTGTCGAGTGCCTTGCCGCCGCCACAGGCGATAAGCACGTCTGCCTGCTGGCAAGCGGGGGAGTTCACGACCTTGGCGATATTGGCGCGCGTACTGTTGGTGCCGTAGACGCGCGTCTCCAGAATCTCGACGTCGGTACCTTCAAGCGCCGCCTCGATGCCCGGCAGCGCCGCAGCTAGGGCTCGCTTGCCACCAATGATGGCGACTTTCTTCGCGCCGTACTCCGCCAGTGCGGCGGGCAGCTCGGTAAAGCAATCCTCGCCGACGGTGTAGTCGCTCATTCCGATTGTGCGCATGGCAGCCTTCTTTCGTTAGTTAAAGTGCTTTCAGGTATTTTGCTCCTAGAGAAGGCTAACGACCACGAGAAATTTCTTACGTATGAAACCAGTGTTGAGGGTTTTTCGCCGGCGCGGAACGTGCTAGCATACTCCGCATAAGCGTTGATGGGGACGAGTAGTCGGCCGTCCGCATGCCACAGAGAGCGGGGAGCGCTGAGAACCCGTGCATGCGACCGATGAAAATCACCCCGGAGCTGCGGTCCCAACGGACGTGCCGCGCAGGCACGTCTTAGTAGATATCGCCGAGATGGTCGTCGATACAGGCCAGCCGAGTAACGGATGCGAGCGCGCGAATACGCGGGCGAGGGCATCTAAGCTGGGTGGTTAAACGAAGAGCTTTTGCGGGCATACAGCCCGTTTTTGTGGCGCTTCGTCCCAGCTTGTAGGGACGGGCGCTTTTTTGGTGCCCAACGGGCGTGCGCGCCCACGACATGAAAGGGGTACCGTGGCAAACGAGTACAAGCAGACGATGAATCTGCCCAAAACCGGTTTTCCCATGCGTGCCGGTCTTTCCAAGTCCGAGCCCAAGCGACTCAAGGACTGGCAGGACAACAAGGTCTACGAGCAGGTTCTGAAGAAGAACGAGGGTCACAAGAAGTTCGTGCTGCACGACGGCCCTCCGTACGCCAACGGCCCGATCCACATCGGCCACGCCATGAACAAGATCTCCAAGGACATGATCAACCGCTACTGGATGATGCAGGGCTATGAGGTTCCCTATGTTCCCGGTTGGGACTGCCATGGCCAGCCGATCGAGCATAAGGTCGAGGAGAAGCTCGGCACCGAGAAGTTCAACCAGACCTCCACGGCTAAGATCCGTGAGCTTTGCAATAAGTTCGCTGTCGAGAACATCGAGCTGCAGAAGGCCGGCTTCCGTCGCCTGGGCGTGCTCGGCGATTGGGACAACCCCTATCTGACGCTCTATCACCAGCATGACGCCGCCGACATCGAGGTTTTCAAGGCCATGTTCGACAAGGGCATGATCTATCGCGGTCACAAGCCCGTCCACTGGTGCAAGCACTGCCACACCGCGCTGGCCGAGGCTGAGATCGAGTACTCCGACGAGACGAGCCCGTCCATCTTCGTGCGCTTTGAGATGACCTCCAAGCCCGCCGGTCTCGAGAACTTCGACGGCCCGGTCGACTTTATCATCTGGACGACCACGCCGTGGACCATCCCCTCCGACCAGGCAGTTTCCCTCAAGCCCGGCGCCGCCTACGTCGCCGTTGAGCACGACGGCCGCGCCGAGGTCATGCTCGAGGACCTGGCTCCTAAGTGCTGCGAGGAGTTTGGCTGGGAGTACACTCCGGTTATGGTCGACGGCAAGCCCTATGTGGTTCCCGCCGAGACCTTCCACCACATCCACTACAAGCAGCCGATCTTCGACGGTGTCGAGGGCGTGGCGCTGCTGGCCGATTACGTCGGTGTCGATGACGGTACCGGTATTGTCCACAACTCGCCCGGCCACGGCGTCGACGACTACTTTGCCTGCCTCAAGGAGGGCATCACCGACATCTGCATGCCGGTCGATGACGACGGCAAGTTCTACACCGGCGAGGAGTTTGGCACCGGTGGCCCCTTCAGCGGTATGGACACCGATGAGGCCAACCCGCACATCATCGAGTTCCTGCGCGAGCGCGGTACCCTAGTCCTCGAGAAGAAGATCACGCACAGCTATCCGCACTGCTGGCGTTGCAAGCACCCGGTGCTCTTCCGTGCTACCGACCAGTGGTTTGTCTCGATGGACAAGACCGGTTTGCGCGAGCAGGCTGGCAAAGAGGTCCGCGAGAACGTCAAGTGGTATCCGGCCCACGCGGCCAACCGCATCGGCGCCATGGTCGAGCAGCGTCCCGACTGGTGCATCAGCCGTCAGCGCAACTGGGGCGTGCCTATCCCCAGCTACACTTGCGCCGACTGCGGCGAGAAGGTCATGAACGACGCCACGCTCGACGCCGTCATCAAGCTCTTCCACGAGAAGGGCTCCGACGCCTGGTTCACCGACGCTCCCGAGAGTTACCTGGGCGAGGCTTGCGTTTGCCCCAAGTGTGGCGGCCATCACCTCAAGGCTGATAAGGACATTCTCGACGTGTGGTGGGACTCCGGCGTGTCCTGGAAGGCCGTCTGCGAGTATCGACCCGAGCTTGAGTACCCGGCTGACGTGTATCTCGAGGGCTCCGACCAGCATCGCGGTTGGTTCCAGAGCTCGCTGCTCACCTCGGTGGGTGCCAACGGCCATGCTCCGTACAAGGCGGTCGTCTCGCAGGGCTTCACGCTCGATGGCCAGGGCCGCAAGATGTCCAAGTCGCTCGGCAACGTCATCGACCCCAACAAGGTCTGCGACGAGATGGGCGCTGACATCATCCGTCTCTGGGTTGCCTCCGTCGACACCAGCTCCGACGTCTCCATCGACCATGAGATTCTCGCTCGTACGTCCGATGCCTATCGTCGTTTCCGCAACACGCTGCGCTTCTTGCTCTCCGAGCTCGAGGGTCAGTTTGAGCCCGAGACCGACGGCGTCGCCTTTGCCGACCTGCTGCCGCTCGACAAGCTCATGGTTGCCCGTCTGACCCAGGTCCAGGCCGAGGTCGACGACGCCTACGCCAGCTATGAGTTCCCGCGCGCCTACCGTGCGCTCTATGACTTCGTGGTTACCGAGCTTTCCAACGTGTATCTCGACGCCCTGAAGGATCGTCTGTACTGCGACAAGCCCGGCTCGCTCGAGCGCCGCAGTGCCCAGACCGTGCTGGCCGAGCTCTTCTCGATGCTCATGCGCGACCTGCAGCCGATCCTGTCCTATACCGTCGACGAGGCCATGGCATATGCGCCCGCCGGCTGCGTCGATCACCAGAAGTACGCCGCGCTGCTCGATTGGTACAAGTCGCCCATCACGGTCGACGAGGCCAATGAGTTTGAGGGCGTGCTCGAGGCTTCGCTCGAGCTCCGTAGCGCCGTGACCAAGGCCCTTGAGGATGCCCGTTCTGCCGGCACCTTCACTAAGAGCCAGCAGGTCCGCGTCAAGGCGGTCGTTCCCGCCGAGATGTACGCGCTGCTGACCGGTGATAAGGCCGTCGACCTGGCCGAGTTCTACATCGTCTCCGATGTTGAGCTGACCCAGGGCGAGGAACTCTCCGTTGCCATTGAAGCTGCCGAGGGCGAGTGCTGCGACCGTTGCTGGAACTACCGCACCACCGTTGGCGAGTACAACGGCCACGCGCATATTTGCAAGCGCTGCGCCGATGCTTTGTAGGTTACGGCGTTCGTAGAACGCCGTAACCTACCGACGCTGCAAACGCCCCTAAGCGGCAATCTGACGTTCAATCGTCGGTCGCGTACCAAAGTACGCTTCCCTCCTCTTTCACGTCACCTTGCTCGCTTAGGGACGTTTTCGCTGTTGGTGACGATAACGCGGCATTTCCATTGCTGGAGCTAGAGGCTTTCTTTCGACTTGCGTTTTTAGTCGAAAGCTATTAAGCGACATTCCGTTATTCGGAATGTCGCTTTCGTTTTTAGCTGGTTATTTCGCTTGCGTTGGTGGATATGTCGTGCGTTCTGCGTATGGCAATATAAGATAGTTCTTTGTATTAAACGTAATTCGATGTTCTTGAGGGTAGGGGATTGATTTGGGTCGTGCTGGGGATATGACGCCGTCTTTGCGTTGGCGGTTGGGTGTTGCTGGTGGGGTGGCGCTCGTTGTGCTGCTTGTTGACCAGTTGACCAAGCTTGCGGTTCGTGCCGTGGGCGATGCACTGCATGTGACCGTCATCCCCGGCGTGATCGACTTCCTGTTTGTCCGCAATATCGGCGCTGCCTTTAGCATGGGCGAGGGGCATGGCATCGCGTTTGCCGTGCTGGCGCTGGCGGTCATTGTCGCTATTGCCGTGTACCTCATTCGTGCACCCCAGCTCGCCCATCTTGAGGTTGTGGGCATGGCGATGGTTGCGGGCGGTGCTATCGGCAACGCTATCGATCGTTTGGCCTTTGGCTTCGTGACCGATTTTATTGCCACCACCTTCATCGACTTCCCCGTCTTCAATGTGGCCGATATCGGCATTACCTTGGGCGTCGTGCTCGCCCTCTTCGGATACATGTTCTTGAGCCCCGCGGCCCGCGAGGTTGATGCGACTGCCGAGCTCAATGCCCGTGATGAGGCCCGCGCTAAGCGCAAGGCCAAGCAGCGTGGGGAGCGTGCCCGCAAGATTCGCGAAAGGAATGAGCGTTAATGGCCGACATCCATATTCTTGTTGCCGACGATTCCGCTGGTCAGCGTCTTGACGCCTATTTGGGCGCCAACGATGGCTGTCCCACGCGCTCTGCCTGCGCGCATTTGATCGAGGGAGGCGCCGTTGCCGTCAACGGTGAGACTTGTCTCTCTAAAAAGTGCGCCGTACGCGCCGGCGATCGCATCTCGGTCGACTTGCCCGAGCCGCACGACCCGACCGACGTGATTCCCGAGGCCATTCCCCTCGATATCCGCTACGAGGACGACTACCTTATCGTGCTCTCCAAGCAGCGTGGCCTGGTGTGCCATCCCGCCCGCGGCCACGAGAGCGGCACGCTTGCGAACGCCTTGGTCTACCACTGCGGTATCGATCATCTTGGTACCGTGCAGGGTGAGGACCGCCCCGGCATCGTGCATCGCCTGGATCGCGATACCTCGGGCCTTATGCTCGCGGCAAAAGACGACGACACCCAGCGCGCGCTTCAAAATCTCATTCGCACGCGTACGCTCGACCGCCGCTATATCACGCTTGTCCACGGGCACATCGCCATGGACGAGGGCACCATCAATACCGGTATCGCCCGTTCTACGCGCGACCGCGTCAAGATGGCGGTTTCGGACGACCCCTTTGCCCGTCAGGCCATTACGACCTTTAAAGTCCTCGAGCGCTTTGATTCCACGCGCTTTGACGATGGTTATACGCTCGTTGAGTGCCATCTGTTTACCGGTCGCACGCACCAGATTCGCGTGCATATGCGTCATATCAACCACGCCTGCGTGGGCGATCCACTCTACGGCAAGTGCGATGCGCGCGCCGACCAGGGCCTGACCAGGCAGTTCCTTCATTCCTGGCGCGTGGCGTTCGACCATCCCGTGACGGGGGAGCGCATTGAGTGCCGCGACGAGTTGCCGTGGGATCTCGCTGCGGTTCTCGACGATCTGGCTCCGCGCTCGCTTGGCCGCACCGCCGCCGGCGACGACATCGTCCCGCAGCTTGGCCTTCTCGAAGCCTAGCCGGTATTAGGTGGTTTCTTGAACTCGGTAAGCCTGCGGTAAGATATACGGTTGTTTACGTAACGCGTTCTCGGGAGCCTGCATGCTCGCCTTTTTACAAACTAACACGCCCATCGTGATCTTTAACCAGATTGTGGTTACGCTGCTCACGGTCTGCTTTCTGTACCAGGTGGTCTTCTTTGTCATTGGCGCTCTTCGTGGCGAGGTCGCGCCTCCCAAGGCCAAAAAACTCCATCGCTATGCCTTTTTTATCGCGGCGCATAATGAGGAGGCCGTGATCGCCAACCTCGTTCGCTCCATCAAGGACCAGGATTATCCGTCCGAGCTCATCGAGGTTTTCGTGGTCGCCGATGCCTGCACCGACAACACGGCGCAGCTCGCGCGCGAGGCCGGTGCCATTGTTTACGAGCGCAATGACCTGGCCCGCAAGGGCAAGAGCTGGGTCATGGACTTTGGCTTCGACCGCATTCTCAACGAGTATCCCGACACGTTTGAGGGCTACTTTATCTTCGATGCCGATAACGTTATCTCCCGCGATTACGTTTCCAAGATGAATGATGCCTTTGACCAGGGCTTCCATGTGGTCACGAGCTATCGCAATTCCAAGAACTTCGGCAGCTCGTGGATCTCGGCTGCTAATGCCACGTGGTATCTACGCGAGGCGCGCTTCCTCAACAACGCGCGTAATATCTGCAAGACGTCCTGCGCTGTTTCGGGTTCGGGCTACCTCATCTCCGCCAGCGTTATCGAGGGCATGCACGGTTGGCAGTTCCACACGCTGACCGAGGACATTCAGTTCACCACGTTCTGCGCCATTCACGGCATTCGCATTGGCTATGCGCCGGCGGAGTTCTTTGACGAACAACCCGTGACGTTTAAGGCGTCCTGGAAACAGCGCATGCGTTGGACCAAGGGCTTCTACCAGGTGTTCTTTACTTACGGTAAGCACCTGGTCAAGTCGATCTTCCGCTACCATCGCTTTGCCGCCTACGACATGTTCATGACGATCGCCCCGGGTATGCTGCTGTCGCTCATCTCGATGCTCGCCAATGCGACGTTCCTGATCGTGGGTGGACTCTCGCACGGCTTTTTGGCTACCGAAGTCGAGATGCAGGCCTGTGCCGCTTCGCTCATTATGACCTTCGCCATGATGTATCTGACTTTCTTTATCCTGGCGCTGCTCACGACTATCTTTGAGTACAAGCACATTCACTGCGCGCAAAAGTGGCGTCTGGTGACTAACCTGTTTACCTTCCCGATCTTTATGTTCAGCTATATCCCCATCACGGTGGCCGCGCTGTTCCTGAAGGTCGACTGGGTCCCGACGCAGCACGCCGTCAGCGTTACCCTTGACGAGGTCATGCAAGGCGCCAAATAACCACCACCAAAACCACCGCAAAGGGGACAGGCACCTTTGTGGTGGTTTTTGCTTTTGAGCAGCTGCTCAAGGAGGTTTTCGATGATCTATATCCCGTTTTGGATTTGCATCTTTGCCGGCGCGTGGATTGATGCCCGTGAGCGGCGGTTTCCCAATGAGCTTGCCGGCGCATGTGCCGTGGCGGCGTTAGCAGGCGTTTGGCTCGACAGGGGCGTTAACACTGCACTTGATCATGCCGGTCTTGCGGTCATCGTCTACCTTGCCCTTGTGCTTACTGAGTCGCTCTGGCGGCGCCTTCGTCAAGACCCGGGGATTGGCATGGGGGACGCCAAAGCACTCTTCGCGCTTTGCACGCTCGACCCTATGGGTGGCATCGTGGCATTTGCCGTCGCACTCCTGGCCCTGGCCCTCTCCTGCCTCTTCACAAAATCGCGCTCCCTGCCATTGCTCCCGTTTTTAGTGCCGATTTTTGCCATAATCGAGGTCGTGGGCTGCACTCTGTAACCGATTGCGCATCGTTCTTAAGGAGCATGCCATGGCAACTAATCAAGAAACGGCCGCCATCAAGGCGCGTATGGACCGTATTCCTTCGGCGTTGTCGCCCGAGCTCGTCGAGCGCATTGCCGCCAATCGTGCTTCGGGCACTGTCAATCCGTATCGTTGCAACGACGACCAGGTCATTCGTCGTGTCGATCGCGATGCGGACAAAGGCACGCTTATGCGTCCGGCGTTTATGCGCGATACCGAAAAAATCCTCCATCTACCGGCGTACACCCGTTATGCAGGCAAAACGCAGGTTTTTAGCTTTCGAAGCAACGACGACTTGTCGCGTCGTGGTCTACACGTGCAGCTCGTCTCGCGCATTGCGCGCGATATCGGTCGCGCCCTCGGGCTCAACTGCGATCTGATTGAAGCGATCGGTCTGGGTCACGACTTGGGGCACACGCCTTTCGGCCATGCCGGCGAGCGATTCCTCAACGATATCTATCACGAGCGCACGGGTCGTTATTTTTTCCATAACGTGCAGTCGGTCCGCGTGCTCGATGCGCTGTACGGTCGCAACGTGTCGCTTCAGACGCTCGATGGCGTGCTCTGCCACAACGGCGAGTACGAGCAGCGTGTGTTCGAGCTCTCGGACATGGGTTCCTTTGACCAGTTCGATCGAACCGTCGAGGATTGCATTGCCACAGGCTATAGCGCAATTGAGCATCTGCGCCCCATGACGCTCGAGGGCTGCGTCGTTCGCATCTCGGATATTCTTGCCTACGTCGGTCGTGACCGTCAGGATGCGATCGCGGCGGGCCTGCTTTCGCCCGACGCTTTTGATGATGGCCGGGGCGGTGCCTACAACAGTTGGATCCTCACGCATGCCTCCATCGATATCGTTGAGCACAGCTATGGTAAGCCGCGCATCGAGATGAGCGAGGACCTGTTTGAGGAAATTCGCCGAGCCAAGCGCGAGAACTACGAGAAGATCTATAGCAAGGGCGGTATCGAAGGCGATTCCGAGGCGGAGCTGCGCGAGGCGTTCGTAAAGCTCTACGACCGTTGCCTGCGGGATCTTAACAGTGGCGACGAGTCCTCTTACATCTTTAAGCACCATATTTCGCGCATTGAGCAGCAGCTTTCCTACTACGACCGCACCTATGCCTGGCAGGGCGACAAGGATCAAGCCGTGGTGGATTATATCGCGAGCATGACGGACGGTTATTTCTGCGAACTGACGAGCAAGCTGTTCCCTGGTCTGGAGTTTCCACACCGTACCTATATTAACGAACGGTAGTTCGTATATATTCGCTATACTGGTTAGTTGAAAACGTTTTTGATTGATGCACGGGATGGCTATGGACGACCTTTTTTCTGCCTCGACGCGCGAGCGTTCCTTTAAAAATGCGCCGCTCGCGGTGCGCATGCGACCCAATTCGCTCGACGAGTACGTGGGCCAGCAAAAGGCCGTCGGTAAGGGCTCATGGCTGCGTGCCGCGATCGAGCACGACGTGCTTTCGAGCGTGATTCTGTACGGGCCTGCCGGTACGGGCAAGACGACGCTGGCCCACATTATCGCCAACCATACCAAGAGCGAGTTTGTCGAGGTCAGCGCTGTGACGGGCACCGTGAAGGACTTGCGCCGCGTGATTGACGAGGCCAAGACGCGCCTGAATACGTACGACCGCCGCACCATTCTATTCATCGATGAGATTCACCGCTTCTCTAAGTCGCAGCAGGATGCCCTGCTGCATGCAGTTGAGAACCGTACCGTCATTATGATTGGCGCCACGACGGAGAATCCGTACTTCGAGGTCAACTCGGCATTGCTCTCGCGCGGTCGCGTGGTGGAGCTGGAGCATCTTAAAGACGAGGATATCGCCACGCTTATCGAGCGTGCGCTCGAGGTGCCGCAGGGTTTGAACGGCAAGTTCTCGGCCGATGAGGATACGGTTAAGACCATCTGCACGCTGGCAGCGGGTGACGCTCGCTCGGCGCTCACGACGCTCGAACTTGCGAGCGAGATTGCCGTAACGCGTCCCGATACCGAAGGGACGCCAGCGCCCGCGGCGGGGGAGCGTTATCCCATTACCGTGGATGACGTAAAGATTGCCAATCCGCGTCGTGGATTTTCGTATGACAAAAACGGCGACATGCACTATGACATCATCAGTGCGTTTATTAAGTCTATGCGCGGTAGCGACCCCGATGCCACGATCTATTGGCTCGCGCGCATGATCGATGCTGGGGAGGATCCTAAGTTTATCGCTCGCCGTATTATGATTCATGCTTCTGAGGACGTTGGCAACGCCGACCCGCAGGCGCTTTTGGTGGCACATGCCGCGTTTAAGTCTGCCGAGGTCATTGGCTATCCCGAGTGCCGCATTAACCTGGCTCAGGCTGCACTCTATGTGTGTTTGGCCCCTAAATCCAACGCGTGTGAGGCTTCGATCGATGCGGCGCTGGCCGATATCCATTCTAGTGGGCTTCGCGAGGTGCCGAGTTATCTGCGCGATCGCCATCGCCCAGGCAGCGACGACTACGGTGTGTATAAATACCCGCACGATTATCCCGAAGGCTGGGTCGATCAGCGCTATTTGCCCGAGGGGCTGGAGCGCGGTGCGTTCTGGCAGCCTGCCGGGCGCGGCTGGGAAGAGTGGCGCGTAGAGCAAAGCGAGCGCGACCGCAGCGGGAATGCACCGAAGTAGCTGCTGATAATTTTGTCCCACGTTGCTGCTCTTGGCATGTTCGGTCCCCTTTGGGGTACCATGAAAAGCGTCTGTATTTCGATTCTTCCGGGAGGCTTGTATGAGTCCCATTCAAATCGCCCTGCTGCTGCTCGCCGTTACCAGCGTGTGGGCCATCGCTGAGCTCGCGCTTACCCTGCGCAAGACCCGCAATGTTGTCGACTCGCTTGATAAGACCGTGAACGACCTCAACAACACCATCGCCGAGGCTCAGCCTGTGGTGGCAAAGCTCGATGGCGCTGTCGACGAGCTTACGCCGGCACTTGCCCAGATGGAGCCGCTGCTTAAGTCGAGCAAGACGGCAGTTGATGCCCTTACCTCCAACCTCGTGGAAGTCGAGGCGGTCGTCCGCGATATTTCCGAGGTCACCGGCAGTATGGCCGAGGCCAGCAATGCCGTGTCGAGTGTGACCGACTCCGCTGCCGGTGCCGTGCAGAAACTCTTTAACAAGGTGAAGACTCCCGCGGCCGACGCCGATCGCAAGCTCGCCGCTGCGGAGGCCGAGCAGCCTACCGAGCGCGTCCTAATTGGCGAGGACGAGGCCGCCGCGGGCGACGATGATGGTCAGAAGTCTGTATCCAAGCCGGCTCAGTATTACACCTATACGCCCGCCGAGACCTCTGAGGAGTCCTGCGATGAGTAGCGAAGCAACCTGCCCTATCACGCTGACCGTTGCCGGTGACCCGCGTCTCGCTCGCCTTGTGCGCATGACGGCAGCCAACGTTGGTGCCCTGTGCTCTATGTCTGTCGATCGCATTGAGGACATCCGCATGGCTGCCGAGGAGGCTTTCATCTTTGGTTGCACCGCGGTCGACTGCGATGACATCACCATCAAATTCGATGTCGATGAGACCCACGTTGGCATGACTATTACCTTTGGCGACCAGGCTACGGTCGATGAAGACGACCAGGCTGCGGTGTATGCCGAGCTCATCCTCGCGAGCGTGTGCGACTCCTATGAAAAGACTGCGGCGCCCCTGACGCTTTCCCTCGACCTCAAGGCGGATATCTAATATGACCGAACGTTCCCGGAGTGGCAAGACCGCTTGGGACAAGGAGAAAACCCGCGAGCTGTTTCGTCGTTACAAAGAGACCGGTGATCCGGACGCCCGTGAGCAGCTCGTCATGTCCCATATGAATCTGGTAAGGTTTCTTGCCAATAAATTTAAGAATCGCGGCGAGCCGCTCGACGACCTCATGCAGGTCGGCTATCTGGGTTTGCTCAAGGCTATCGACCGCTTTGACCCCGAGCGCGGGCTCGAGTTCACGACGTTTGCAACACCCACTATCCTGGGCGAGATCAAACGCCATTTCCGCGACAAGGGCTGGAGCGTGCGCGTACCGCGTCGTCTGCAGGAGCTCTCGGCCAAGGTTAACCAAGCTACTGACAAACTCACCAACGAGCTGCAGCGTTCGCCCAAGGTTGAGGAGATCGCTGAGTATCTAGATGTGACTGTCGATGAGGTCCTCGAGGCTATGGAATCGTCTTCGGCCTATACCTCGGTGCCCATCGAGGCTCCTGGTGCGTCCGATTCCGACGATGCTCCCTCGATTCTCGACCGTTACGCCGACGACGACAACGAGCTCGACTTTACCGATGACCGCCTAGTGATCGAGGAAGCCATCCGTGATTTTTCGCCGCGCGAGCGCGAGGTTATCGAGCTGCGCTTCGTGAAGGGCATGACCCAGATCGAAATCGCCAAGAAGCTGGGTATCTCGCAGGTGCAGGTCTCGCGCCTGCTGCGCCGTACCCTTAAGAAGATTCAGGACAAGATCGATCCCGACGGAGTGATGGTTCGTTCATGAGTGAGCACCCCCAACAAATCGACCGCACGCTGCGCGATACCCGTATTTTGACGTTGCGCATTTGGGCCATCGTTGGCTGCATTGTCATCGCCGCCGTCATCTTTAACCTTATGGGCATCCTGGCGCCGGTTATCGAGTTTCTCGCTGTTGGTTCCATCATTGCCTTTGTGATGTCCCCGATCACCAATTGGCTCGAGCATCATGGCGTCGGCCGTGGCATCGGTTCGCTTATCGCGCTTATTGTTGTTGTTGCCGTGCTCGTCGGTGTCGTTTGCATCTTGTCGCCGATTCTCTTTGGTCAGATCATGGAAGTCCTGAGCCGCCTGCCCGAGCAGCTTCGTGTTGCGGGTGGCGATCTCAATGAGATGATCTCGCATGCCAAGACGCTCAACAACACGCCGGTTAAGGAGTACTTGGACGACAATCTGTCATCACTCGTTACCGTCGCATCGAAGTATGTGTCTCAGATTGCCGCCGAGCTCGGTCGCGGTGTATTCCCGCTCATTACCAATACGGCATCGCAACTGTTCGTTATCTTCCTGGGCCTGGTGCTTGCCTACTGGATGGCCTGCGACTACCCTCGTATGCACCACGAGATTTGCACCATCATCGGTCAGGAGAAGGAGACCTCGTACCGCTTTATGGTCGCCATTCTGTCGCGTTCGGTTGGTGGCTACATGCGCGGCATGGTCGTAACGTCTATCTGCGGCGGCATCTTGGCCTTTATCGGCTTCCTGATCATCGGCCATCCGTATGCGGCGCTCATGGCTATCTTTACCGGCATCATGCATTTGGTTCCGGTCGTCGGTCCCTGGGTGAGCGCAGCAATCGCCACAGTGCTCGGTTTCATGTTCAGTCCCATGTTGGCGTTATGGACGCTCATCGTGACGATGGTCGCACAAAATGTCACCGACAATGTGATTTCGCCTAAGGTCATGCAGAGCTCAGTGCAGGTGCATCCCATCATGAGCCTTACGGCGCTCGTTATTGGCTCGGCACTCATGGGCCCCATCGGCATGATTATTGCCATCCCGCTTTGTGCGGCTCTCAAGGGTATCTTCGTGTACTACTTCGAGAATGAGACCGGTCGCCAGCTTGTGGCATACGACGGCGCCGTGTTTAAGGGCACGCCGTATCGCGATGCCGAGGGCAACCCGGTCGCCGCCTACGACGCGCTCGGCGACGATACCTTCATCTACGAGTCCGAGCTCATCGGCAACGAGACTGTGCCCGAGGCCAAGGCCATGCCCAAGCCCGAGCTCGATAATCCCTGGATTAAACTCTCGAGCCTGCAGCCCGATGCCACGGGCTTCTTCAAGAACCCCTTCGCCAAGGACGATGACTCCAACTCGGACGACGACACCAAAACCGGCATCGACGGCTCCATGGACGATTCGGATTCTAAATAGGCCCTATTAACGTTTCTTGAAGTTGTAAATGACAATAAACGCGAGCAAAGCGATTGATAAGGGGCCGGCTACATAGAAAAAGAGAACGTCAATTGCGCGTAGAGTGTAATAAGCCTTATCGCCGGACATTACTGCATACAATACGTAGCCAAATGCTGGTTGGTTTGCGTACCAGCAGGAGAAGGCCAAGAGCGCTAAAAGTGCTAGTACCAGAAGTGCATTCAGGACAAATCGTTTACTTTTCATCGATCGCTCCTTCCGGGTGACTCTTGATATGTAATTCTACAGCAGTCCTTTTTCAAAGGATCGCACAGTACTGAATAACGTGCACTTTCGCTGGAGGGTCGCTGTTTGGCGGCCCTCTTTTTTGCACTTGCGCGGTGGGATGGTAATATCGTTACGTTTGAACTGTTTCGATGTGAAACCGAGGAGATTCCCTCTATGAGTGCTGACTACCCGTCAATGACTACGGCCGAGATCCGCTCCAAGTTCCTCAACTTCTTTGAGGAGCGCGGTCTTAAGCTTTATCCTTCTTCGTCCCTCGTCCCCGACGATCCTTCGCTGCTGCTTGCCAACGCTGGCATGAACCAGTTTAAGGAGTACTACCAGGGCAAGAAGACCATGAAGGAGATCGGCGCGATTTCCTGCCAGAAGTGCGTCCGCACCAACGACATCGATTGCATCGGCGAGGACGGCCGTCACCTGTCCTTCTTCGAGATGCTCGGCGACTTCTCTTTTGGCGGCGTCTCCAAGGAGCAGGCTTGCGCCTGGGCCTTTGAGCTCATCACCAAGGAGTTCAAGCTGCCGCTCGACCGCCTGTACTTTACCGTCTTTACCGAGGACGACGAGACCCACGACGTGTGGCGTTCTCTGGGCGTTGCTGAGGACCACATCTCCCGCCTGGGCGAGGACGACAACTTCTGGGCCGCTGGCCCCACCGGTCCCTGCGGTCCGTGCTCAGAGATCTACTTTGACATGGGCGAGGAGGTCGGCTGTGGCAGCCCTGACTGCAAGCCTGGCTGCGACTGCGACCGCTTCCTGGAGTTCTGGAATCTCGTCTTTACCCAGTACGACCGCCAGGAGGACGGCTCCATGCCGGAGCTGCCGCACCGCAACCTCGATACGGGCATGGGCCTGGAGCGCATGGCCGCCATCATGCAGCACAAGACCGCCAACTACGACGGCGATTTGATGCAGCACCTCATCAAGCTGGGCGAGAAGATTAGCGGCAAGACCTATGACGCCGACGATTACTCCGGCGCCAGCCGCTCCCTGCGTATCATCGCCGACCACTCCCGTGCCGTCGACTTTATGATCTCGGACGGCATCCTTCCCGGTAACGAGGGCCGCGAGTACGTCCTTCGCCGCCTGCTCCGTCGTGCCGTGTTCCACGGTCGCCTGCTGGGCATCGAGGGCGCCTTCCTGACCAAGTTCATCGACGAGGTCAACGCTCAGATGGGCGAGGCTTATCCCGAGCTGCTCAAGAATGTCGCGCTCGTCAAGGGTATCGTCGCCTCCGAGGAGGAGCGCTTCTCCACGACGCTCGACAACGGCCGCGTCTATCTGGACGAGGCCCTGGCAGCGCTTTCCGAGGGCGCTGTGCTTCCGGGCGATGTTGCCTTTAAGCTGCACGACACCTTTGGTTTCCCCATCGACCTGACCGTCGAGATCGCCGGCACCGCTGGCCACGACGTCGACATGGACGGCTTCACCGCCTGCATGGAGGACCAGAAGGCCCGCGCTCGCGCTAACGCCAAGGGCGACGCCTGGGGCAGTTTCAACGATGTGTGGGTCGAGCTTTCCGACAAGGTTGCCGCGACCGAGTTCGACGGCTATGACAACGATGTGATCGAGGGTGCCAAGGTCGTCGCCATCGTGCGCAACGGCGAGTCCGTCGAGTCCGCTGCTGCGGGCGAGGATGTCGAGGTCGTGCTCGACCGTACCCCGTTCTATGCCGAGATGGGCGGCCAGCAGGGCGACGCCGGCGAGCTTTCCGCCGAGGGCGTTGTGCTGACCGTTTCCGATACCAAGAACCACAACGGCCTGTATGCCCACGTTGCCCACGTTGCCGAGGGCACGCTGACTGTCGGTGCTGCTGTTACCGCCGCGCTCGACGCCGAGCGCCGTGGCTTCCTGCGCCGCAACCACACCGCCACGCACCTGCTCGACGCTGCCCTTAAGCAGGTCCTGGGCGAGCACGTCTCCCAGGCCGGCTCGCTGGTGACGCCCGAGCACCTGCGCTTTGACTTTACGCACTTCGAGGCCCTGTCCTCCGAGCAGCTCAAGGCTGTCGAGGACCTGGTCAACCAGCAGATCTTCGCTTCCAAGCCGGTCGTGACCCGTGTCATGGGCATCGACGAGGCTAAGGCTGCCGGCGCTGTCGCCCTGTTTGGCGAGAAGTATGGCGACGTCGTCCGCGTTGTCTCCGTGGGCGCTGAGGACCAGCCGTTCTCCCGCGAACTCTGCGGTGGCACACACGCTGCCAACACCGCCGAGATCGGCCTGTTCAAGATCATTTCCGAGTCCTCCACGGGCTCCAATGTCCGCCGTATCGAGGCCGTGACCTCTAAGGGTGCCCTCGACTATATGGCCGACCGCCTGGCACTCGTTGACGCCGCTGCTACTGCGCTCAAGTGCCGTGTGGATGAGGTTCCCGCTCGCGTGGAGAACCTGCAGGCCGAGCTGCGCGAGACGTCCAATAAGCTCAAGAAGGCTCTGACCGGTGGCTCCTCCGACGCCATCTCCAGCGCCATCGAGGGCGCCGTCGAGCTCGACGGCTATAAGCTCGTTGTCGCTGAGCTCCAGGGCCTTGAGGCTGCCGACCTGCGCAACGTATGGGATACCGTGCACCAGAAGGTCGCCGGCCCTGTCGCTTGTGTCGTCGCCAGCGTGACTGAGAAGGGCACTCCGGCCTTGCTCGCTGCCGGCTCCGATGACGCCGTCAAGGCCGGTTTCCACGCCGGTAACGTGATCAAGCAGATCGCGGGTCTGGTCGACGGTCGCGGTGGCGGTCGTCCCAACATGGCCCAGGCCGGTGGCAAGAATGCTGCCGGCATCGCCGATGCCCTCGCGGCCGCTAAGACCGCGCTCGGCGCCTAAGAATCTAAGAAGTCGCTGTGGTTGCGCTCGCGCTGGACATAGGGGAGACCAGGATTGGCATCGCCGTCTCGAGCCGTGATGGCAAGATGGCGATGCCTGTCAAGGTGCTTCCGGCTGCCGAGGTCACCGGTATGGCCAAGACGTTCCGCTACCTGGTTGAGGACTATGAGCCCGACATCCTGGTAAGCGGACGTCCCCTGACCATGGCCGGTGAGCCCGGCCCTCAGGCCGAGCGCGTTGCCGCCGTGGCCCAAAAGATTGCCGACGAGCTCGATCTTCCTCTGGAGTTTGAGGACGAGCGTCTGTCCTCGCAAGAGGCCAAGCGTATCCTGCGCGAGCAGGGACTCAACGAAAAGCAGATGAGGGGCAAGATCGACATGATTGCCGCCAGCCTGTTTTTGCAGACGTGGCTCGATCGTAAAAACGAGGAGGTTTCGCATGCCTAGTGCTTCCGATCCGCGCCAGCCGAATCGTACACAGCAGCCGGCGTCGCGCCCTGCCCAGCCTGGCCAGCGTCCGGCACAGCCGACGCAGCGCGCAGCTCAGCCTGCCGCGCACCCGGCGCAGTCCTTCTCTCGTTCGGCCCAACCTGTTCAACGGACGGGTCAGCAGCCTTCTGCCCGTTCGGTTCAGCATTCGGCTTCTCACGCGGCTCAGCAGCCCACTGCTCGTACGGCCCAGCCTGCAGGCGGTACCCGCTTTAAGCAGCAGGCACCTACCCAGCGAACTCAGGCCCCTCAATCGCATTCGCATCACGCTCGCGGTTCGCATGGCGTTGCTCCGGCGACCCGCTCGAGTTACAACACGCATGCTCGTCGCGGTGCTCAAAAGAAGAGTTCTCCGGTTCCCATGATCATCGGCGTTGTGTTGGCGGTGCTCGCGCTTGCCGCGATCGCTTTCTTTGTCGTGCCGGCCGTCAAGGGTTTCTTTGCCGGTGAGGATACGAAGGTTACGGCTGGTCAGCAGGTTACGGTGACCATTCCCGATGGTGCTTCGGGCGATACGATCGCCTCGATTCTCTCCGAGAACCATATCGTCGAAAATCCCAAGGATTACTATGCGGCGGTGAAAAAGCTCAACGCCGATATGTCGCTCAAGCCTGGTGATTATTCGTTCACCACACTCATGGATGCGACCAAGGTTGTTCAGCAGCTCATGGAAGGCCCCAACGCGGGCTCCAATGCGCTGACTATCCCTGAGGGCCTGACGGTCGATCAAGTCGCCGACCGTGTGGCCCAGGCCTACGACAGCATCTCTAAGGAAGACTTCCTCAACCAGGCCAAGGCCTCCAACTACGTGGACGACTATAGCTTCCTTAAGGACGCCGCTAACGACTCGCTCGAGGGTTTCTTGTTCCCCAAGACCTATTCGTTGGGTGATTCGCCGACGGCCGATGGCGTGATTCGCGCTATGCTCGATCAGTTTAAGACCGAGTACAAGTCGCTTGACTTTGCGAGCTGCGAAGCCAAGATCAAGGAACGCTACGGTGTGGAGATGTCCGACTACGACATCGTCAACTTGGCCTCTATCGTTGAGCGCGAGGGCCTCAACGCCGATCAACGTGCGCATGTGGCCTCGGTTTTCTACAACCGCCTTGCCGGCAAGCTCGATGGCCTGCGCTATCTCAATAGCGATGCGACTATGATGTATGTCACCGGTGGCGAGGTTACCGCCGACGACCTGCAGAGCGATAGTCCGTATAACACCTATAAGCATGAGGGCCTGCCGCCCACGCCCATCTGCTCTCCGTCGCTCGAGGCGCTCAAGGCCACCCTTGAGCCGACCGACTCTGATGACCTGTATTTCTACATTACGCAGGACGAGGAGTACTTCTCGCAAACCTACGAAGAGCATCAACAGTCTTGGAATTAGCATGAGGATTTTTAGCCCCAAACGTTACGTTGCCTCGGTCGATCGCATCGACCTTAATACCCTGTGGGCCGACGGCAAGCGCGCCATTCTGCTCGATCGCGATAACACCTTGGTGCCGCGCGACACCGAGCAGGTTCCCGCCGCGGTTTCCGCTTGGCTCGACGCCGCCCGCGCCAAAGGCTTTAAGCTGTGCATGGTGTCCAACAACTGGCATCGCGACCAGGTCATAAGCTCTGCACGTGAGCTGGGACTCGAGGCCATCAGCCACGCCATGAAGCCGGCGCCGTTTGCCCTCAAGGCGGGTCTTAAGCGCCTCGGCGCCACGGCCGAAGAGGCGGTGCTGATCGGTGATCAGCTCTACACTGACGTGTGGAGCGGTAATTTCGCCGGCGTCGATACCATCCTGGTAAAGCCGCAGGCGACGCAGGACCTGTGGTATACGCAGATCTTCCGTATCTTTGAGCGCCGGGCCCTGCGCGACCTTCCCTGCGAGGAATAGGTCTCGCTATGTCCCAGCACACCAAACACGGCTGCGACCATATCTTCTTTATCGGCTTTTTGGGCGCGGGCAAGTCGACGCTCGCGCGCAACGTCGGCACCATGTTCAAGCGGCGTTTTATCGATACTGACCGCCTGGTCGTGCGCCGTTGCGGCAAGTCGGTAACCGAGATTTTTGAGACCGAGGGCGAGGATCGTTTTCGCGAGCTCGAGACCTCGGCGCTCCGTTCGCTCCAAAGTGAGCGCAGCCTGTTGGTTTCGTGCGGGGGCGGTATCGTCGAGACGCCGGTGAATATTGAGCTGATGCACGAAATGGGTACGTGCGTGTACCTCGAGGGCGACTTCGAGGATTCGATTCGCCAGATTCGTCGGTCCGACACGCGCCCCGATTTCCGCTCGCCCGAGCATGCCGCGCGCCTGTTTGAGCATCGCCGTCCGCTGTATCGACAGGCCGCCGACCTTACCCTTGATATTCGCAACAAGTCCTTCGAGGACGTTTCCTACCTTTGTGCCGAGATGCTTTTGGAGCGTGGACTGCTATGATTCGCCGTCAACTGATCAATTTCAAAAACCGCAGTGTCGATGTCCGCGTCGGATTGGGCGCGTTCGATGAGCTGTCGCGCATGTTTGCCTCGGCTGTGGGCAAGCCTAAGCGCGCGATGGTCGTTTGGAGCACTGCCACGTCAGAGCGTTTTGACGAGGTCGTCGGGCATGCGCTGGTCGACGCCGGTTTTGCCGTGTCGCTGTTTGTCCTCGAGGTTTCGCCTGCTGGTGCCACGCTGGCCGATGCTGATGCTATCTTTGGCGCCCTGTCTGCCAACGGCGTTACCTGCGACGATCTGGTTGTCGCCGTTGGCGATGCCGCAACCTGCTCGGTTGTTAGCTGGTGCGCAAACCAGTGGTGCGGCCGAACCGAGTGCGCGCTGTTGCCGACGACCTTCGACGCCATGCTCACGGTCGCGACGACCATGAAGCCGCTCGTCGCCTCGTCGGCCAATGCACTTCCCGCTATCGCGTTCCGTCCCGAACCGGGCTTGGTCGTGTGTGACCTCGACCTTGTTCGCGAGGCGGACCCCGAGGACCTCAAGCTCGGCTTTGTGGTACTTGTTGGCACCATGCTTTCGAGCAGTAAGTCCCGCTGGAATCAGTTTACTGAGACCGTCCCCGAGATTCTCGCGGGCGAGGAGGTCGCACTCGTCAATGCCGTTCAATGGTCTCAGACTGCCCGCAAGGACGTGCTGACGGCCACGAACCCGAGCGCTCGCCATGCGCTCGATTTTGGCAAGACGGGGGAGCGCACCCTGCGCGCTTGCTTGGGCGATGCCGCTTCGCAGGTCCCTGCCTACCAGCTGTTGTCCGAGGGCATGCGCTTTGAGGCGCGCCTAGCACACGATGCCTGCGACTTCGATATCGACTATGTGTTTGATCTCGATGACTGCCTGGAGGACTTTGGCATCGAGGAGCTTGCCTTCGACTTGGAGCCTGCCGCATATATCGAGGAGTTCCGCAGACAGCAGTTTGTCCGCTCGAACCGCAGCATGCTGCCGCTGCCCGCGGCGCTCGGCGCCATTCGCCTAACGAGCGTCGAGGACGAGGTTCTTGAGCGCCATGCTCACGCCTACTTGGCTTCTCGTAAAGAACTTCTCTAAGATTTATTGACATACATTGTCTTTCGTATCATGTTGAGGGGCGGGTTTTCAATCGGTTGCGGATCGCATGCGATTCCGTCGTTCGGTTGAGACCCGTCCCGTCTATATTGAGACAACAAGAAAGGAATCTGCATGTCTGAGTTTGCTGCCGGTCCTGCCGGTCGTATCGAGCGTGTCCGTGCCCTGATGGTCGAGCGTGGCTACGACGCCATCGTGGTGCGCGACGAGGCCAACCTTCGTTGGCTTACGGGCGTGAAGGGCGTCTTCGACTACACCTTCGAGTTCCCGCACGCTGCGTTTATTACGGCCGACCAGTGCCTGTTCCACACCGACTCGCGCTACCTCAACAGCTTTGAGGAGAACACGCCAGCCGGCAGCCCCTGGGTCTACGACATGGATGAGGGCACCATCCCCGGTTGGGTCGCCGGCAAGATCGCGGCCAACAAATGCCGCGTCTGCGCTGTCGAGGACGATATGCAGATTAATTTCTACCAGGGTATTCAGCGCGGCCTGGAGGACCGTTCCGTCGCCTGTATGCTGCCGCTGATGCACGACGATATCCGCAAGATGCGCGCCATCAAGGACGCCGAGGAGATTGAGCTCATGCGCCATGCGCAGTCGATCACCGATGCCGCCTTCCAGCACATGCTCGGCTTTATTAAGCCCGGTATGACCGAGAAGCAGGTACGCAACGAGCTCGAGAACTTTATGTTCGCCAACGGTGCCGACAGCCTGGCCTTCGGTTCCATCGTCGCGAGCGGCCCCAACACCGCCAACCCGCATGCCGTGCCGAGCGACCGCGTGATCGAGAAGGGCGATTTCGTTCTTATGGATTACGGCGCGGGCTATTGCGATTACCGCTCCGACATGACGCGCACTGTCGTGATGGGCGAGCCCACCCAGGAGCAGCTCGACCTGTACGCACTCGTGCGCCGTACGCACGAGGAGTGCGTCGCCGCCATCCATCCGGGCGTTGAGGGCAACGACATCTTCAAGCTCTCCAAGAAGATCATCGGCGATGCCGGCTATGGCGATTACTATAACCATGGCTTGGGTCACGGCGTGGGCATCGACATCCATGAGCTGCCCAACTTTAACCGCAGCAAGAATATCATCGAGGTCGGCTCGGTCATCACCATGGAGCCCGGCGTCTACCTGCCCGGCGTGGGCGGCGTGCGCCTGGAGGACTACGGCGTGGTCACCGAGAACGGCTATGAGCCCTTCACCAAGACCCCGCACGACCTGCACGTTATCGACTGCTAGTTTACTTCAGTAGATAGTTTGGGGCGGGGCGTCCGGATTGATTCGGACGCCCCGCGTTCTCTTTTTATGCGCTCGCCGCAGGCGCCGTCTGCAAGTGTATAATTTCTGTCGTATGTAATTTGGACGCTTGTGCGTTCTGCCCATAACAAGAAAGGTCGCTATGCCTACCATTTCCACCGCCGACTTCAAGAACGGCCTCGGTCTCCGCATCAAGGACAAGGTCTACACCATCGTCGAGTTCCAGCATGTCAAGCCGGGCAAGGGCGGCGCGTTTGTGCGCTACAAGACCCGCGACATCAAGAGCGGCCGCGTCGTCGAGAACACCTGCAACGCCGGCACCAAGTTCGAGAGCGTCATGCTCACCACCCGTGAGTTCCAGTACCTCTACAACGATGGCACCGACTACATCTTCATGGACAACGAGTCCTATGAGCAGGTTCCCGTTCCCGAGGACATGGTGGGCGAGAACTCCAAGTGGCTGCGCGAGAACGACATCTGCCAGCTGCTCTTCGCCGACGATGAGCTCATGGGCGTGACCCCGCCGATGTTCATCGAGACCACCATCGTCCAGACCGACCCGGGCTTTAAGGGCGACACCGTCCAGGGTTCCACCAAGCCGGCCACGATCGACACCGGCGCTGTCATCCAGGTCCCCATGTACCTCAACGAGGGCGAGGTCATCAAGGTTGACACCCGCGACGGCAAGTTCGTCTCCCGCGTCTAGCAACCAACTCTTCTAGGAGGACTCATGCCCCAGGAAATCAAGATTGACGGCATCGGCATTTCGCCCGATGTTCTGACCGCCATCGTCTCGCGCGCCGTGTCCGATGTCGAGGGCATCGCCTCCGTTGGCGTCAAGGACCTTGCCACCAACCTTGTCTCCATGATGCTCTCGTCCAAGGCCCCGGCTTCTGAGCCGGCGGTCGAGGCCGAGGTCGTCGGCGACAAGCTCGCACTCACCGTGCGCGTCGTGGTGTTCTTTGGCTATCCGTTCAAGAAACTCGCCGAGGCCGTTCGCGCTGCCGTGGTCGCCGCCATCGATGCCCAGGTTGGCGTTGAGGTCGAGCGCGTTGACGTTTGCATCGACGGCCTCGTTTTCCCCAAGGAGTAACCTTTGAGCCTTAAGGTTTATCGCGGGCGTACGCTTGCCCGCAGTCAGGCGCTGCAGCTGCTGTTCCAGGCCGAGGCCACGGACAGCCCGCTCGAGCGCGTCCTCGAGGGTGATTTCCTGATCTCGAAGGGTCCCCTCGATCCCTATGCGCTGGAGCTGTGCCGAGGTGCCTACGAGTATATCGACCGCATCGACTGTGCTCTGCGCTCCGTTGCCAAGAACTGGGATCTTATGCGCATGCCCGGCGCCGACCGCAACCTGCTGCGTATCGCCGTTTACGAGATGCGTTTCCTCACCGACGAGGAGGTCTCGGACGCCATCGTGATCAACGAGGCCGTTGAGCTTGCCAAGGCCTATGGCACCGACCAGTCCGCGTCGTTCGTCAACGGCGTGCTGGGTAAGATCGCTCGCAGCGAGGAGCTGCCGGGCGAGGACCTGTACCAAGAGCTGCTGGCCGAAGATCGCGCTCGCGAGGAGGCACAGGCTGCCGAGGCTGCCGCCAAGGTTGCGGTTGCCCAGGCTGAGGCTGGCGTGCTGGCCGAGGATGCGGACGCCGCCGAGGCTGTTGTCGACTCCGTCGAGGAGTAGCCATGCCAGAGGGTTCCGTCCGCAACTTCGACGAGATTTCGGACCGCTTGGACCAGATCATAGCTACCGTTCGCTCTAAGGATACGTCCTTGGAGCGTTCGCTCGATCTGTTTGACGAGGCGATTGAGCTGGGCTCCCGTGCGGTCGACATGGTCGACAAGTTTGAGCTGACGCCGCGTGAGGCCGACAAGCTCGAACAGGAATACGATGAGGATGCGGCAAACGAATCCCAGGATAGCTAGGCCGCATCTCCGGATACGAATGGTTGATGGCATTCATGAAACGCGTGCGTCTTGATGACGAACTGATTTCACAGGGCATCTGCGCCGATCGCGCGGATGCCCTTCGCACTCTTATGGCCGGCTTGGTCTCGAGTGGCGGTGAGCGCTTGACTTCGCCGGGCCTTAAGGTGATCCCGGGGCGGCCGCTGCATGTGAAGGGGCGCATTCCCTATGTTGGCCGCGGCGGTCTTAAGCTCGAAGGCGCGCTTGATGCGTTTGGCATCAATCCGACGGGCCTTGCCTGTCTGGATGTGGGCTGCTCTACCGGCGGCTTTACCGATTGTCTGCTCAAGCGCGGAGCTGCGACCGTTGTCTCGGTGGACGTGGGTCGCGCCCAGTTCGATTGGTCGTTGCGCCAGGACGATCGCGTGACGCTGCATGAGCGCACAAACGTGACGCAGCTGCCTGAGCTTGGCTATGCCGGCACTATCGACCTGGCTGTGTGTGATGTCTCGTTTACCAGCATCGCGAACATTATCGATGCGGTACTGGCGTGCCTGGCGCCTACGGGTGCATTCTGCACGCTCGTAAAGCCGCAGTTTGAGGCTCCGGCGGCGCTGGTGGGCGAGGGCGGCATTGTGACCGATTCCGCCGTGCGCCGCGATACACTCGTGGCGGCGGTTGAACTCTTTGCTGCCAAGGGCCTGTTCCCGGTCGATGTGTGCGTGTCGCCCATTCATGGTGCCAAGGGCAACGTTGAGTTTTTCCTGTACGGCACGAGATTTGACCCCGGCGATCGCTCGCAAGACGAGCTGCAATCCCAGGTATCGGTTATGAGCGAGAAAGCTGCAACGCTATGAAGGTCTTTCTGGTTCCCAATTACTACAAGCAAGAGGCGGTCGAGAGCGGCCTGATGCTCGAGCTTTGGCTGACGCGCCAGGGCTATGAGGTCGCATGGGCTGCCGACCAGCGATCGAAGATTCAAAGCACGCCTGATATTGACGGCTCCGATCTGGTCATTACGCTCGGCGGCGACGGCACGTTGCTGCGCGCTGCCCGCATCCTCAACCATCGTGAGATTCCTATCCTCGGTCTTTCCTATGGTCACCTGGGTTTTTTAACTGCTGCGAGTCCCGAGGAGCGCGACATTCTGCAGGTCGTGAGCGACGCCCTGTCCGGCGAGCTGCATGTGAGCCGTCGCGCTACCATCGCCGCGGATATCGTGTCCGTGCGCGAAGATGGTACGAAGGATGTTGTGCGCACCTTCGCCCTCAACGACATGGCGCTTACGCGCGGCCCCCTGTCCGATATGGTCGAGTTTGACATCACGGTGTCCGGTCACCATATCGACCGCCTACGCGGTGACGGTGTCGTCGTTTCGACGGCGACTGGTTCTACGGGTTACGCGCTCAGCGCCGGTGGCCCCATCGTGAGCCCTGACTATACGGGCATGGTCTGCGTACCCATTGCGCCGCACACCATTCAAGCTCGCGCTTTCTTGACTTCGCCGAGCGATGTCGTCGAAATCTTTATGTCTGATGACCGTCCGAGCGTTCCGGCGATCGCTATCGATGGACAGTTTATTACCTGCGACGGCACGGTCGAGAGCGTGGCCGTGCGCCGAGGCCCCGGCGATGTGCTGCTGCTCGACTACGGCCCCGAGAGTTTTTACAACTCGGTGAGCCGCGTATTCTACGGAGTCCGCCATGATCGATGAGATGCAGGTTTCTAACATTGCACTCATTCGCGAGGCGACGCTGGTGCCGAGTGCCGGCCTGACTGTCCTGACCGGCGAGACCGGCGCCGGCAAGACCGCGCTGCTCTCGGCCCTCAAGCTTATTTTGGGTGAGCGCGCGGATTCGTCGACGGTGCGCGAGGGCGAGGCGCTGGCGAGCGTCGAGGCGCGCCTGTTTGACGGCCCGCACGACACGGAAGGCTTCACGGTCCAGCGCAGCCTTTCCGCCGAGGGCCGCAGCCGCGTCAAGATTGACGGCCGCATCGCCAGCGTGCGCGAGCTTTCGGAGCGCGTCGGCGTGATGATGGATCTGTGCGGCCAGCACGAGCACCAGCGCTTACTCGATCCGGCGCATCACGTTGCGATGGTCGATGCGTGGGCGGGACGCTCTGCGCTCGAGGCGCTGGATGCGTACCGCGCCTGCTTTAAGGCTTCGCGGGCTGCCGCCAAGGAGGTTCGACGTGTCGAAGAGGCCTCGCGTGCGCAGGGGAGCCGCGTCGAGGAGGCGCGCTTTGCCCTCGAGCGCATCGGCGAGGTCGACCCCAAGCCGGGTGAGTATGAGGAACTCGAGAAGCTGCTGCCGCGCTCCGAACATGCCGAGGTACTGGTTGCCACGGCTAACGATGCCCATGCATCGCTTGCCGCCGAAGGGGGAGCGCTCGATGCCGTGAACAGCGCCGTGGCAGAGCTTTCCCGAATGGCTACCGTCGATCGCAAACTCGGCGACATTGCCGATGCACTATCGGATGCCTGTATCTCCCTTGAGGATTGCGCGAACGAGCTTCGTGCCTATCGCGATGGCATCGCCTTCGACCCGCGCGAGCTCGCTCGCATGCGTGAGCGGTATTCCGACCTCAAGGGTCTGTTGCGTCAGTGGGGTCCCACTATGGACGATGTTTTTGCCATGCGCGATCGCTCGCAAGAGCTGTTGTCGCTGGTAGACGATGGTGATGAGCAGATCAAGAAGGCGCGTGAAGCGCTTGGCGCAGCAGAGCATGAACTGTTCGCCGCCGCCAAGGCGCTTAAGCGTGCACGCAATACGGCGGCTCCGCGCTTCTGCCACGAGGTGGGCCGCCAGATGGCTCGCCTGGAGATGGGCAGCGCCGAGCTCGTCTGGGAGTCGCGTGATCTTCCCCGTGCTGAGTGGACGCCCGTTGGTCCTTCGAGCTACGAGCTGCTATACCGCAGCGGTGCCGGTTTGACGCCGCGCCCCCTGCGTCGAATTGCGTCGGGCGGCGAGCTCAGCCGCGTCATGCTGGCAAGTAAGGTTGTCCTCGGTAACGCGGACGGTGTCGATACGCTGGTGTTTGACGAGGTCGATGCTGGTGTCGGTGGCTCCACGGCGCGTGCGCTCGCGGGCGTGCTGGCAGATCTCGCCGCTACGCATCAGGTGATTGTCGTAACCCACTTGGCGCAGGTCGCCGTCATGGCTGACAAGCATTATGTCGTCAGCAAGGAACCGGGCGATGTTCCCCAGACGCATTTGGGCGAGGTAACCGGCGAAGCGCGTACTGCCGAGATCGCCCGCATGTTGAGCGGCGATCAGTCCGAGGCAAGCTTGGCCCACGCAAAGCAGATGCTCGAAGAAGCTCGAGGTTAGGTCGTATCAGCGGTGTTGGTGGGACAAAATAGACTGAAATTTTTGTCCCACTACGCGTTTTACTCCACAACCTTATCCGGCTGGATGAGCTCCTCGTAGTAGCTGATATGCTCACGCGCGTCTTTAATCTCGGGCAGCAGGAAGTTGTAGATGACTTCGATGATCATCGTGGCGCTGATCTTGGAGAACGCGAAGTCACCCGTTGTCAGCAACGCTTCGTGATTGACGGTATTAAAGGTGTAGTCGGCGAGGCGCGCAAGTGGGGATTTGCTGTCACTGCTGATGACGACTACGGTTGCGCCGCAGTTGCGAGCCGCTTTTGCCATGCGATTCAGTCGGCGCGATTTGCCAGAGTTTGAGATGAGCACGATGACGTCACCCGGGCGTAACGTGAGCGCAAAGCCGATTGATGTCTCGCTAATGGTGCTCGCCATGCAGCGCAGGCCCAGCTGCGAAAACTTAAACGTCGCATCGAGCGCGACCGCGTTCGTATTGCCCACAGCTGCAAACTCAATAACCCCTGCATGCTTAAAGGCATGCACAACAGCCGCCAGCGTATCGTGGTCGATTCCGTCGATGGTCGCATTAAGCTCGCTTACCTTGGCAGCCAGGATGTTCTTGAGGCTCTGCTCCATATTGTCGAGCGAGACCTCGTCGGTCAGGCCCTCGTTGCGCTGGCTTTCCAAATCCCTCGCCAACGAAAACTGAAAGCTGCGGAAGCTACCAAAGCCCAGCTTGCGGCAGAAGCGCGAAACGGTCGCTTCGGACGTGGCAGCGGCGCGCGAGAGCTGAGCCGCCGTGAGGCGTGGCGCCTCGGACTGGTGCTCCAATATATAGTCGACAATGCGCTGCTCGGACTCGCTGTATCCCTGATGGGTACTAATGAGGGAAAGTGCGCTCTTGCTACTATCGGTCATGGATGGCTCCTGGTTGGCATGAAAATCTAACTCGATTTGCAATGCCATAGTATACGGGCATTTTCAATTACAAGATACACCTTGCTGTTTCAAGTGTTGATGGTAAACTTTCACCTACCGTTTACGGTTATGAAAGAACCTTTCACCGGAGAATTGCACCTTGTCTCTTCTCACGCGGACGGTAGGTTGGTATCTTTCAGTTGTGGAAAAACGCGCATTGAAGCGCGTGTAGGGGAGCGCCCGCGGGCGCTGTACTCAAGAAGGAGGGACACATGGCTAAGTTTGACATCATCGCCGCGACCGGTTGCCCGACCGGCATTGCGCACACCTTCATGGCTAAGGAGGCGCTGGAGAAGGCAGCTGCCGAGCGCGGTCTGACCATTAAGGTCGAGACTCATGGCCAGGTCGGTGTCGAGAACGAGCTCACCAAGAGTGAGATCGCTGGTGCCAAGGCCGTCGTCGTCGCAGCCGACAAGGATGTCCAGGCTGAGCGTTTCGCCGGCAAGCCCATGGTTTCCGTTGGTGTTTCCAAGGCCCTGTCCGTTGAGGCCGCCGGTAAGCTGATTGACCGCGCGCTCGCCGCCAAGGGCGACGACACGGTTGCCGCTGCCGCCGATGTCGAGGACGAGGTCGAGGAGAAGGAGTCCATCGGTCACGTCATCTACAAGCACCTCATGAACGGCGTCAGCCACATGCTGGTCTTCGTCGTTGCCGGTGGTGTTCTGACCGCCATTTCGTTCCTGTGGGGCATCACGTCCTTTGATTCGACGGCTGCCGACTACAACAGCTTTGCCGCGATGCTCAAGATTATCGGCGGTATCGCCATGAACCTCATGGTTCCGGTGCTCTCCGCTTACATCGCCGAGTCCATCGGCAAGCGCCCGGCGCTCGTCCCCGGTTTCGTCGCCGGTATGATTGCCATCCAGGGCTTGCCTGTTAACGCCGATACCGGCATGATCGACGCCGGTGGCGCAGGTGTGGGCTTTGGCTTCCTAGGCGGCATCGTCGGCGGCTTCCTCGCTGGCTATGTCATCCTGCTGCTCGAGAAGGTTTTCTCTAAAATTCCTGCGAGCCTTAATGGCCTGAAGGCAATCTTCCTGTATCCGCTGTGCTCTACCGCCATCGTCGGTCTGGTCATGCTTGGTATTTCCGGCCCCATGGCTGCCATTAACCAGGGCATGATGGATTTCCTGCAGAGCCTCGGTAACTCCGGTCCGGTGATCCTTGGCCTGGCCATCGGCTGCATGTGCGCCTTTGATATGGGCGGCCCGGTCAACAAGGCTGCTTACGCTACTGGCACCTTCCTGCTCGGTACCGCTCTCGAAGCTGGCGTCGGCACCGAGACCTACAACTTCGGCACCAACTTCATGGCTGCCGTCTCCGCCGCTTGCATCGTTCCGCCGCTGATCACCACCTTCGCCGTCGTTGTCGGCAAGAAGTACTTCAGTCAGGAGGATCATGACGCCGGTATCGTCAACCTCATCCTTGGTTGCACCCACATCACCGAGGGCGCCATTCCGTTCATGACCAAGAACATCTGGCCCGTTATGCCCATCATGATGCTCGGTTCTTCCATCGCTTCCATCTTGACCATCTTCTTCAACGTTCACGATCCGGCGCCTCACGGCGGCTTCCTGGTCCTGCCCGTTGTCGAGAACGGTCCGCTGTGGGTCCTCGCGATCCTCATCGGCGCCGTGGTCGGTGGCATCCTGTTCGTGGCTTTCAAGAAGTACGACTTCGAGAAGAACCAGAAGCCCGCTCCTGCAACCAAGCCGGTTGAGGCCCCCAAGGCCGCTGCCGTCGAGGCCCCCAAGGCCGAGGCTGCTGACTTCGTGAAGGTCGAGAACGTCTTTGTCGCCGAGGACTTCGCTTCTCGTGACGAGGCTCTGAGCTTCGTTTCCAACCAGGCTGTCAAGGCCGGTATCGCCAGCGACGCCGACGCCGTGATGAACGCCTTCCTGGCCCGCGAGGCCGAGGGCACCACGGGCATGATGGAGGGCTTCGCCATCCCGCATGCCAAGTCCGACGCCATTACCGAGGCTGCCGTCATCGTCGTCAAGGACGAGTCCGGCGTGACCGGTTGGGACACCATGGACGGCGCTCCCGTCAACGTTGCCATCGCCCTGCTCATCCCGGGCGCTCAGGCTGGAACCACGCACCTCAAGATCCTGTCCAAGGTCGCCGAGGCGCTCATGGACGAGGACTTCCGCGCCACCGTCAAGGGTTCCACCGACGCCGCCGAGATCGCCAAGACGATCAACGCCCGCCTGGTCTAATCCCCCAGCCCGCGAATAACATCGCCCCCTGTATATAAGGCGGAGTCCCTCCCCAGGGCCTCCGCCTTTTTTCTATCCCTCCCATAAGTTGCGGTGAAATAGGGACTGTTTAAACGATTCAACCCCAAATTCAGTCCCTATTTCACCGCAACTTACAAAAGGGCATAGAGGGGGCTACCTATCGAGTCTTTGTCGCGAACAGATCATTAGCCAGAATTCCGTTCGCACGATATTGCTCTGGACCGACCGAGTTTCTGCAGCTTGCTCGCCCACAGGGGGCCGGGCGCGGCCAGTGAGATTTATCGCGAGTTCCACACGAGCCGAAGAGCACTTAATGTGCTCTTCGTGCGAGCAGGACTGTAGAGCAGGAAATCTCACTGGCCGCGCCCGGCCCCCTGTGGGCGAGCAAGCGGACGACAAACACATCTGTCCAACAATTCGTCCGAAACATAATGAAAAACCGTTTGATGTGAGTTAATATAAACAACGTCGTGAATCTGACTCCTGTCACATGCATGACAGGGGTTAAACACAAAAAGGAGTCAACTATGGTTTCTGAGAAGGCTACCCTCGTTAATCCTCAGGGTCTGCACATGCGTCCGGCTGGTCTGTTCGCCTCCACCATGGGCAAGTATGCCTGTGACGTGACGGTCGTCACCCCCGAGAAGGAGGTCAACGGCAAGTCCCCGATGGCCCTCATGGCTGCTGGTATCCCCTGCGGTACCGAGGTCGAGGTCAAGTGCGACGGCGCTGACGAGGCCGAGGCTCTGGCTGCTGCCATCGAGCTCATCAAGAGCGGTCTTGGCGAGTAGAACTCAAACGGGTCGCATGTTGAACAACTAAGTTCATATTTGGGGGCGCAGTGACCTGTTGTAAGGTAGCTGCGCTCTTTTGTCATGGATATGGCAAAACGCTTTATCACATGACACGGAGAGAGGAATGGGAATGTATCAGGGAGTCAACGCTTCCGAGGGCATCGGTATCGGCACCGTCATGGTCGCCGTCGATCCCGACTTGACGTTTGAGCCGCACGAGGTTGCTGATTCGGCAGCAGAGAAGGAGCGCTATCAGTCCGCTCTTTCGGTCTTCTGCGAGAAGACCCAGGCTCAGGCCGACCACATGAAGGAGACGGTGGGCGAGGCCGAGGCCGAGATCATGAGCGGACATATTGTCCTGGCTCAGGATCCGGGTATGACCGACGCCATCAACGCCGCCATTGACGGTGGTACCTGCGCCGAGCAGGCGCTCATGGACACCTC
Source organism: Collinsella sp. (assembly GCA_036313175.1). Lineage (GTDB taxonomy): Bacteria > Actinomycetota > Coriobacteriia > Coriobacteriales > Coriobacteriaceae > Collinsella. Next base: position 19,853 of record JAXJMO010000056.1, on the reverse strand, counting down.
GACCATGTTCGAGAACATGTTCCTGTCCATGGACGACGAGATGTTCCGTCTGCGCGCGGCCGACATCGCCGACATCCGCACCGGTATTCTGGCCGAGCTGCTGGGCAAGGAGGTCGTCGACCTCTCCGTCCTGCCCGAGAACACTGTCGTTGTCGTGCACGACCTCACGCCGTCCATGACCGCCACGATCGATAAGGCCCACGTTGCCGGTATCGTCACCGAGACCGGTGGCCGCACGTCGCACTCCGCGATTATTGCGCGCGCCCTTGAGATCCCGGCTGTCCTTTCGGTTTCCAATAGCTGCACCGCGCTGCGCAACGGTATGACCGTTGTCGTCGACGGTGGCAAGGGTATCGTCGAGGCCGATCCCGACGAGGAGACGCTCGCCGCCTACACCGCCAAGGCCGAGGCCTTCGCTGCCGAGAAGGCAGCCCTCGAGGCCTTCCGTGGCAAGCCGTCCGTGACTGCCGATGGCATCAAGAAGATCATCGCCTGCAACATCGGTAACCCTGATGACGTGCCCAACGCGCTCGATCACGATGCCGAGGCCATCGGTCTGTTCCGCTCCGAGTTCCTGTTCATGGACTCTGCCGAGCTTCCTTCCGAGGAGGAGCAGTTCAACGCCTACCGTAAGGTCGCCAGCGCGCTCAAGGGCGCTCCGGTCATCATCCGCACGCTCGATGTGGGTGGCGACAAGGAGATTCCGTATCTGCACATGGTCAAGGAAGATAACCCCTTCATGGGCTTCCGCGCCGTGCGTTACTGCCTGGCCAATCCCGACCAGTACAAGGTCCAGCTCCGCGCTCTGCTGCGCGCTAGCGCCTTCGGTGACGTAAAGATCATGATCCCGCTCGTCACTTGCGTCGAGGAGGTCTTGGCTGTCAAGGAGCTTGTCGAGCAGTGCAAGGCCGAGCTGACTGAAGAGGGTCGCAAGTTCAACGAGAACATCGAGGTCGGCATCATGGTTGAGACGCCTGCCGCTTCGCTGCTCGCAGACCGTCTTGCCGAGGTCGCCGACTTCTTCTCCATCGGCACCAACGACCTGATCGGCTACACCATGTGCGCCGACCGTGGCAACGACACCATCTCCAACCTGTACCAGGTTTACTATCCCGCCGTGCTCCGCTCGCTCAAGAACATCATCGAGAGCGGCGTGAAGGCCGGCATCATGGTCGGTATGTGCGGCGAGGCCGCTGCCGATCCGCTGCTCGAGCCGCTGCTGATCAGCTGGGGCCTGGAGGAGTTCTCGATGAGCGCTCCGTCGATCCTGCGCGCCCGCAAGACCATCAGCCAGTGGACCAAGGCCGAGTGCGACGAGCTCGCCGAGAAGGCGCTCGCCTGCAACACCGCCGCCGAGGTCAAGGCACTGCTCGAGTCCGCAGCTCGCTAATTTGGTATCAGAGGTAACCGCGTGGTTGGAATGGGCCGGCCACGCGGCCCTCACATATACAGGGGGTACTGTAAATGTTCTACACGCTAACCGCTAACCCGGCTGTCGACATGACGGTTTCGAGTTCTCCGCTCGAGCCCGACGAGAACGTCCGCACCGGCTCGGCCAGCTACACGGCTAACGGCAAGGGCCTCGACGTGTCCTTCGCCTTTAAGAAGATGGGCGTCGACACCGTCGCGCTCGGCTTCTTCGCCGGCTTCACGGGCAAGTTCATCGTCGAGGAGGTCATGAACCTGGGTTGCCTCTGCCGCCCGGTCTGGACCGACGGTATCACGCGCATTAACACCTACGTCAACGATGGCCAGCACGAGTACGGCATCCTGAACCCGGGTGCTCCGATCACGCCGCAGCACCAGGAGGAGCTCTACAACATCCTGGACACCGCGGGCGATCTCGAGTGCCTGATCGTTTCCGGCTCCGTTCCTCCCAAAGCTACGCCTGACTTCCTGGCTAAGGTCATGGAGCACGCTCAGGCTCGTGGCGCCGACGTCGTCCTGGACCTGTCCTCCGACAAGCTCAAGGAGCTCGCTCACAAGAAGCCTCTGCTCATCAAGCCGAACCATCACGAGATGAAGGCCATCTTCGGCGTGCCGGTCGACACCGACGACGAGGTCCGCGTTGCCATGAAGATGGCTCACGACGCTGGCGTTCAGAACGTGCTGCTCACCCGTGGTAGCCGCGGCGACGCTTACTTCTCCAACGGCGAGGACATCTGGTACGCCAAGCGTGAGTTCAACATCAAGCTGGTTTCTTCTGTCTGCGCCGGCGACTGCACCCTCGCTGCGTTCCTGCACAAGTGGTACAGGGATCGCGACAACGTCGAGGAGGCCATGAAGCTCGCTATGGCCACCGGCGCCAACGTTGCCGAGTCCGTCGGCATCGGCGACTTCGGTCACGTCGACGAGTACAGCAAGCGCGTTGCTGTCCGCAAGCTCGATCGTCAGTAATCGAAACGCGACATATTCGTGCGCATGTGGCGCCCCGGTTTCGGCTGGGGCGCCTTTTTGTTCCGCCGCGGGGGAGAGGTGTCCCGCCGTACTTCATCGCTTCCACACCGTTCGCCGAGTTGTCCTAGCCTTTTACCGATGCGTGGAATATACTTTCATTAACACGTTGCTTCGTGAAAGGAACATTCATGATTTACACGCTCACTGCAAATCCCGCCATTGACTACAACATCGCCTGCGACGGCCTTACTGCCAATACCGTCACGCGTACCCGCAATGCCGTCTACACGCCCAACGGCAAGGGCCTCAACGTCTCGTTTACGCTTGACCACTATGGTGTCGACACCACGATCCTGGGTTTCTTCGCCGGCTTCTCGGGTGAGTTTATCGTTAAGGGCGCCGAGGCCCTGGGCGTGCCCGTCAAGCCCGTGTGGACCGACGGTATTACGCGCGTCAATGTGTTCCTCAACGCCGGTCCCGACACCGAGTACAACATGGTCAATGCCGGTGCCGCCATCAATGAGGCCAACGAGCAGGAGATGTTTGAACTTATCGATTCGCTCGATGACATGACCTGCCTGGTCATCAGCGGCTCGCTGCCTCCCAACACTTCCGAGGGCTTCTTGGCCGAGGTCCTGCGCCGTGTCAAGGCCAAGGGGGCCGAGTTCGTCCTCGACATCTCGAGCCATCAGCTGGCAGACCTCATTGCTCTGGAGCCACTGCTGATCAAGCCCAATGACGACGAGCTGCTTGACATCTTTGGCATCAAGGTGAGCGGTGGCGACGACGAGTCCGTCAAGGGCGCTATGGCCGAGCTGCACGCCAAGGGCGCCAAGAACGTGCTGCTGACCCTTGGTGGCGCCGGTGCGTACTTCTCCAACGGCGAGCATATCTGGTTTGCCAACCGCACCTTCGACGTCAAGCTGCTGTCGACTGTGTGCGCCGGCGATTCCTCGCTCGCTGCCTTCCTGTCCGTGTGGCACGACGCCCCCGAGCGCGTCGAGGACGCCCTGCGCCTTTCGATGGCCACTGGCGCCAACGTGGTCGAGTGCCCCGGTCTGGGTGATTTTGCCAAGGTGGACGAATATAAGAAGCACATCGAGGTTCGCCAGGTCTGCTAGTTCCGGCACCTTGTCTGAATAGTTTGATTATTTCGCATCCGTCTTAGACTAGGACGGATGCGTTTTTGTTTATCGGACTTGCGTGTGCAGTGGAGGCTGTTTCTTGCTAGACTTCTTGCAGACGCAATCGATAGCCAATTTGATAGTCGCAGGAGGCCATAGGCATGTGCAATGTTTCGCTCAACGGTACTCAACCGTCCGATGCGTCCCTGCGCGTCCTGCGCGCGCTTGAGGCGGCTGGTCTTGAGGCTTGGTACGTGGGCGGTTGGGTGCGCGACGCCCTGATGGGGTACCCCAGCCACGATGTTGATATGTGCTGTAGCGGCCTGTGGCAGGAGTCCAAAGCGGCGCTCGAGGCCGCCGGCATCGCGGTTGTGGAGTCGGGCATTAAATTTGGCGGAATCACGGCTATTTCCGATGGCGAGCGTATCGAGGTCACCACGTACCGTCTGGATGGCTTTTACACCGATGGTCGTCATCCCCAGAGTGTGGAGCGTGCCGCCTCGCTCGAGGACGATCTGGCGCGCCGCGACTTTACCGTCAATGCCATGGCCTGGCATCCCGAGCGCGGGCTTGTCGACCGCTACGACGGCCAGGGTGACTTGGGGCGCAAGCTGATTCGCGCTGTCGGCGATCCCAAGCGTCGCTTTAACGAGGACGCCCTGCGCATGCTGCGTGCGGTGCGCTTTGCCTGCCGTCTGGACTTTATGATTGAGCCCGAGACCAAGTGTGCGCTTGCCGAGTGCGCGCCGCTGCTCGATGCCGTGGCGCGTGAGCGTGTGGGTATTGAGCTCGAGGGCATTCTTTCGACCGGTCATGGGGGAGACGCGATGCTTCGCTATCCCGAGCTCATCTGTGCCGCTGTGCCCGAGTTGGCAGCGGGTCGCGGGTTTGATCAGCGCAGTGTCTATCATGCGTTTAACGTCTACGTGCATATCGCCCGTGTGCTGACGGTGGCGGGGGAGCTCGCGCTGTGTGACGGCGTCGCGCCCTCGTCGAGCCTTATGTGGGCGGCGTTTTTGCACGATGTGTCCAAGCCCGAGTGCTTCACGGTCGATCACGCCGGCAGCGGACACTTCTACGGTCATCCCGAGCTCGGCGCCAAGAAGGCGCGCGTCATTATGGATCGCCTGGCCCTCTCGCACGACTTGGTGCGCGACGTGTGCCTGCTCATCAAATACCATGACAAGCCGCTGCGCCCCGAGCGCTCCTGCCTGCTCAATATGATGCGCGCGCTTTCGGGTGAGGGCGTCGACACGGCCCGCCTGATTGACGAGCTCATGGACCTTAAGCGTGCCGACACACTTGGCAAGGCCCCGTCGTGCTTCTATTATGTTGAGACGATTGAGGAGATGCGCGCGCTGGCGCACGAGCTGCTGAAGGCAGGGGAGCCCTATACGCTCAAGATGCTTGCCATCAACGGCGGCGACCTGATCCGCGCCGGCGTGAAGCCGGGGCCCGAGCTAGGCCAGCTACTCAACGCCGCCCTCGAAGCCGTTATCGAGGACAACATCCCCAACGAGCGCGAAGCTCTTTTGGCCCATCTCAACTTGAATTAGCTACCCAGTTTACCTGCCTGTTCCATAACCTGCCGACAATTTTTCGGCAATTTGGAATTTCTTCTTGCGCTGACGTTTTTTGTCCCGTAATATATTTCTTCGCAGCACGGCAGTGCAGATGTCATGTGGCCCGTTCGTCTAGCGGTTTAGGACGCCGCCCTCTCAAGGCGGAGATCACCAGTTCGAATCTGGTACGGGCTACCACTTCTTTTCTGCTGAGCCCTATGGCCCGTTCGTCTAGCGGTTTAGGACGCCGCCCTCTCAAGGCGGAGATCACCAGTTCGAATCTGGTACGGGCTACCACGCATCTGATACCCGGACTTCCTATGGAAGGCCGGGTTTTTTATTTTCAAACAACCGTTTGCAATTCCCGTTTGAACCAGAGCTTTGCGTTCTGCTTATGGTCCTTGCGGGTACAATATCCAAGATATTTTGTCTGTTAGAAGGAGTCTCATGACGGAGTCCTCTCAGCATACGTCTAAGCCCCAGGTTGAGGTTGAGGCCTCGGGCGGCGATGACAATAAGAGCGCACGCCGCGGCGCCATCTTTATCGGCGTCGTGCTGGTGGGTTATATCGTCTATCTGGTGGTAACCGGGCAGATGGGGCAGTTCTGGGCCGCTATGTCGAGCGTCCAGGCGTCATGGCTCGTTGTCGCGTGTCTTTGCATGTTCATGTACCTGTTCTTTGGCATTGTGGCCTATGCGATCGCCGTCTGGCTCGATCCCAATTCGCCCGTCGGCATCCGCGACCTGATCTCGGTCGAGGCGAGTGGCATCTTCTTTGGTAACCTGACGCCCATGATGATGGGCTCCACCCCGGCTCAGATCTATCGCCTGACCAAGGCCGGCCAAAACGTGGGCGAGGCCGGCGCCACGCAATTCACGCGTTTTATCGTGTACCAGTTTGGCCTGGTCGCCTGGGGCGCTATCCTGCTGCTCGCCCGTATGCCGTTTTTTGCCGAACGCTACGGCGACATGACGCTGCTGTGCGTCTTTAGCTTTGGTGGACACTGCTGCATCTTGCTTGGCATCTTCGCCGTCGCGCTCATGCCTAAGACCGTCACGCGCGTCGCCCATTGCATCATCAATTGGCTCGAGCGCATTGGTGTCTCGGCCACTAAGATCGAGGGATGGCGCACGTTTGTCGATGGCGAGATCTACTCCTTCTCCGAGAAGTTCAAGCTTTCAGCCGGACATTTTTCTTCCATGCTTCTCACCGTGTTTATCACCATGCTGCAGCTCGCGTTTTTCTATCTGGTGCCGTATTTCCTGATGCTTGCCTTTGGCCACCACGAGGTCGACTTTTTCTCGGTCATGGCCGCGAGCGCCTTTGTCCAGCTTCTGAGCTCTGCGGTCCCCTTGCCCGGTGGAACTGGTGGCGCTGAGGGTGGCTTTGCATTGTTCTTGGGTCATTTCTTTGGGTCGGCTTCGACCGCCGGCTATCTGCTGTGGCGCCTCATTACGTTCATTGCGCCGACCATTTTGGCTGCGCCCCTGCTGGGCCTTAAGAGCGCCCACAACGAGAGCATCCATGCGCGCTGGGATCGCGTGATGCGCAAACTCGGCCGCACCTCTCAGACGCCCTCTGCGCCCACTAAGCCGCACCCCACGAATGCTGTTACCGTTGATCCCAAGAAGCACGCTCAGAAGGCTTCTGGGGCCGCTAAGCCGGCTCATAAAGCCTATGTGCGCCAGACAGGCGATGGTATTCGCGTATCTCCGTCGGCACTCAATAAGAAGAAGCACCCTAAGTCGCAGTAGGACAGTCGTGCGTTCTTCATGATGCGGGGCATATTTGTGCTGTATGGGGGATAATCCTCTTACGTTGATTATCTCTCATCTGTTGATGAATGCTCGCATATCGAAGGGACACGCCCATGGCAACCAGCAAACCGCGTCTTGACCGCCGCATTGTTCGCAGCCGTAATGCCATCCTTTCCGCTTTCGAGCGCCTGCTCATGGAAAAGCCGCTGGCAGACATTACGGTGAGTGCCATCGCACGCGAGGCCAATGTCGACCGCAAAACCTTCTACGTGCACTTTGGCACGGTTGACGGCCTGCTCGATGCCATTGCCGTCGATGTGGTGGAGATGATTGTCGACTCGGTCGAGAAAACGCTTGCTTCCATGGACGGCGACACCAACGAGCGCGCCTTGGGCGCGGCGGCGACCTTCTTTAAAACCGTTAACGAGGCACTGTGCAACAACTTGGTGCTCAATCGTCAGCTGATCGAGAACATTCCGCTTGATGATTTTATGGCTCGTCTTCGTGCGCCGCTCGAGCACGAGATTGCCGAGCGCGATTTGCTGCCCCAAGGTCTCAAGGACGAGATGTTCGATTACTATCTTGCGTTTTTGCTGTCCGGTATCATCGGCATCTATCGCACGTGGGCGCTGTCTGACGGCTCGGTTCCTATCGAGCGCGTCTCTGAGGTCGCCAACGATCTGACTCTCAATGGTCTGTCGAGTTTGGAATCTCGCTTGGATTAGGCCTAGTTGGGCTCGTCGGCGTGGAAATTCCTGTTCCTGAGGTTCTCCGGCGCCTTGGAGACCTTGCCGGCGTAGGAGCTGTAGCCTGAGGATCCTTAAAAGAAAGTCCAGTTTATCCTTCCCACTCCAATTTTGGAATCCTCCGATGCGCCTTCGCACGCTCGCATGACCTCGATACCATGCGAGCGTGCGAACTCGACGAGCTCTGCGTTGCGGGCGTTTATGGTGCCGAAGGCGGCGGGGCACACGATAAGGCGTGCGCAGCGGACGAGGAACTCTTTGGCGCGGGCTATGGTTTTATCCCCGATTGGCTCGAAGGCGCGCTCGGCCACGCATTCCGTCGCTAGGTCGCGCGCGAGCTCGCAGTCGATGTCCCCTTCGTGCAGAACGCCCGCGTAGAACGCCTTGCCCTGCCGGATGAGCTGGCGAAACACAGCCGACCCCGTACCTGCGCCAGCGATGACGAACGTGTGCGCATCGCCGTGTGGGCGCCCAATTTCCACGCTGCCGAAGCGCTCGTTGAAGGTGCCATGTTGAAGGCCATCGAGCTCGCCAATCGTCTCGCGCGTGAATATGTCCTCGGGTGCGCCGGCGCGGAAGACCCGGCCGTCCTTCACGCAAATCACCTTGTCGGCGCTTTTCTGCGCGAGCTCGAGTTCGTGGATGGACATGATGACAGCCACATTCCGCGATTTCGAAAGGTGGCGAAGTATTCGCAGCAGGTCGATCTGGTAGCGGATATCGAGATACGACGTGGGCTCGTCGAGCACGAGCACACGCGGATCCTGCGCGATGGCTCGTGCGAGCATGACGCGCTGGCGTTGCCCGTCGCTTATCTGCATGAAGTCGCGCTCGGCGAGCTTTTCCACATGTGCGGTTTTCATGGCCTCGTCGACCCGACTATGGTCGTCGGGCGAGAGTGTGCCCATTCGCCCGGTGTAGGGATGCCTTCCCGCCTCTACGATATCGCGGCAGGTGAGGAGCTCGGTCCGGGGTCGATCTGTCAGCATAACGGCAAGGTTCCTTGCGAACTCCGCCGTCTTCCATCGGGAAATCTCCCGCTCGTCGAGCTCGACCGCGCCGGCAAGCGGTGCCAGATGGCGTGTAATGGTTTTCAAGATGGTCGACTTGCCCGAGCCGTTCGGCCCGATGAGCGCCACGACGTCGCCCGCGCGAACCTCCAGCTCGACGCCTTCGACTACGACCTTCTTGTCGTAGCCCGCCGACAGGTCGCTTATGCGGAAAAGCGGCGCTCCGTCAGCCTGCGTTTTTACCGGGGTTTCGAGGTTCGACTCCCCTCCGAGCGTTTTGGGCCGCGGCACGAATTCCCCCATCTACCTCACCCGCTTCTTCAACATGAGTGCGATAACCACCGGCGCGCCGAAGATGGCGGTGACGGCGCTGATGGAAAGCTCGACGGGGGAAAACAGCGTGCGCGCGATCAAATCGCAGCCCGCGCAGAAGATGGCGCCTCCCAAGAAGCACGCAGGAATCACTCGGATGGGCTTCGACGACTTCAGCGCCGACTTAACGAGATGCGGAACCGCGATGCCTACGAACGACACCGGACCAGCGAACGCGGTCACGCAGGCGGAGAGCATGCTCGCTAGAAGGACGAGCACCACGCGGAAGCGTGCGACGTTCACGCCGACGCTTTTCGCGTAGGCTTCTCCCAGCTGGAAGGCGGAAAGGGGCTTCGATATCGCGAATACGCATGCGCTCACGGTGATCACCACGACCGCGATGACCGCGACGTCGTCCCAGCTCGAACCCGAGAAGCTACCCAAAGACCAGTTGTGCAGGTTCACGATGGACTGGTCGTCGGCGAAGGCGATGAGGAAGTTCGTCGCCGCCGAGCAGATGTATCCCACCATGACGCCCGCCACGATGAGCATGGCCATGGAACTTATGCGCCGTGCGATGAGGAGCACGAAGCCGATGGTGATAAGCGAGCCCAGAAACGCTGCGACCACCATGGCCGGCGAGGACATGGCCTGGTTCGCGCCCAGAAGTACGATCATCGTAAGCGCGACGACGAACTTTGCGCCCGAGGAGACGCCCAAGATGAACGGGTCGGCGATGGGGTTGTTGAAAAACGTCTGCAGCAGGAACCCGGAGAGGGAAAGCGCCCCGCCGAGAAGCACGGCTGAAAGCACACGCGGCAGGCGAATCTCCCAGATGACTTGGCTTTCCATGGAATTGGCCGCGCCGCCCGAAAGGATGCCGGGGATGTGGTCTGCGGGCACGAGCACGCTCCCGATGCACAGGTTGGCCCCGACGAGCACGATGAGGGCAACGGCGAGCAGCGCCGTCACGACGCGACACCGCGCGGCGCGCCCCGATTCGTCGTATGTCATGGAAAGTCGGCTTCTCATGGTGCTAGCCGAGCTTCCTCAGATAATGGAAGTCGCTCGCGTCATCGCCGGTGAACGCCCCGTGTAGCTCGTCGATAATGTCGGCGGTAGAAGTCATCTGCTGGTACATGTCGGCGCTTGTGACCCAGACGTTGCCGTTCTTTACAGCTTTGAACTGCGACAATAGCGCGTTTTTGCCTACGAAGTCGTTCAAGGTGGCAACCGATTCGTCGATGGTGCCGTTGTAGACGATGATGTCGGCATCCTTCGCCGTCGCGTAGAAGCGCTCCATTTCGAGCGTTACTGACGAACCTGACGTCGACGCCGTCTGCGCGTCATCGAGCGCGTAGTTGCCGCCTGCAAGCTCGATCATCTGCGCCACGTAGTCGCCCGCCCGCCGCGTGACGGCGGCCCCGTTCGAGTTAATGTAGAAATACGCCACGGTTTTACCTGACGACGCGAGCCCCGACGTTTGCTCGACGCGGGCCTTCTGCTCGTTGAACAGGTGCGCGGCCTCGTCTTCCTTGTCGAACAGGACGCCGAAAAGCTTAATCCACTCGAGGCGCCCGAGTGCTTCGGGCTCGCTCGACGACTGTTCGGTGAGCACGACGAGCCCGAGTTTCTGCAGCTTTTCCTTCACATCGGGTGTGTGGTTGATCATGGTGTTCTCGATGGCGAGCGTGCAGCCCGAGGCCGATATTCGCTCGTAGTCGGGCGCGCTGTACTTGCCGCCGTAGGCGATCGCCCCGCTTTCGAGTGCGCTTTTGAAGCCCGCGACCGAGCAATCGTCGGCCTTCGTGCCCGACATGATGATATTGTCGTTCGCATCGAGCGCGTCGACCAGGCACATCGTCGCCGACGACACGAGGTACACCTTGTCGGCGGGGCGCCTTATGACCGCGATGTCGGAGCTCAACCCATCAGGTACCTTCGCATCTTGCGGCACCACGAGGAAGCGCTCCCCGTTCGAAACGCAGATAAGCCGCAGGCCGCCTTCGTACTCGTCGACAGTGAAGTGCTCGGCGTATTCAAGCTGAAGCGTCCCCGTCGGCTTCCAGCCGCAGCCCAAATCGGCGTTGTGGAAGTCGGCCGCGGCGCTTGAAGCCGTTCCCGCAGGGGAGCCGCCGCTTGCTTCGTCGCCCGATTTCTCCTTCATGGTGGATGAGTCGAAGTAGAGCGTGTAGTCGATGGTGTGCGGCGTCGACATGGCGACGGTCTCGGCCGACACGGCGATGTCCTCGTCGAGCGTGACGGGTATCTCGAACGTGGAGTTGCCGCCGTCGTTTACGGGCGCGTAGTCTACGCCGTCGACGGTCATCTTGTCGTAGTTCGAACTCGACCAGGTGATGGTCGCGGTGTAGGTGTCGTCATCCTTCATAATTGTGGTGGGCGAGGCGATGCTTGCACGCCCTGACCCACCGGAAAGCGAGACGCTCACAGTGTATTCCTGAGAGCCCGTCGTGCCACCGGTCGCGTTCGGGCTCGCACTGCACCCCGCGAAGGGAAGCGCGAGCAGGGCGACGAGAACGCAGGCGATCGCGCGCGCCGCGATGCTGTGGCGCTTCCTGTTTTCCCCCTTGGGAAGAATCGACCGCATGGCGTTACTTCAGTGCGTCGGCGCGCAGATCGACGCCGGCGGATTCGAATACGAGCGTGCGGTCGTACCACCGCTCCCTTTTAATGCTCCACGCGGCACAGGCGGTGTCCTCGTCGAGCGCTTCAACGGGCACGTCGTAGGTGTACTTGCCTTCCGCGTTTTCCACATAGGGGATGAAGTCGGCCTCGCTCGCGGCGGCAGCCTCGTCGCCCGTGCCCATGAAGAGCTTGCCGTAGCCCGTGCCGGAAAGCGTCATCACGCAGTGCATGGAGCCGTTTTCCACGATGAGCTGGGCGTCCACAATCCTGAACATGTTCGAGCTGGAATCTACGGTGATCGGATAGGTGCCGTCGGCCACCTTGTCGGCGGTGATGGGGGCAGCGCTTGCGCCCTCGGGCGCATCGGCCGCCTGTTCGGTCTTTTCCTGGGAATCGGCATCGCTTGCCTTTGCGCTGTCGATTGAATTTCCGCCGCAGCCGGCGAGCGAGAACGCGAAAAGCGCCGCCGACAGGGCGAAGGCGAGGGTTTTCTTCAACATGAAGGGGTTCCTTTCAATCGCTTCGACCGCCCGCGCCGTGCGGTGGGCGGGCGGGATGCGAATGCAACGGGCATGCGCCGTCAGTCGGGGAAGGCGCATGCCCGTTGCACGGGGACGCGACCGGCGCCCCCGTGCGCGGCGAGTTTACAGCTTGGCGATGGCGTCGTCCACGTGCGAGACGTAGATGTCGTCGACCGCGACGTTCTGTCCCAGACCCTGGAGCAGGCACGTCACTTCGAAGCCGGCGGCCACGAACTTCGCAGCCCAGCTGTCGGGGTCGGTCTCGTCTGCCATGTCGTTGTTCGCGTGGTCGCCCGCGACCACCATGAACGGCGCGAGCACGGCCTTCTTGTACCCTGCGGCGCTCGCGGCGGCGATAACATCCTCGCAGGTCGGTTCAGCCTCGACGGTGCCGACGAAGAACTGCGTCAAGCCCTCGTTCTTGAACACTTCCTGCATCTTGGCATAGTCGGCGTTGGAATCGGCTTCGGTGCCGTGGCCCATGAGGCACAGCGCCGTCTTGCCGTCGTCGAAGGACGCCATGTTCTCCTTAATGGCTGCGGCCACCTTCTTGTAGTCGTCGTCGGAGGTGAGCAGCGGGTCGCCGAGCGAGATTTTGTCGAACTTGTCGGCGTACTTGTCGAGCTCGTCTTTCACGTCGGTGTATTCCAGGCCACCCATGAGATGCGTCGGCTGCACGACGATTTCCTTCACGCCGTCTTCCACGCAGCGGTCGAGCGCCTCGGTCATGTTGTCGATCGTGATGCCGTCGCGCTTCTTCAGCTTGTCGATGATGATCTGCGCGGTGAAGGCGCGGCGGATGTCGTAGTCCTGCCAGTACTTCTCGCGGATAGCGTCTTCGATGGCGCCGATGGTGATGTGGCGCGAGTCGTTGTAGCTCGTGCCGAAGCTCGTGACGAGGATGACCGGCTTCACGGCCTTCTCCTTTTCGCTCGATTTCTCGGAACTCGCGGAGGTGCTGGAGCAGCCCGCGAGCGCGACTCCGGCGAGCGCGAAGGCTCCGGTTGCTGCGGCGCCCATGAAGCCGCGGCGTGAAATCTGGTCGGACATTGTTTTTCCTTTCCTCGGTTTGCCGGTCCCCCGGCGACAGTTGCTTGTCGGCACAAGCGAAAGAAAAGCGCACCCCTCGGGGTTCACAAGGAGCTAACGCCACGGCGATGCCGTGAGGAAAAGGCGAAGCAGTCTGGCTTGGGGCGCGAGGCGGTTCGCCCGTGCGTCCTATACAGTAATGTCCCTTGCCCAGGATTCCCACCTGGTTCCCTCCGCAAGCCAGCGCGGGCTGTGCGGGCGCCGCGCCGGTCATTTCCTTTTATCCGATTGTCATATGCTCGTTGCCGAATCTTTTACTATGATAGTGGGCACTTTTGAACGTGTCAAAGCCAGGGCGGGCGGCATTGCGCCTCCTGCCTGCGTATTTACGCCGATTGCCGCTGCGGGCGCCGTGTTTTGGCCGCTGCGCGAATGGCAGCGTAAACGGTTGCGATGAGAAACGGGAAGGGAAGGCTCGGATGATTCATATCGTTGGTGCTGGCTCGGGCGCCGCCGACCTTATCACGCTGCGCGGGGCGCGCCTTTTGCGCGCGGCCGACGTGGTCGTTTGGGCGGGGAGCCTTGTGAACCCCGAGCTGCTCGCCGAGTGCAAGGAATCCTGCATCGTCTACGACAGCGCGCACATGACCTTGGAGGAAGTGCTCGACGTGATGTGCGCGGCAGATGCGCGGGGCGAGGAAGTGGTGCGCCTGCACACGGGCGACCCGTGCCTGTACGGCGCCATCCAGGAGCAGATGGACGCACTCGACGCGCGCGGCGTGGACTACGAGGTGGTGCCCGGCGTGTCGAGCTTTTGCGGTGCCGCGGCGGCGCTTCGCCAGGAATACACGCTGCCGGGAATCAGCCAGTCGGTCGTGATCACGCGGCTTTCCGGACGCACCCCCATGCCCGCGGGCGAGGGCATGCGCACCATGGCGGAAAGCGGCTCGACTATGGTCATCTTCCTGAGCTCGGGTATGCTCGCTGAGCTTTCCGCCGAGCTTTTGGCTGCGGGCCGCAGCTCCGACGAGCCGGCGGCGCTCGTGTACAAGGCGACCTGGCCCGAGGAGCGCGTGGTGCGATGCACAGTGGGCACGCTCGCCGATGCGGGCGCGCGAGAGGGCATCGACCGCACGGCGCTCGTGGTGGTGGGCCGCGTGCTCGGAGCTCGCGGCGGGCTTGCGCACAACGGCGCGCAAGCGGAGTCGTACGAGCGCAGCAAGCTTTACGACCCTTCGTTTGCCACGGGGTATCGGAAGGCGAGCAGCTAGCGTGGCCTTCGAGCATTACATATATACCGGGACGACCCGCCTGCGCTGCGGCTACACCACGGGGAGCTGCGCCGCGCTCGCGGCGAAGGCAGCCTGCGAGATGCTCTTGTCACGAAAACCCGTCGGCCTCGTGTCGATCGTCACCCCCGGCGGGCTGCCCGTCGAGGCGAACGTGGTCGACGCATGCATCGGCGAGGGGTGCGCCCAGTGCGCCGTGCAAAAGGACGCAGGCGACGATGCCGATGTGACCGACGGCGTGCTCGTGTGCGCGCGCGTGGAACATGCGGGATCGGGCACGGGTGCTGCGGGCGGCAAGGGCGTGCCCGCGCGCGAATCGGAAGTTTCCGTCGATGGCGGCGTGGGCGTGGGGCGCGTGACGTTGCCCGGGCTCGAGCAGCCGGTGGGGGCGGCCGCCATCAACGCAACGCCGCGCGCGATGATCACTTCGGCGGTGCGCGAGGTGTGCGCCGTGCACGGCTTTTCTGGAGATATTGCTGTGACGATTTCGGTACCCGAGGGTGTTGCCCTTGCCAAAAAGACCTTCAACCCGCACCTGGGGATAAAGGACGGCATCTCCATCCTGGGCACGACGGGCATCGTCGAGCCGCGCAGCCTCGCTGCCTTGCGCGACAGCATCGAGCTCGAGATCCGGCAGCATGCGGCTATGGGGCGGCGCGGAGTCGTGCTCACGCCCGGCAACTACGGCGCGCAGTTCATCTCGGGGCATTTCCATCTAAACGGTGCGCCGGTGGTCTTCATCTCCAACTTTGTGGGCGATGCGATTGATTGCTGCGTTCGCGAGGGATTCACCAATGTCCTTCTTGTGGGACACATCGGCAAGTTGGTGAAGGTCGCGGGCGGCATCATGGACACCCATTCGCGTACCGCCGACTGTCGCGCGGAGATTCTGGCCGCCCACGCGGCCATGGCCGGCGCGGGCGCGAAGACCGTGCGCGAGATCATGTCGTCCGTCACGACCACGGCGGCGCTCGAGGTAATCGAGGCCGCCGGCGCGGGGGACGCTGCGCGCGCCTCGCTCGCTGCGGCAATCGAGGACAGGTTGCGCCGCCGCGCGGCGGGCGCATGCGACATCGGCGCGGTCGTGTTCGACGCCGAGCGCCGCGAGCTTTTCCGCACGTCGGGCGCCGATGCAGTTATCGGGGAATTGGGGGCGACGTATGAGTAAAGGCGTTCTGTACGGGGTGCGCCGCGCAATCGGCTGGCCGGGGACGAAAGTGGTCATGAAGGCGCGCCGCTCGCTTGCGGACACGAAGCGCATCCTTCGCGAGGAGGGCGCCTTCGACGGTGCCGAGCTCGTAGGGGACTGTGGGCTTCCGGGCGAGCGCGTGTACCGCTCGCTCGACGATGTGCCCGATCGGGGCAGCTACTTCTCGACGATGGTGGTGCGCTAGATGAGGATTTCCTGCATAGCGTTCACCGAGAGGGGGTATGCGTTGGCGGAGCGCACCGCACGCGCGCTTTCCGATTGCGCGCAGACAGGTGAAGATGACCCTGGCTGGGACGTTTCCGTTTCGCGCGGGTTCGGCGAGGGGAAGGCCGACCTGCGCGCATGGACGGCGCTTGCGTGGGAAGCGTCGGACGCGCTTCTGTTCGTGGGTGCGGCGGGCATCGCCGTGCGGGCGATCGCGCCGCATGTCGCCTCGAAGGCAAGCGATTCCGCGGTTGTGGTGATCGACGAGGCGGGGCGCTTTGCCGTCCCGCTTTTGTCGGGGCATTTGGGCGGTGCGAACGAGCTTGCGCAAACTGTGGCACGCGCGGCAGGGGCCATCCCCGTCATCACCACGGCGACCGACGTCCGCGGCGTGTGGGCGGTGGATACGTGGGCGCGCTGTGCGGGGCTCGCCGTTTCGAATCCCGAGGCCATCAAGCGAGTGTCGGCGCGGCTGCTTTCGGGCGGGCGCGTGACGCTCTATTCCGACATGCCGATTTCGGGACAGCCGCCTGAGGGGGTTGACATTGCGTCCGACCGCGCTCGGGCGGATATCGTCGTGTCGCCGTTCGCTGGCGCGAATGCAGGTGCGTCCGTTCGCGCGGCGGTGACAACGGGCGAGGTCGTGCCCGCCGGTGAGACGGGGAAGCCGGTCGGCGTGCGGGCGCAGGCGCCTGCCCCCGAGCCGCTTCGCCTTGTCGTGCCCTGCATCGTTGCGGGCATAGGGTGCCGTCGCGGTGCGTGCGCCGAAGCGATCGGGGACGCGTTTCTTCTCGCGTGCGGGCAGGCGGGCATCACGCCTTCGGCCGTGCGCGAGGCGGCGACGATCGACGTGAAGGCGCACGAGGAGGGTCTGCTCGCCTTCTGCCGCGCGCGCAATATCCCGCTTGCGACGTATTCCGCAGAGGAGTTGTCGCAGGTCGAAGGTAGCGTTTCGCCATCTAATTTCGTGCGCGCGACGGTGGGGGTCGACAATGTGTGCGAGCGCGCGGCGCTCGCGGGCGGGGGCAAACTTATCTTCCCGAAGCTCGCTCACGGCGGCGTGACCGTCGCGTTTTCCAAAGTATCTATCGAACTTTCGTTTAAGGAGCGGTGATGGGAAAGCTCTTCGTGGTGGGGATCGGCCCGGGCGGCCCCGACGGCATGACGATTGCGGCTCGGCGCGCGCTCGAGGCGGCCGACATCGTTGTTGGGTACACGAAATACGTGGAGCTCGCGCTTGCCGCCGTGCCTGACGCGGCGCATCTCGCGACGCCGATGATGCACGAGGTCGAACGGTGCCGTCTGGCGCTTTCGCGCGCGCAGAGCGGAGAAGCCGTGGCGCTCGTGTGCAGCGGTGACGCGGGCGTTTACGGCATGGCGAGCCCCGTGCTGGAGCTTGCGGAGGGCTACCCCGATGTAGACGTGGAAGTTATCGCCGGGGCCACCGCGGCTCAGAGCGGGTCGGCGGTGCTCGGCGCCCCGCTTGCCCACGACTTCGCGGTCGTGTCGCTCTCCGACCTGCTCACGCCGTGGGAGGTCATCGAGCGCAGGCTCGCCGCCGTGGCGAGCGCCGACTTCTGCATCTGTTTGTACAACCCGCGCAGCAGAAAGCGCGCCGACAGGCTCTCGCGCGCGGCGAAGATTATGCTCGAATGGAAGGCCCCCGACACGCTCTGCGGCTGGGTGCGCAACATCGGGCGCGAGGGGCAGCAGTCGGGCACGTGCAGGCTCTCCGAGTTGGGGGAGCTCGACGCCGACATGTTCACCACCGTGTTCGTCGGCAACGCGGACACGAAGCGCGTGGGCGGCCGCATGGTCACGCCGCGCGGGTATCGGGAGATTCCATGCGAAAGGTAACGATCATCGGGGCGGGGCCCGGAAACCCCGACTTGCTCTCGCGCGCGGCGCTCGACGCGATCGATATCGCCGACGTGGTCATCGGCGCTCATCGCGCGCTTGCCGGCATCGACGTGCCGCCCGACGTGGTGAGATGCGAGCTCGTGAAGACGGCGGACATCGTCGCCGCGCTCACCGATGCGGCGTCGTGGCAGCGCGCCGTGGTCGTGATGACGGGCGATGTGGGGCTGTTCAGCGGCGCGCGCCGCCTGGTGGAGGCGCTCTCCGGCGACGCGCAGGTGGACGTGCGCGTTGTTCCCGGCATAAGCTCAGCGTCGTATCTCGCCGCGCGCCTTGCGCGTCCATGGCAGGATTGGCGCTTCGCGAGCGCTCACGGCGTGGCGTGCGATATCGTGGCCGAGGCCGAGCGCGCAGGTGAGCTCTTCCTCGTCACGTCGGGTGGGGAAGACCCCTCGCGGCTTTCGGGCGAGCTTGTGCAGGCGGGCTTCGGGGACGCGCGCGTGACGGTGGCCGAGCGCCTGTCGTACCCCGACGAGCGCATCACCTGCGCGACCGCAAGTGAAATCGCAGGTCAGACGTTCGACGACTTGAACGTGATGCTTATCGAGCCCGCAGGCGGCGCCGGGTCGCCTGCGGGCTCTAGCGCAGCCTCCGAGGCGCCGGCCGGCGCGTCATCGCCCGCGGCGGCTTCTTCCGCGGCGGACCCTGCGGGCGCATCCCGCGCCGCGAGCTCCCGCTGGCCGTACGCTTCCTCGGGCATTCCCGACGAGCTCTTCATCCGCGGCGACGTTCCCATGACCAAGCAGGAGGTGCGCGCCGTCGCGCTCGCGAAGCTGCGCCTTACCGCTACCGACACCGTGTGGGACGTCGGAGCCGGCACGGGGAGCGTGTCGATTGAGGCGGCGCTCGTCGCGCGAGCGGGGTCGGTATGGGCGGTCGAGCGCAACGCGGCCGGCGTGCGGCTCATCCGAGAGAACGCGGATGCATTCGGGTGCGGCAACGTACATGCGGTCCCCGGTGTCGCCCCCGAAGCGCTCGCGAAACTGCCCGTCCCCGACGCCGTGTTCGTCGGCGGGAGCGCGGGCGAGCTTCCCTCTATCGTGGAGGCGGCGCTCGAGAAGAACTCGCAGGTTCGCCTGTGCGTGCCATGCGTCACCGTTGAGACGCTCACCGAGGCGTGCGCGCTTCTCTCGGGTTCGCGCTTTAAGGGGTTCGAGGCGTGCCAGGTGTCGGCCGCCCGCGCCGAGGCTGTAGGCTCGCACCATCTTATGAAGGCGCAAAACCCCGTGTTCCTCGTCAGCGCGCGTGGTGCGGGTGGGGAAGGCGGCGCCCGGTGAGCACGACCATCCCGCGTTTCATGGTCGCTGCGCCCTCGAGCGGGAGCGGCAAGACGGTCGTTACGTGCGCGCTCCTGCGCGCGCTTGCGCGCCGCGGCCTCGCATGCGCGGCCTTCAAATGCGGCCCCGACTACATTGACCCGCTCTTTCATCGCCGCGTCGTGGGTGCGTGCTCGGGCAACTTAGACGGTTTCTTCACCGACGCCCCGACGCTGCGCGCCCTACTCGCACGCGGCGCCGCGGGCGCGGATGTCGCGGTGCTCGAGGGGGTCATGGGCTTCTACGACGGCATGGCGCCCGGCGTGGCCGACGCGAGCAGCTACCAGGTTGCGCGTGACACGGAAACGCCGGTCGTTTTAGTGGTGAACGGGCGCGGGGCGTCTTTATCGCTCGCCGCCGTAATCCGCGGCATCGCCGAGTTCCTGCCCTGTGCGAACGTGCGCGGCGTCGTGCTGAACAAGACGAGCGCCGCTGCCTGCGCCTACGCGGCGCCTGCGATCGAGAAGCACACGGGCGTCGCGGTTTTGGGTAATATCCCCGCCGACGAGGCGTTCTCGCTCGAAAGCCGGCATCTGGGGCTTGTGACCGCCGACGAAGTCAAGCAGCTCTCCGCGCGCATCGACAAGATGGCCGAGCTGGTGGAAAAGAGCGTCGACGTCGACCGCTTGCTCGAAATAGCGGCGACGGCACCCGATATCCGCGAGGAACCTTACCGGTTGGAGCCGATCGCGGGAGCGCGGCCCATCGTCGCCGTCGCGCGTGACGAGGCGTTCTCGTTCTACTACGAGGAGAACCTGCGCGCGCTCGAGGACCTGGGTTGCGAGCTGGCCTTTTTCAGCCCCCTGTGTGAT
>JAXJMO010000055.1:0-3796 GCA_036313175.1 Collinsella sp. | reverse complement strand
TACGGCCGCAGCCAGACCGCGTTCTCCGAGGGCGGCCTGCCCGTGGGCGCCTCCCTCGACGACCTCGGCAAGGGCCTTCGCTCTCAGGTCGGCACCATGTTCGGCACCAAGGCCAAGGGCGCTCGTTACCTCGAGCTCGCTCAGGGCTACGTCACCCGCATGGCTCTCAACGACAAGAACGAGATCATCGCGTTCGAGTTCCTGAACCTCGGCAAGTTCACCGACGCCGTCAAGGCCGGCAAGACCCCCGAGGAGGCCATCGCTGGCGCTATGGGCCACTATGGTCAGTGGGAGAACGCTGCCAAGTACATCGACCCGCGCACCGACGAGGAGACTCACTCCGTCGCCAGCGTGTTCCCGGTTCACGAGTAGAAAGGGAGGGAAATAACTATGACTGTTACGTTCGAAGGTTACGAGCGCCGCGCTGACAAGATCAACAAATGCCTCGCCGACAACGGCATCGCCTCCCTCGAGGAAGCTCTGCAGATCTGCACCGACAAGGGCTTCAACCCGCGTGAGATCGTCAACAACACCCAGTCCATCGCCTTCCAGAACGCCGAGTGGGCCTACACCCTCGGCTGCGCTCTCGCTGTCAAGCGCGAGGCCAAAACCGCTTCTGAGGCTGCCGCCATCATCGGCGAGGGCATCCAGGCCTTCACCGTTCCCGGCTCCGTCGCCGAGGACCGCAAGGTCGGTCTGGGCCACGGCAACCTGGGCGCTATGCTGCTCTCCGACGACACCGAGTGCTTCGCCTTCCTGGCTGGCCACGAGTCCTTCGCCGCCGCTGAGGGCGCTATCGGCCTGGCTCTGAACGCCAACAAGGCTCGTAAGAAGCCGCTGCGCGTTATCCTCAACGGTCTGGGCAAGGACGCCGCTCAGATCATCGCCCGCATCAACGGCTTCACCTACGTGAAGACCCAGTTCGACTACTACACGGGCGAGCTCAAGGTCGTCGAGACCATCCCCTACTCCGATGGTCCCCGCGCTGCCGTTAACTGCTACGGCTCCGACGACGTCCGCGAGGGCGTTGCCATCATGTGGCACGAGAACGTCGACATCTCGATCACCGGTAACTCCACCAACCCCACGCGCTTCCAGCACCCCGTCGCTGGCACCTACAAGAAGGAGCGCCTCGAGGCTGGCAAGAAGTACTTCTCCGTCGCTTCTGGTGGCGGCACTGGCCGTACCCTGCACCCGGACAACATGGGCGCCGGCCCTGCCTCTTACGGCATGACCGACACCATGGGCCGTATGCACTCCGACGCCCAGTTCGCCGGTTCTTCCTCCGTGCCTGCGCACGTCGACATGATGGGTCTCATCGGCATGGGCAACAATCCCATGGTCGGTGCCACCGTCGCCTGCGCTGTCGCCGTCGAGGAGGCCCTCAAGGCCTAATCGCGCCCGCGCGATGCTCATATAGTTGAGCTTTGGAGCCGCTACCTTTCGAGGTAGCGGCTCTTTTTGTTTGCCCCGTCTCAAATTGGTTACTCTTATTAAAGGGTCCGATGTATCAGTTGCGGTGAAATACGGACTGAATTGCATCCATACAGGCCAAAACAGTCCGTATTCCACCGCAACTTATCAAATGGGCCGACCGAAGTGGCCGAGTCCACCTGACGCCCACCTGCCATATTTGCCCTTTACCGATTTGCCGAGTCTTTGCGGCCCCATTGCCGATCACCCGTGCGACAATGCGCCGGACGAGAAAGGAATCCGATGGAATCGACTGATGTACTGGTAATTGGATCTGGCATTGCGGGCCTTTGTGCCGCCATCGAAGCGGCACGCACGGGCGCAACCGTCGCTGTGGCAAGCGCCGGCAAGACCATGAGTGGATCGAGCTTCTTCCCTGGAACCTGGGGCCTAGGGCTTATCGGACCCGTTAACGAAGACGACGAACAAGACCTCATCGACACCATCCAGACCGTCGGCGGCGGTGTTGCCGACCCCGAGCTTGTCCAGACGTTTGTCCACGGCATTCCCCAGGCAATTGAATGGCTCGAGCAAGACCTGGGCGTTGAGCTTAAGCGTCCGCAAAACGCTGAGAGCGCTCAGCAAAAGCAGTTTATCCCCTGCTTTGACCACAAAACGCGCATGTGGCGCGGCCTCACCCGCAAGCCCCTTGAGGACGCTCTGACAGCCCGGATCGAGTCGCTCGGCATTCGCCTGCTCCCCCGCCATGAGCTTATCGACCTTGTTGAGGACACGAACGGCAGAATCACCGGAACCGTGCTCTACAACCTCACCGAAGATCGAATCGTGCCCTTTGCTACCAAAGCCACGATCATCGCAGCCGGTGGCACAGGCGGCCTGTTCGAGCGCAGCCTTACGTCGGCTGATGTGCTCAGCTCCTCGCAGGCCATCGCACTGGCGCACGGCGCATCGCTTACTAATATAGAGTTCATGCAGATGATGCCCGGCTTCATCGAGCCCAAGCGCAACCTGGTCTTCAACGAGAAAACCTGGCGCTACGTACATGTAGACCAGCCGGTAGATATTGCCGACGACAAGCTGGACGACCTGCTCGAGCAGCGCTCTGGATATGGTCCCTTCACGTCACGCTTGGCCTCCCGCGCCATCGATCTCGTCATCGATCAGGCAGGTGTCGAAGGCCTGGCACTCCACTACGACTTCCCCCGCGAGGATGTCCCAGAGTTTGTGCAGACCTTTACCACCTGGCTGCAAGACGAGCACGGCATCGCCCCGACTGACGAGATGCGCGTTGCGATGTATGCCCACGCCGCTAACGGCGGCATCAAGATCGATAAGACCGCGCACACGGGCGTTGAGGGCCTCTACGCTTGCGGCGAGGCGACAGGCGGCATGCACGGCGCCGACCGCATTGGTGGCTTGTCAAGCGCCAACGGCATCGTATTCGGACGTATCGCGGGCGCATCGGCAGCCCTCACAGCGCAGAAAGAGCCTGAGGCGGCCCTGAAGGCGGATATCACCCTCCCCCAGTACGGCATTGCCACAACAGATGCCGAACGCCTGACACACAGCCTTAGGCACACGATGAGCACCTTTTGCATGATCAACAGGACCGAAACAGGCCTATCCGAGGCCCTGCAACAGCTTGAAAGCCTGCAAGACAAGGCCATGGCGCTGAGCAAGCCGCATACCGATGACAGCGAGATCGCAGCCCTCGCCCGCCTACAGTCTCAGATTCGACTAGCGCAGGAAATGGTCAAAGCCATGCGCAAGCGAACCGAAAGTCTCGGATCGCACTATCGAGCAGACTAAATCGATTCTCACTTTGAGTTTGATCACAACTTCTCAACATGCATCGAGCCCCGTGAGCATAATTCTCATAAGGAGAGCACGTTTATGGGGCTTTAGCCGTGTTTCCCTAAGGGAATCACGGTGCAGTTTCCCCAACTTCGCGCCCCGACGGGTTCGACCCCATGAAAGGTCAACAAAAAAAGCGACCAGCCGAAGCCAGTCTCTTTAACATGCTTTGGTGGGCCGTCAGGGGGTCAGCCTGCTGCGCAGGCGGCCGCTGCGGCGCTTCGCGCCTTGCGCGCTGCGCTGGCAAATGCTTACGCATTTCCTCAGCTCCGCGCCCTTTCGGGTTCGACCCCATGCGAGGTCAACAAAAAAGCGACCAGCCGAAGCCAGTCGCTTTAACATGCTTTGGTGGGCCGTCAGGGGGTCGAACCCTGGACCTTGGGATTAAGAGTCCCCTGCTCTACCAACTGAGCTAACGACCCAAAGCTAAAGTCCGCTGTGGCGGACTATAGAGTAGATATCGTGTGGTGGGTCGTCAGGGGTTCGAACCCTGGACCTTGGGATTAAG
>JAXJMO010000054.1:0-7788 GCA_036313175.1 Collinsella sp. | reverse complement strand
TCCGCAGCCACACTCGGGCACTTGGAACGGGGGAAACGGCGGTCGACGAAACTGGAGAGGAGGTATTACGAGCTCCTGTGCGAATTGGAGAGAGCGCTCCCGCAAACTGCCTCTTGACAACTTATAGGAGCGTCGGTTTTAGTTCAACAAGTTTCGGAGTGGTCGCGGTTGAGCGATTCATCGTAGTAAACCGCCATAGTTTTGGCGGAGGCAGTCAGATTTGTGGGTGTTAAACCAAAGAGTGTCCCTTTTGACTAGTCGTTTAAGAACGTCCCCAATGACTAAGTTGCAGGTGGCGGCGGTTGTGTTACACTAACGCTGCGTATATGACGCAAATATCTCGATACAGATCAATGATGTCCGTCGTTTTGAACGGAACTAGACTGTTTAGCCGCCCTGAAGGTTTATGCAGGGAGCATGTGATCACAGGGCTTGAAAAGAAAGTTGAGCAAACACTGTGTCTGATCAACAGCAAGAAAACGAAATAACGACGACGCAAGCCGCTCCCGCTGCACCGGTTGTGTCGGACCAGGTCGCGGCGCCCGCGCAAGCCTCGGCTCCTGAGACGCCTGCGCCTGCAACGGCTGAGAAGGCCGTTCCTGCAACTGGTGAGGAGGCTGTTCCGGCAAAGCCCAAGCGCACGCGCCGCGCGGCCAAGCCTGCCGCTGACGGCGAGGAGGTCACCAAGCCCAAGCGCCGTACTACGCGCACGACACGCGCCAAGCGCACCGTTGTAGCTGACTCCTCGGCGCCGATTTCCGATGAGGTCGCGCAGGCACGTGCGTTGGCGCAGATTAGCGAGGCTCAGGTGGTGCGCGCCCGCCGTCGTGCTGCCGAGCGTGAGGCCGCGGCTCTGACCGAGCTTGCAGCTCCGTCTGTGCCTGAGACGCCTGCCGCCGACCAGCCGACCGAGAAGCCGGTACCGCGCACACGCCGACGCACGGCTGCTAAGGCCGAGCAGGTTGCCGATCAGGTAACCCCTGAGCTCACCGAGGCTTCGGTCCGTTCCGCGGCAGGGGAGGGCGCATCGCCTGCTGAGTCCGCTGCGCCTGTCGAGGCCAGCGAAGTTCCCGTTGTCGATCCGGCTTTGCGCCCGCACCGTCGCGGTCGCAAGCCCAAGGCCTTCGTCGAGGCAGAGAAGGCCGCAGCCGCAGCTGCAGCCGCTCGGGATGCTGCGGCGACCGCCGAGTCTGCAACCGCCGCCGACGCGCCCGTCCAGGATGCTACGACTTCCGAGACTGCTCCCGCCGATGTCGAGCCCGCCGACGTCCGTCCCGGTCGCAGCCGTCGCACTGCTGCTAAGCGCACGTCCAAGGCCAAGGCTGCCAAGAAGGGTGCATCCGAGGATTCCGCCGAGACGACCGTCGATGCATCGACTGATGCCGCCGAGCCCCAGGACGTTGAACAGCCTGCGTCCGAGAAGCCCAAGCGCGGTCGCAAGAAGTCCGCTAAGGCCAAGGCGTCCGAGCAGCAGGCCGAGGCCGAGCTGCAGGGCGATTCCAAGGCCGAGGCCAGCGATGATACTGCGGCTAACGCCGATGCCGCCGCAACCGGTGGCGCCGCGCCCGCCGAGGCCGAAGACGGCGCTCGCCCCAACCGTCGCCAGCACAAGCGCAACGACGAGCGCAGCGAGCGCAAGGACGACCGCAACAACGACCGTCGCAACCGCCAGCGCGATCGCAAACAGCGCAACAAGGAGCGCAACGCCGCCCCCACCGAGCCCACGCTTTCGCGTGAGGAACTTGCGGCCATGAAGGTCGCCGAACTGCGCGAGAAGGCCAAGGAGTTCGAGATTGAGACGACCGGCAAGAAGAAAGCCGAGCTCGTCGAGGAGATCTACGTCACCGCCGCGAAGGCCGAGGGCTTCCGCGACATCAAGGGCATCCTGCAGATTCGTCCGGACAGCTCCGGTATCATCCATGCCCATGGCTACATGAAGTCCAACGACGACGCCTTCGTGCCCGCCTACCTCATCCGCTCCGCGCGTCTGCGCACGGGCGACGTCATCGAGGGCTCGCTTCGTCCTTCGCGCGGCGGCGACAAGCGCGCCGGCCTCGCCAAAATCACGACCGTCAACGGTCTAGACCCCGAGCAGATTCGCAACCGCCCCAAGTTCGGTGACCTCACCCCGGTCTATCCCAACGAGCCGCTGCGCATGGAGCATGGCAAGGACTCCATTACCGGTCGCGCCATCGACATCGTGTCGCCGATCGGCAAGGGTCAGCGTGGCTTGATCGTGTCCCCGCCCAAGGCCGGCAAGACCACAATCCTCAAGAAGATCTGCCAGTCTATCTCGATTAACAACCCCGAGGTGCACCTCATCTGCCTGCTCGTCGACGAGCGCCCCGAAGAGGTTACCGATATGCAGCGTTCCATCAAGGGCGAGGTTGTGGCGTCGACCTTCGATATGCCCGCCGACAACCACACTCGTGTGGCAGAGCTCGTCATCGAGCGCGCCAAGCGCATCGTGGAGCTGGGCGGCGATGTCGTGGTGGTGCTCGACTCCATCACGCGTCTTGCCCGCGCCTACAACTTGGCGGCGCCCGCCTCAGGCCGCATCCTTTCGGGCGGCGTCGATTCGGCGGCACTGTATCCGCCCAAGCGCTTCCTGGGCGCAGCCCGCAATATCGAGAACGGTGGCTCGCTCACCATCCTGGCCTCTGCCCTCATCGACACCGGCTCCAAGATGGACGAGGTCATCTTTGAGGAGTTCAAGGGCACCGGCAACATGGAGCTCAAGCTCGACCGCGACCTGGCCGACCGCCGCATCTTCCCGGCTATCGACCCCGTTGCCTCCGGTACGCGTAACGAGGACCTGTTGGTTGACGAGCAGATGCGTCCGTTTGTCTTTGGCCTGCGTCGCATTCTTGCCGGCATGAACAACACCGAGCGCGCAGCTGCGTCGTTTATCAAGGGTCTTAAGGGCACCAACACCAACCAGGAGTTCCTGGTGCGTTCGGCCAAAAAGCACAGCGACTACGAGCAGACGTTCTAGGTTGTCATCCACACGCAGCGATAGTCATCAATGCAATAAAGGGTCGGGGCTTTGAGCCTCGGCCCTTTTCTATATCGCCGCTCCGCGCTTATTTTTGACCATAAGACTGGCAAGCAGCAGGTTTCCCGTTTCAATCCGACATCGTCGCTTGCAATCGACAGGGCGGTTTCGCATAATAGCTTTTAAGCTTCGCGACGGATAACGCAGATGAAACGAACCATATACCGTTGCTTTGGGGCATAGCCCCGCTTCATCTTCTCTCGCGCAGCCAACTGAATGATGCGATTTGGGTGCTGGAAGATGGGGAGAGCTCATGGCTTCTTCTGATGCAACACAACGAGCAGTCCTTGCCGGACTTTCGTGCGGGATCGGCCTTGCCGCTCCCGTGGTTATGTATGCCGCGACGCTGCCGTTTTCGTCGGTGAACGAGACGGTCGTGGCGGGTGCGGTTCCCTTCGCCGTGGGCGCGGTGGCGGGCGTGGGTATCTATGCCGCCTCGCTGGGTATCTCCGAGTATCGTGCGCAGCGTGAAGAGCGTCTGTTCCAGCCCGATGCCATGGGCGGTGCCGCCAATCTCAATCAGCATCAAAGCGAGTTCAAGACCGCCTCGATTCCAGCTCAGCAGCAGGATGCGACTCCTTACGCTGCGGCTTCTGCTTCTCAGGCTCAGGCGGAGCAGTCTACCTCGGCATTCCTTTCCGGCCTGACTGGTGCGTTCCAGCGCCGTCATGCCGATGATGGTGTCCCTACCATCGCTCGAGCCGCAGATGCTATGGACGAGGCCGAGGCTTGGTCCATGATCGACAGTATGCTCGACGACGATTCGCCGGTGAGCTGCGACCCTGCACGCTCGCGCGACGTCTATCAAGTCGCCATCGACGAGCTCACCAACGGCGGGCAGACCGGCTCCTTCAATCGCGACGACATCGCCGCCGCGGCGCGTGCCGTATCGGGCTCCCAGGCCGCTCCTGCGGGCAGCACTGCGGCTTTCGTGGCACTCGTTGCCAACGCGGCATCCAATAACGCCTACAGCGCTACCTCGGCGGACGCGAACGCTTCTGCCGATAATTCGTACGTTGATGAAGCCATGACTGCGGACGAGGAGGCCGTTGCCGCCCGCCGTGCCGCCGAAAGCTCGCTTTGGGGCGCTCCTGCCCAGCAGCAGGCGGCTGAGGCTGCGCCGTACAATGCAAACCTCGCCAGCATGCCTATCATCTCCGGTGCCGTGGACATCGATCTCGATGACCTCGATGAGCCTGCAGCCATCACCGCATCGATTGATGCCCAAGATCGCATCGACACCGGCGACCTTCCGGACGCCTCGCTCGAGGTTGATGTCCCCATGGCCGATTACTCGGGCCACGAGGACATGTGGGCCGCCGCCACCGCGATCCTGGATGAGATTGACGAGCCTGCTACTGTTGCAGCCCCCACTCCCGTCGCTGCCCCTCAGCCTGCTGCCCCCGCCTATGTCGGCCGTCACAGCGCTGTGTTCCCCGAGGATACTGCCCGTATCTCGCGCGAGAGCATCGAGCGGGCCGAGGCTATTGCCGCCGGCATTATGGAAAATCGTCGTCACGAGCGCGTCAATCAGATCCTCGAGGAAGAGATCGAGCGCCTGCAGTCCTCTACCGCCAAGCGTACGGGCCGTGCTTATCTGAGCGTTATCGAGGGCGGTACCGCCAGCTTCGCGCCGCTCCGCGCGGAGGCATAACTTCTGCATGGTTAAGATCTATCGAAAATGGGCGGTTGTAACCTGCCTGATGGCGCTCTTGATCTGGGGCAATTCGCTGGTTCCCGGCTCGGGGTCGGGCTCGCTGAGCCTAACGGTCATGGAAGCTATCCGCGGTTTCCTGCACGGCGTGGGACTTCCATATGAATGGGTGACCAACTTTGTTGTTCGCAAGTGCGCGCATTTTACCGAGTATATGGTGCTCGGCATCCTGGCAACGCACGCCTTTGATTTTGAGGGCCGGCGCACCTTTGACGTGCTGCTGCCCACGGCGGTGTTCCTGCTGCTGATTCCCTCGATCGACGAGACGATTCAGCTCTTTGTGCCGGGACGCGCCGGCATGATCACCGATGTGATGATCGACTGCTGTGGAGCGGCAACGGGCGTTGTGCTCCGATATCTACTACGATCGCTCATATGTGCCAAAAAGGCCGCCTAGGACGTATGTTTGGTCCTAGGCGGCCTTTTTTATTAGAGGGCTTATATGGGGCGTGGTGGCGTCGTTCCGTAGGTCGGATTTGCCGGGCGCGCCACGCCCTGTGGGTGCGTCTGCTACTGAAGCGCCTGTGCGCCCAGGGCCAGGCAACCCATAATGCCCTGCTTGCCCTCGAGGCTGTTGTTGACGATGTAGTTATCGATGTCGTTGACCTCGGGCGTGACGATATAGCCGTTGAGCATTTCGGCGCACTTCTTGCGCGCGAGCGGCACGATGGGGGTGTGGTCGGCCACGCCGCCGCCGATGATGATCTTTTGCGGCGCGTAGCACAGCGTGTAGGTCATGAGCGCCTGTGCCAGATAGCCGGCGAGCAGGTCCATGGCCTCCGGGTCATCGGCCATGTCTCCAGCGCTCTTGCCATCCCAGCGCTTTTTAACGCCGGGGCCGGCGATGAGGCCCTCTAGGCAGTTGTCGTGGAAGGGGCAGGCGCTGTGCTCGCCAATGGTGTCGCGCGGGTCGCGCGTGACCAGGATGTGGCCGGCCTCGGGATGCATCATGCCGTGTACGAGCTTACCGCCCGAGAGCACGCCGGCGCCCACGCCGGTGCCGATGGTCAGATACACAACGTCAGTGAGGCCCTGGGCGCAACCAAAGGTGACCTCGCCCAGGCAGGCGACGTTGACGTCGGTGTCGTAGCCGCAGGGGATATTGAGCTCGTTTTGGATAGTGCCCAGCAGGTCAAAGTAGCGCCATGCCGTTTTGGGCGTCTCCAGGATCTTGCCGTATTGGGGCGAGGCAGGGTTGACTGCGGTGGGGCCAAAGGCGCCGATGCCCAGCGCGGCGATGCCCTTGTCGGCAAACCACGCGTTGACGGCCTCGACGGTCTCCTGCGGGGTCGTGGTCGCGATCTGCTCACGCTCCAGGACCGTGCCGTCTGCATAGCCCGTGGCGCAGACCATCTTGGTGCCGCCGGCCTCGAGCGCTCCGATAAGCTGCTGTTCTGCCATAGTATTCCTCTCTCTGGGACGAGTTGCTCCGTGACTAAAGTATAGGGCTCTAAACCATTTAAGAAAGCGCTATAAAAAGAAGAAGCCTCGCAACGTGGCGGGCGGTGCGGGGCTTCTTTGGTTGCTTTAGTTGCCGGGCCGTCCTTACCCGCGCGGCTTGATTTTATCACGTAGCGACTTGAGGTTCTCCAGTGCCGCGTTAAGCGTCTCGTCCCGCTTGGCAAAGTGGAAACGAATCAGATGGTTGACGGGCTCGCGGAAGAAGCTCGAGCCGGGCACGGCGCCCACGCCCACCTTGGATGCGAGGTCCTCGCAGAATTCGAGGTCGCTGTCATAGCCAAACTCAGAGATGTCCATCATGACGTAGTAGGCGCCCTGCGGCACGTTATGCTCAAGACCGATACTGTCGAGTCCCTGGCAGAACAGGTCGCGTTTGGCGGTATAGAGGTCAAGGACCTCATCGTAATAGCTGTCGTCGAAGTTGAGGGCGGTGACAACGGCTTCCTGCAGGGGAGCGGCGGCACCCACGGTGAGAAAGTCGTGGACCTTCTTGATGCGCTCGGTGATCTGGGCCGGGGCGATGGTGTAGCCCAAGCGCCAACCGGTGATGGAGTACGTCTTAGACAGCGAGCTGCAGCTGATGGTTCGCTCGAACATGCCGGGCAGCGTGGCCATATAGACGTGCTCGTGGGGCGCGTAGACGATGTGCTCGTATACCTCGTCGGTAATGCAGTAGGCGTCGTACTTTTTGCAGAGGTCGGCGATGAAGGTGAGCTCCTCGCGCGTAAAGACCTTGCCGCAAGGGTTGGAAGGGTTGCACAGGACGATGGCCTTGGGGTCGTTGTCGCGGAAGGCTGCCTCGAGTGTCTCGCGGTCAAAGTCGAATGTGGGCGGGTTGAGCGGCACATAGATGGGCTCGGCACCCGAGAGAATGGTGTCAGCGCCGTAGTTCTCGTAGAACGGCGAGAAGATGACGACCTTGTCTCCGGGGTTCGTAACCGTCATCATGGCGGCCATCATGGCCTCGGTGGAGCCGCAGGTGACTACGATATTCTCGTTGGGGTTTACCGACATGCCCATAAAATGCTCCTGCTTGGCGGCAAGCGCCTCACGCATGGCCTGGGAGCCCCAGGTGATGGAGTACTGGTGGTAAAGCGGCTTGGGGTCGGTGGCGATGGTGCTGAGGCTATCGAGCAGCCGCGCTGGGGGGTCGAAGTCAGGGAAGCCCTGCGACAGGTTGATGGCGCCATACTTGTTGGAAATGCGCGTCATACGGCGGATGACGGAATCGGTAAACGTTGCCGTACGGTTGGAGAGTTCTTTCATGCCGGTCCTTTCGAGCATTTGCAGTGGGGCAAGTTTACTCCTATGAAACCGGTGGGATTTGCTCGAAATGGTCTCGAAAAACTCTTTTCAAAATTCTTGAAAATTGGGGCTTGCATCGCGTGGCGTTCCTTGCAATAATAGTCGAGCGCGAAGCGCACAGGACACGGTGGGTGTAGCTCAGTTGGCTAGAGCGACGGGTTGTGGTCCCGTAGGTCGAGGGTTCGAGTCCCTTTACCCACCCCAGTTCTTGCTTCGTGTTGATATCGGGTCGTTAGCTCAGTTGGTAGAGCAG
>JAXJMO010000053.1:0-10835 GCA_036313175.1 Collinsella sp. | reverse complement strand
GTGATGGCGCAGCCCACGATGGGGATATCGGCCGTGGCGCCGGCGGCAGCCTGCGCGGCGGGCGTGGCGATGGCATAAATCAGGTTGACGTTGTCGCCCACAAACTTGTCAGCAATGGACTTACACGTGGACTGGTCGTTCTGGGCGTTCTTCTGGTCGATCTTGACCTTAAGGCCGCTCTCCTTGATGGCCTTGACAAAGCCGTCGTTGGCGGCATCGAGTGCGGAGTGCTCGGTGAGCTGCAGAACGCCGATAGTGTAGTCGGAACCGGCGGCAGCAGAGCCGGAACCAGAGTTGCCGCCGCATCCGGCGAGCGGGGCGAGCGCGAGCAGGCCAGCGGAGACCAGAAGGCTCCTGCGGCTGATGGTGATGTCCTTCATATCATTACCCCCAGTATAAAAATGGCTGGAAACACTGCACTGGGACAAAGTGCAAGTGGAACTATAGTAGCGCTGATGTCCATTTTTACAACAGCCTGGCGGGTTTTTTAATACAGAATCGGATGGGCGGTACGGGTAGTCGAATGGGCGGCGGAGGGTCTTATGCGGCGGAGGAGGCGTCGTCCTCGTCTAGGGCGGCGAAGAGCTTCTTGCCGTCGAGGAGACGTGTGGTGACGTTTCTCATACGGGCGATCTCGACGGTGCGCAGCGTATCGTCGGTGCCTCGGGCGTCGTAGACCGTTCCCAGCAGATACGAGATGCCATCGCGCTGCCTGATGGCAAAGGGACGGAGTGTCATCCGTGCTGCTTCGGTTTCGCCGCGTGTCGTGACGCTCGAAATATCAAAACTCACCGTGGTTCCGTGGTCGATGGCCTGCTCGACGAGCTCGCACGTGTCGATGCGCTTGATGGGCGTGCGTGTTGCCTTGGTAGCCTTGCTGCCTGCGCTTGGAGCGGGTTCGGGTGTATCGAGGTAGCCGCGAACGTCGGCGCTCGCCATGGCAACTAAGTGCTGCGCCATGCTCTTGCGGATAGCGATAGGCGTGGAGCGGTTGCGCATGACCATACCGTGGAGCCGGATGATCTCTTCATCGGTGAGCGGGCGGGTAAGAAGTTTGTAGCCCACGCCGCGTTTGTACTCAATTTCGTATCCGGCATGGCGAAGCGCGGAGATGGCGGTGTAGATGCTGCGCCGCGCCGCCGAGATGGGCATGCGGGCGGGGTCGTCGGGATGGGCGAGGCGCCGGATCAGCTCATCGGAAAGCATGGCCTTGTCTTCGCCGGTGTTTTCGCTCAAGAGCTGCAGGATGCGAACGGCGCGATAGGCTGCCATCGAGGCGGCGCCCCTCGTCGTGGTGTCGTAGGTTTCAACAGCGGCTTCGGTCATCGTGCCCACGTCCTTTCCGTTTTGGGTGGCGACGGTATGGAGCCTAGGACGTGGGGCTTTCCCAGGGGCGCAGGGCGCTCTGGGCGGTCGGTAGTCGTCGGCAAACGGCGGGCCGAGTTTTCAACAGCCCTGCTCAACTGACCAAAAACTTGCCAAAAGCTTGACGGATGCTGTTGAAAAAAGCGTCTCTCGACCGATGTCGAGAGACGCTTATGCGATGAGCGTTGGCGTGTGGCGACGCGAGCTAGCGTCCGACGATTAGAAGTCGGCGTTGCCCACGGTGCGCGGGTGCGGCAGGACGTCGCGGATGTTGCCCACGCCGGTCAGATACATGACCAAGCGCTCGAAGCCCAGACCGTAGCCGGCGTGCTTGCAGGAACCGTAGCGGCGCAGGTCAAGGTAGTACTTGTACTGCTCGGGATTCATGCCCAGGTCCTTGATGCGGGCCTCGAGCAGATCCAGGCGCTCCTCGCGCTGGGAGCCACCGATGATCTCGCCGATACCGGGAACCAGGCAGTCGGCGGCGGCGACGGTCTTGCCGTCCTCGTTCATGCGCATGTAGAAGGCCTTGATCTCGGCCGGGTAGTCGGTTACGAAGGTCGGGCGCTTAAAGTGCTCCTCGGTCAGGAAGCGCTCGTGCTCGGTCTGCAGGTCGATGCCCCAGCTCACGGGGTAGTCAAACTGGTGGCCAGCAGCGACTGCCTGCTCCAGGATTTCGACGGCCTCGGTGTAGGTAACGCGGGCGAAGTCGGAGTTGGCGACATGGTCCAGGCGCTCGAGCAGACCCTTGTCCACAAACTTGTTGAGCATATTGAGCTCGTCGGGGCAGGTGGCCATGACGTCCTTAAGGACGTACTTGAGCATGGCCTCGGCGTTATCCATGTAGTCGTTAAGGTCGGCAAAGGCCATCTCGGGCTCGATCATCCAAAACTCGGCGGCGTGGCGCGTGGTGTTGGAGTTCTCGGCACGGAAGGTGGGGCCAAAGGTGTACACGTCGCCAAAGGCCATGGCAAAGTTCTCGGCATTGAGCTGGCCGGACACGGTGAGGCTTGCATGCTTGCCGAAGAAGTCCTGGCTCCAGTCGACCTCGCCGGACTCGGTGAGGGGCGGATTTTTGGGGTCGAGCGTGGTCACGCGGAACATCTCGCCGGCGCCCTCGCAGTCACTCGTGGTGATGATGGGGGTGTTGACGTAGACAAAGCCCTGCTCCTGGAAGAAGCGGTGGATGGCGGCAGCCGCGACAGAGCGGATGCGGAACACGGCGCGGAACAGGTTGGTGCGCGGGCGCAGGTGCTGCTGGGTGCGCAGGAACTCGACGGTTGCGCGCTTCTTCTGCAGCGGGTAATCCGGGGCGCTGACGCCCTCGACCTCGATGGAGGTGGCAGAAAGCTCGAAAGGCTGGGGCGCATCGGGGGTCAGCTTGACGGTGCCGGTGCAAATGAGTGCGGCCGAGACGTTTTGATGGGCGATCTCGTCGTAGTTGTCGAGTGCCTCGCGGTTCATGACGACCTGCAGGTCGCGGAAGCAGCTGCCGTCGTTGAGCGTAACAAAGCCAAAGTTCTTCATGTCGCGGACGGACTTGACCCAGCCGGCGACGGTGACGGTCTGGCCGCCGAGCGACTCGGCATCGGCATAGAGCTGCGCGATTTTGGTGCGGTTCACGTATCCTCCCATAACGGTTGAATGATAGCTATCCATACAGTTCGATATTCTAGCAGCTCGGCTCATTTGGGCTATACAGATAAGGCATTGGCCGGATGGTTTTTCAAACGAAAAGCGCCCGCGGTCAAATGGTCGCGGGCGCTTGACGAGGTGCCTTTTGGCTGTGTGGCGCGGGACTTGGCTACTTGGTCTTGGCCACCAGCAGCGGGTCGCCCAGCTTGACGAGCGGGTTGCCGCCGATAAGCGTTCCGGACTCGCCGACATGGTCGATGCTCTTAAGACGGTCGAGCTCGGAGACGATGACGGTCACGATGTCCTCGTGACCAGCGGCCTTAATGGCCTCGCGGTCGAAGCTGATGAGCGGCTGGCCTGCCTTGACCACATCGCCCATCTCGACAAAGCGGGCAAAACCCTTGCCGTTCATTTCCACGGTACCCAGGCCAACATGGATAAACACGCGAAGACCGTCCTCGGTGATCATGCCAATGGAGTGGTTGGTGACAGTGGTGGCACCGATGCGGCCGTTGGCGGGCGCATAGATGGTGCCGGTAATGGGCTCGATGCCATAGCCCTGGCCAAGCATGCCCGAGGCGATCGTCTCGTCGGGAACCTCGTCCAGGTTGACGAGCACGCCGTTGACGGGGGCATAGATGACGCCTTCGCGGGTAGCGAAGCTTGCTGCGGGCGGAACGGACGCCTCGCCGGTCGAGGTGAAGGTGGACTTAAGCGAATCGAGCAGACCCATAGTTGCCTCCAACTTAAATAGGCGCATATCGCGCGTTTGGTTTGCCGGAAACGTTTCACATGTGTTTCGCGGCTTGGTCAACGCCCCTATTCTACGCTGCTCAACGATACCTCTGAACTGGGATTATGTGATATATCAGTTGAAGGGAAACTTATTGCCGGAGTGTTTCTGCGCCACGGGTTCAAGTGGGGTACGCTTGAAGGCGAAAAACAAGGGCGCATAATTTGCGCGAAGGGAGCACATATGATTGTCGAGAACCATGCGCTGTGGGGCGAGGAGCCGACCGAGGATTATCCGGCGACGTTTACGTATTTGGGTGCCGAGCCGCTGCCCGATAAACCGAATGGCCGCCGCCCCGTGGTGATCATCTGCGGCGGAGGCGGGTTTACGCATATCGCTCCGCACGAGCAGGACCCGGTGGCGTTTGCATTTTTGGATCGCGGCTACCAGGCCTTTGTGCTCAACTATGTCACGAGTTCTACGGGTGACGTGAGCTTTCCGCACCCCCAGGCAGATCTTGCCAAGATGGTCGCCACGGTGCGCGCCAACGCCGACGAGTGGCATGTCGATCCTAAGCGCGTGTGCGTCGTGGGCTTTTCTGCTGGCGGCATGATTTGCGCCTCGCTGGCAACACAGTGGAAGACCGGCCCCTTTGCGGCACTTGCCGGGGCGCGTCCGGACGACATTCGTCCCGATGCCGTGGTGCTGGGCTATCCATTGCTCGACTTTGCCTATGTGCGCGACATGCAGACGCGCGATCCGCGCATTGACTTGCGTGTGCCCAAGACGGGTGGCAAGACGGGGCGCGATTTGCTCAACGACTACCTGTCGATGGTGACGGGCGGCGAGGCAACTGACGAGCATCTGGCCGACATCTGCCCCACCACGCATGTTTCGCGTCAGATGCCACCGACCTTTGTGTGGGGCGTGTCCGACGACAAGACGGCGCCGATCGCGCAGGTCTACCCGTTTGCGCAGCGCATGGCCGAGGAGGGCGTTGCATGCGAGATGCACGTCTTCGACCAGGGTGGTCATGGCCTTTCGCTCGGCAACGCCAACACCGCGGTCGACAACGAGGACAAGCAGGTTTCCGTCCGTCCCTGGATCCGCCTGGCCTTCCGCTTCCTCGAGCGCCATCTGTAAGAGTCCCGGCATCCAAGCTCTTCAATAACTTGCGGTGAAATAGTTCCTATCTGGGGCATCAACCAGCCCATCCAGGAACTATTCCACCGCAACTTCGTTTTTGATGCCCCGTCCGGAAACTGCGCCCCAGTTTTGCCTTTCAAGGTGGGACGCAGTTTCCCATAGGGCCTCGACTGGGAAAGCGCGTCCCGTTTCGAGCGGGGATTCCGGGATGCATTTTCCGTAAGAGGCCTGTTTGGGAAACCATATCCCGTTTCGAGCCGGAATTCTGGGATGTAGTTTCCCCGAGAGGCCTCATCGGGAAACTATGGCCCTGAACTCTCCTGCCTGTCCCCATTGCGCCAATTTGCTGATTGAACATCGTTGTGTGTTCGCGCTATCATGCATGGTTAAATTGGTTAGCCGTGGCAAACGGTTAGCCAAGGTGAACATAAATGCAACGCCCTGTGGGCGCCGGGGGAGGAACACGGACGTGAAGCTCGATACGCTCGAGATTGGAAAGGACGCCGTTGTCGCATCGGTGGCATCGGACGACCAGGCACTCCGACAGCATATTTTGGACATGGGCCTAACGCCGGGCACCGAAGTCACCATGATGAAGTACGCCCCCATGGGCGACCCGCTCGAGATTCGCCTGCGTGGCTACGAGTTGACGCTGCGCAAGGATGATGCCGCACGCATTGAGCTCGTGGATGTGCACGACACCGATACCGGTCCGCGCGCCAACGCCGCAATCGGAACGACGGAGCATCCGGCACTCGGCGAGGGGATGTATTCGCCCCGTGCGGCAAAAACGGCCGTGCCCGAGGGCGCACCGCTGCATTTTGCCCTCGCCGGCAACCAAAACTGCGGTAAGACCACGCTGTTCAACCAGCTTACGGGCTCCAACCAGCACGTCGGTAACTTTCCTGGCGTGACGGTCGACCGCAAGGACGGCACCATCCGTAACCATCCCGAGGCAAGCGTTACCGATCTGCCCGGCATTTACTCCCTGTCGCCGTACACGGGCGAAGAGATCGTCAGCCGCCAATTCATCTTGGACGAAAACCCCGACGCCATCATCGACATCATCGACGCCACCAACATCGAACGTAACCTGTACCTGACGCTGCAGCTTATGGAGCTCGACCGCCCCATGGTCATCGCGCTCAACATGATGGACGAGGTGACGGCCAACGGCGGCGCCGTGGACGTCAATCTGCTCGAGAGCCTGTTGGGCGTGCCTGTTGTTCCCATTAGCGCTGCCCGCAACGAGGGTATCGGCGAGCTGGTGGATCATGCCTTGCACGTGGCGCGGTTCCGCGAGCGCCCCGGTCGCCTGGACTTCTGTGCGCCCGATGGATCGGACGGCGGCGCACTGCATCGCTGCATCCACGGCATTGCCAACCTGATCGAGGACCATGCCGTGACGGCGCACATCCCGGTGCGCTTTGCGGCGACCAAGCTGGTTGAGGGCGACGAGCTGGTGACCGAGGCGCTTCACCTGGATCGCAATGAGCTCGACGCTATCGAGCACATCATCACCCAGATGGAGGGCGAGGCCGGCACCGACCGCCTATCTGCACTGGCCGATATGCGTTTTAGCTTTATCGGCGACGTGTGCGGGCGTTGCGTCGTCAAGCCGCACGAGAGCCGCGAGCACGTGCGCTCCGTCAAGATTGACCGCATCCTGACAGGTCGTTACACAGCCATTCCGGCGTTTCTGGTGATCATGGGCCTCGTCTTTTGGCTGACGTTTGGCGTGATCGGCGCGGCGTTGCAGGGACTCATGGAGGACGGTATCGCTGCCATCATCGCCTCGGCCGATGCGGGCCTCAAGGCGTTCGGTACCAACGACGTGGTGCGCTCGCTGGCTGTCGACGGCGTGCTTACGGGCGTGGGCAGTGTGCTGACCTTCCTGCCGATTATCGTCGTGCTCTTTTTGTTCCTCTCCATTCTGGAAGACTCCGGATACATGGCGCGCGTGGCCTTTGTCATGGATAAGGTGTTGCGTCGCTTTGGCCTGTCGGGCCGCAGTTTCGTGCCCATGCTCGTCGGTTTTGGCTGCACCGTGCCGGCTATCATGTCGACCCGTACGCTCCCATCCGAGCACGACCGCAAGATGACGGTCATGCTCACGCCGTTTATGAGTTGCTCAGCCAAGCTGCCGGTTTACGGCTTGCTGTGCGGGGCGTTTTTCCCGCAGGCGACGGTTCCCGCCATGGTCTCGCTCTATCTGATCGGTATCGTGGTCGGCTGCGTCGCGGCTTTGGTGCTCAACCGCACGGCATTTAAGGGCGACCCGGTGCCGTTTATCATGGAGCTCCCCAATTACCGCCTGCCGAGCGTCAAGACGACAGTGATGCTGGCATGGGATAAGGCCAAGGACTTCATCACTAAGGCCTTTACCATTATCTTTGCCGCGACCGTGGTCATCTGGTTCCTTCAGACGTTCGACATCCGCTTTAACGTGGTCGCCGACCAGTCGCAAAGCCTGCTTGCCGGTCTGGGTAGCATCATCGCGCCGGTGTTGGCCCCGCTCGGCTTTGGCGACTGGCGCGCCTCGACGGCGCTCGTCACGGGGCTCATTGCCAAGGAGAGCGTCATCTCGACGCTCACGGTGCTTTTGGGCGCAACGTCGCCCGCGGCACTGTCAGCCATGTTTTCGCCGTTTACCGCCTACGTGTTCCTGGTCTTTACGCTGCTGTACCCGCCTTGCGTGGCGTCCATCGGCGCCGTCAAGAGCGAGTTGGGCGCACGCTATGCCGTGGCCGTATTCGCGTTTCAGGTGACGGTCGCCTGGGTCGTGGCGTTTGTCGTGCATTCGGCGGGCATGTTGCTGGGGTTGGCTTAGTTATGAATTGACGGCGCAACCTCTGTGTATCGAATTGTTTTCGGCCCCGCATCTGTTGCTGACGGATGCGGGGCCGTTGCTATATAATCGCCTCCGCTCAAAATGATTGGAGACGTTATATATGAGTCAGGCAAGGCAAGACGGCATCACGCTCAGGCAGTGGCTCCCGCTCGTCGGGCTCACCTGCTGTGCGTTCGTGTTCAACACGTCGGAGTTTATGCCCATCGGCCTTTTGACTGATATCGCCGCGTCGTTCTCGCTCACCGAGGCCCAGGCGGGCATCATGATCTCGGTCTATGCCTGGGGCGTCATGCTGCTGTCGTTGCCGCTCATGGTGTTCGCTTCGCGTTTCGAGTTCAAGCGGATGCTGCTGGGCGTGCTCGCCGTGTTCTCGCTGGGCCAGTTCCTGTCCGCCTTGGCACCGACCTATCCCATCTTAGTCTGCGCGCGCCTGGTGGTTGCCTGCGCGCACGCCGTGTTCTGGTCGGTCGCCTCGATCATGGCGTCGCGCCTGGTTGACACACGCCACGGGGCGCTCGCTATCAGCATGATCGCCACGGGCTCTTCCATCGCACAGATCTTTGGCCTGCCGCTCGGTCGCGCCATTGGCTTGGCCGTGGGCTGGCGCATGACGTTTGCCGTGGTCGGAGCGCTGTCTGCTGTCGCGGTCGTCTACCAGGCCACGGTGTTCCCTGCCATGCCAGCGGGCGAGCGTTTTACGCTCAAGCAGCTGCCCGAGCTGCTCAAGAACCCGTTCCTCATCGCGCTCTACGCAGTCACGGTCTTCATGGCGACCGGCTATTACGCAAGCTACAGCTATATCGAGCCCTTCCTGGCGCAGGTCGCGCACGTCGATGCGGGCGCCATTACCATGACGTTGACGGCGTTTGGCTGCTCTGGTTTGCTCGGAAGCTGGCTGTTTGGCCGCCTGTTCGATGGGCATCGCTTCCCGTTCTTGGCTATCACGCTCTCCGGCGTGCCGGTGGCTCTGCTGCTCATGGGTCCGGCCGCATCGTCACTCGCTGCGGTTCTCGCTGTGTGCGCACTGTGGGGTTGCTGCGCCACGGCCTTTAACGTGGCGTTTCAGGCCGAGCTCATCAAGCACACGCCGGCAGA
The DNA here is from genome assembly GCA_036313175.1 of Collinsella sp. Lineage (GTDB taxonomy): Bacteria > Actinomycetota > Coriobacteriia > Coriobacteriales > Coriobacteriaceae > Collinsella. The sequence continues at coordinate 2,010 of JAXJMO010000053.1, read as the reverse complement.
TTCGTCGGCCGTCGCCATGTCGATCTTCTCGGGCCTGTTCAACCTCGGTATCGGCACGGGTACCGCGATCGGCGGAGCCGTGGTTTCGGGTCCCGGTATCGCCTGGATCGGCTTTGTGGGCGGGGCGATTGCCGTCGTGGGCGTTATCCTCGCCATCACGGTGATGTTCCCAGCCATCCGCCGCGCCAAGCCCGTCGCCTAGCCACGTCCCCTCATCAGTTGCGGTGGAATAGTTCCTGTTTAAGGCCTTTGAAGGCCCAAGCAGGAACTATTCCACCGCAACTTATTTTGGGGGAGGGGATACAAGCTGGGCATACAATGGATGTCGTTGTGTTGAGCTTACCGGGAGGTTGCTATGTGGGCATACGAGACGACGTTCTATCAGATCTATCCGCTGGGCTTTTGCGGAGCTCCGCGCGAAAACGCCGCCCCCGTTGCCGAGGATGAGCTCGCCCAGGCCGCCGATGTCGAACCCAACCCCGATGCTCCTATCATGAAGATTGCCCAATGGGCCGACTGCCTGCAAAAACTCGGCGTTGGCGCTGTGCTCATCAACCCGCCGCTCGAGTCCGATAGTCACGGCTACGACACGCGCAGCCTGCGCCATATAGACCGTCGCCTGGGCGGGGATGCCGACTTTGCCGCCGTATGCGACACGCTGCACGCCCATGGCATCCGCGTGGTGCTCGATGCCGTCTTCAACCACGTCGGTCGCGGCTTTTGGGCCTTCCGCGATGTGCAGGAGCGCAAGTGGGATTCGCCGTACAAGGATTGGTTTCACATCAGTTTTGACGGCGACTCCTGCTATGGCGACGGCTTTTGGTACGAGGGCTGGGAGGGTCATTTTGAGCTTGTGAAGCTCAACCTGCAAAATCCCGCTGTGGTCGATTACCTGCTCGAGTCTGTGCGCCGTTGGGCCGACGTCTTTGGCGTCGACGGCCTGCGCCTGGACGTCGCCTACATGCTCGACCGCGACTTTATGCGCCGCCTACACTCCTTTACCCGTGAGCTCAAGCCCGGCTTTGTGCTCATCGGCGAGACGCTCCACGGCGACTACAATCAGATCGTCAACGACGAGATGCTCGACTCGTGCACTAATTACGAGTGCTACAAGGGCCTGTATTCCAGCTTTAACTCGGTCAACATGTTCGAGATCGCCCATTCGCTGCACCGTCAGTTTGGCGGCGACCCTTGGTGCATCTACCGCGGCAAACATCTGCTTTCGTTTGTCGACAACCACGATGTGCCGCGCCTGGCAAGTATCCTCACCGACAAATCCTGCCTGCGTCCCGCCTACGGCATGCTCTTTGGTATGCCGGGCATTCCGTGCGTCTACTATGGCAGCGAGTGGGGGATTCCTGGCGAAAAGGGCGGCCCCGATGGTGACTGGGCTCTGCGACCTGCGCTCGATGAGCCTGCGCCCAACGAGCTGACGGCGTTCATCACGCAGCTCGCACACCTTCGTTCGGCCGACGACGCGGCTGCCCGTGCTCTCAACTACGGTGCCTATCGCAACGTGGTGATCCAGAACAAGCAGCTGCTGTTCGAGCGCGCCTGCGACGACGCGGCGGTGCTCGTGGCGGTGAATGCCGTGGGTGAGCCTTACACCTTTGGCGCCGGCGAACTCAACGGCTCCTTCGTCGACCTGCTTGCCGACGATGCGCCCACGGTCGAGCTGACGGGTACCCTTGAGCTTGCACCCTACGAGGTGCGCTATCTGTTGAGAGCCTAGCCCATGGCCGTGTCTGACGAGGGCTATCAACATATTGAGCATGGGTTTGAGCCCGTGTTTGACGAGCACTCGCGTGTTTTGGTGCTCGGGTCGTTTCCCTCGGTGCTTTCGCGCGCCAATGCCTTTTATTACGGCAACCCTCAGAATCGCTTTTGGCGTGTGATGGCCACGTGCCTCGGTATGCCTGTGCCGCCCAACGAGGGCGATCCTTTGGCAAGCGGTGAGCCCGCGACGCTCGATGCCTCCATTGCCGCCAAGCGGGCCATGCTGCTGAACGG
>JAXJMO010000052.1:0-41592 GCA_036313175.1 Collinsella sp. | reverse complement strand
CCCTGCACGCGAACTCGCGCGCGTCGCCGCACTCCTGCCAAAGCCTCGCCGCCTCGAGGGCCTCGTCGCGGCCGAGGCGCAGTACACTCTCTTCTTGGGGCATCGCCTGTCCTTCCAGTCGTCACCTTCATTACTCCAACGACGAATTCTAGGCGGTGTCCCCTCCCTTTCAAGAAAGAGAAGAGGCGGGGCATGCCCCGCCTCTTACACCACATCTCTGCGCGCTACCTACAGCTATCCATTATCAAGGCACTTTAAGGTGGTTAAAGTCATTTTCAGCAGGTTTTAATCACTCGCAGACACCCAACTAGGCCCTCAATAGCTTAATTTCGCTGTTACTAAATTAGTGACAGTACTCATATTTAGCATTTTTTGTCCATGGAGTCCCGGGGGGCGACAATTCGACTCCCCGGGACTGCTCACCTATTCGGAAATCGGCACTCCATGGCCCCAGGAGCCTTCCATGCCGCATACGGTCGAAGCAAACCCCGCCGCAAAGTCGAGTGCACGCTCGATGGCCTCGGCACCATCCTCGCCACGCTTGACGGAATCGAGATAACACATCAGGAACGAAGTCAGGAATGAGTCGCCCGCACCCATGGTGTCCTTCATATCCGTTACCGGCTTAGCCAGTTGGCGGTAATAACGATCGCCATCATAGGCAATGCAGCCCTCAGCGCCAGCCGTTGCCGATACGAAACGCGGACCTAGGCTCCTCACCCATGCCAGACGCTCGCGAATCTCATCCTCACTCGCGGCGTCTGCCGCGCTAAAGAACGCGAAGTCAACGTAGGGAGCAATCTGCTCGTAGTACTCGTCGGTCGAATCGTCCGAGAAGTCAAACGAAACCGTGATGCCCGCGGCCTTCAACTTGGGAAGTTCACGCTCGGTAAAGCAATAGTTGCCCGAGTGGACTACGTCGAACTGCTTCACGTACGCAAGGTCAAAGCGATCGAGCACATAGCGCGCATCACCACGGATGCCGCCCTCATTGGAGCCAAGGAAAACACGGTCGCCGTTAACGACGGTCACGCGTGCCGCACCGTTCTCGCCGATGAGCTGCTTGCACTTGGCAAGCTCAACGTCCTCATCCTCAAGACTCGCAATCACATGCTCAGCAGCAGCGTCATTACCAAAGATGCCCATATACGCGGAGCGCGCGGCGCCGCACTTCTTGGCATACACGGCAAAGTTCACCGCATTGCCACCCGGATACATTGTGTGGATATGCTCGTAGCAGTCGACGACGTTGTCGCCAAACCCCAGTGCGCTCACGTTAAATGCCATGACGCCGCCCCTCTCTCTTATGCCAACGGAACCACTGTTGTGACAGCAGTACCGCCCAGAATCTACGCGAGTTCCAGCAGCTCCGGCAGCTGGTCGATAATCTTGTCCGCGGCATCCTGGCTAAAGCCAAAGCGCTCCTCGCGCTTGGCAATAACCGTCAGGCCGGCTCGCTTACCCGCGGTAATGCCCGGAACGGAATCCTCAACGCAGCAGCAGCGATTCGCGGGCAGCCCCAGCAGGTCTAGCGCATGCAGGTAGATGTCGGGCTCGGGTTTACTCTCCTTAAACTGCTCGCCGCTCACCACATACTCAAAGGCATCCGACAGCCCGCATGCGTTGAGCACTTCCTCGATGCTAACCATGGGAGACGAGCTGGCAAGCGCCACGCGAACGCCACGGCGCGGCAGCTCTCGAATCGTATCCACGGCGCCTGGGTTAATCAAAGCCTGATAGTCGCGCGGACGCTCATGCGCCCACTCGTCCCAACGGGCCAACGCTTCCTCGCCAGTGAAGTGCCCCTTACCGGCGCGCTCAAACCAATCGACCAGCATATGCAGGAAGAACTGATGCGAGGTACCGACCTGCCCATTCAACTCCTCTTGAGTCAGATTAAGCCCAAGCTCCTTGGCAAACGCGGCAGTCTCGCCCAGGTAGTAATACTCGGTATCGACAATGACGCCGTCCATGTCAAAGATAACGGCGTCGAACGGAAATGCGGACACGGCACCCTCCCTAACAAAAGGGCGCCTGCAAGCAGGCGCCCAAACCATGCATTATCGGCGATTCTAACCCAGCAGCTTATCCAGCGCCATTGCAATACCATCTTCGTTGTTATCGGCGGTCACCATCTGGGCCACAGCCTTAACCTCATCGACGGCGTTACCCATGGCAACACCGGTGCCGGCCCACTCAATCATGGACTTGTCGTTCTGGCCGTCGCCAAACGATACGACCTCGCTGGCATCGATGCCGAGTTTGGGCAGGGCACCCTCGAGCGCACGGGCTTTGTCGATACCGGGCGCCGTGTACTCAAAGTACCAGTCGGCCGTAAACATGCCCGAAAGCGTCTGCTTAAAGGGCGCATACATCTCCTCGTAATGCGCCTGCAGGTAGGCCGGATCGCCCGCCGTCAGCAGCTTGTCCACGGGATAAGCATCAGCGACCTCATGCAGGCTCTCGACCTCGCGGATCTTAAGATCGCACGCATCGCGCTCGTATTTGACGATGTTTTTCTGCGAGCCGTCAGGCAGCGTGATCATGCAGCGGTACGAGTCCTCGACGTGCAAATCGCGACCGAGCGAAATCATAGGGATCACGTCAAAATTACGCAGGTGATCAATCAGGCGATGCAATTCGTCGGCAGGCATAGCCTGATCGAACAGCACCTCGTCGGTCTGGGCATCGACGACGTGTGCGCCGTTAAAGGCAACTAGCAGACCGTCATGGTTTTGGAGGTCGAGCTCCTGCGCCAAGGCGTGGAGCCCCCATGCGGGACGGCCCGAAGCCAAAATGAGCTTAATGCCCGACTCCTGCGCCGCGAGCAGCTTCTCGCGCGTACGCGGGCTAATCACTTTCTGATCGTTGGTGAGCGTACCGTCGATATCCATCGCGATGGCTTTGATTGCCATATATGCCTCCCTGTCATTGAACAACCTTGTCTGAGCCATCATACAGAACACCCATCGCGACTCCGTTTACAACGGGCAAAAAGTCATATTGTCTCGAACATGAACGGCGTGTGGTCGTGAAGCTTTATCGCTCAGGTCAAATACGTCTGCTAGCGACGCTCATCCGTCGGTGCGCCCTCGACGATCGCGATGCCCGCCGATGCACCTAACGCGCTGGCGCCGGCCTCGATGAATGCGCAAGCCTCTTCGTAATTATGGATACCGCCCGCCGCCTTGATTGCCACGGCATCGCCGAGCACCTCGTGCATCAGCCGCACGTCCTCGAGCTTAGCACCGCCAAAGCTTCTGCCAGTCGATGTCTTAAGGAATCCCGGCTTGGCCTCCAGCGCGATCTCGCATACACGGCGCTTGGCGGCGTCGTCGCCGTCCAGTTTGCACATCTCGACGATCACCTTGTCAGTGATGCCATGCGCGCGACAAAAATCAGCAATGGTAGTCATCTCGCGCTCGATGGCATCAAAATCGCGGTTCTCAACCGACTCCTGATTCAAAACGTAGTCAATCTCGGTAAAGCCACACGCAGCGTATTCCTCAAACCTCGCAAGCTTCTCCTCAAGCGTCATAGTGCCCTGGGGAAAGTCGATAGCGCCGGCAAGGATGATGTCAGAGTCCTCGAGCATGGCGCGGCCCGTCTCGTACTCCTGCAGGTTCGCAAATACGCAGCGAAAGTTGTACTTTAACGCCTTCTCGACATACTGCTCAAACGTGTCCTCGGGGGCATCGATATAGTCGATGTATTTATTGATGGGTTTGGCAAGCGTCATGCTGGGCCTCCTTGTTCAGGGCTGGCAACCGATTCGTGGCTTCACGCGAAAAACCACGTTCAATGTACGCCCGGCATGCAAGGACAGCGTCCGCATTCCGACAAGTGGTATGAAATTAGCCGTAAACGTATAATTTACGGACAGCGAATGGCACCGCACGCGGATGCCGACAGCAAGACATCCCCCCTCAATACACCCTCATGCCCATTTAAATAGCAAGGGGCCCGTATCTGTTGGGATACGGGCCCCTTTCGGCCGTGACCTATCTCAGCAACAAAGACTACTTGCGGTGAGCGCGGTAGAACTCGATCGCACCATCTTATCTGAGCCGGGGCGCGTTCGCATAGCGTGGCGCGTGACGGTTGCAAAACCACCCCATTTGAAACAAACGCAAAAAAGTACTTGCAAAGACACGTTCCGACATGTAAGTTGATAAAAGACCGCCGTTGCGGTTTTAAGTAGATCGAGCATATTCAGTTTCAGTTTTCAGCGTGTAAGAGAAAGAAGATCGGCAAAGTACAGCCCCAAACGCAATGACAACTTAATGAGGTAACTGCCACATGTGAGGCACCCAAGGCATTGCTGTCTCGATTTTGAGCACGATGCCTTCCGCCTTGCATGGGCCGTTCCATCCCGCCCCTGCAGCAACTGCCTCACGGGCTCATTGAAAACCGCATAGCACCCCAACGTCAGCACATCACCCACGGCAAGCACATCACTCACGACAACCAACACATCAACAAACAGCACGAACATCAACCGATTGGAGAAGCTATGACAAACCACCACGCTGAAGACAGCGATAAGAAAAGCATTCTGGATGCCCGAATTGAGCGAGCATATGCAAACGAATATGACGCCGCCTTTGCCGCCGCGACCATCAAGAACTACGCGTCGCTACCGCTCGCGACGATCTTGGCCGACCACCCTCAACTGCTGAAGCGCTGCACAAAGATCATGGGCGACCCCGACATTCGCAAGCTGACAGACCCCTATGCCCCAAAACGCGACAACGATTCGTACGTTCTTACCGTAGGCTGCCTAGCCCATATGCTTACGGCGCTCGACACGAAACTCAAACTCGAATGGGAACCCGACGAGCGTCATGAACTCGAAAGCAAGCGGAACACCCTGTGCACCGCACTGTTCCTTCCGTTGGACGGCCTCAAGCGCTGCAACGTCGAGCTCAATACACAGGCGCGGCAAAAGCCCGGGACCACGGGGCAGAAAACTCCAAGACCCCATGCGGCCATCGTCGACCGCAACCGATACAACCGCATGACCGCGCACTTTTCCGCCGAGGGAGCAGCCATAAGGACGCTAATCGACCTGCTGTGCCTCCTGAGCATCAACGAGCTATTTGAGGGCTATCTCGCCCTTGTTCCCGCGACGGCACCCAAGTCGGTAGCAAAGATCATCGAGACCTGCAGACGCCAGTTTGAGCGCCATCGCAATGGCAGCGAGATGAACGCCAGCATCGCGCAGTACTACGCGGCTCATTACAAAAATGACGGATGTGCCCCTGTCGAGCATCAGCTGCGGCTCGCCTACACCACGCCCGCCGCAACGCTCCATCGCTTTGGAGCCCTTGGCGCTTGCGAGCCGCACGAACAGGCAGCCTGCCCCACAACCGAGCTCGATCTCAGGCTCGGACGAACCCTGTAGCCCGCCAGCCCCTCCGCGGGCAACAAGCCTATTCCACAACACAACCAACAGAAAGGAGTCCTCATGGACACCAATCATTCCCCCATCATCAGCCCCCTCACCATGCGTGAATCCGCCCGAGTTATCACACTCACCAGCATTTACGATGAGATGCTCGCCCGTCGCGAGCTCTCCGTCATGGGAAACATCGAAACCCCGATGGCCCACGACCTATGCCAGCAGATCCTCCTGCTCGATGCCACCGACCCCAGCCGCCCCATCACCATATTTGTCGCCAGCGCCGGCGGAAGTGTGCGATCGGGTCTTGCGATCTATGACGCCATGCGCCTCGCATCGTGCCCCATCCGCACCGTCTGCCTGGAATTCGCCGCGTCCATGGGCGCCGTGATCTTTATGGGCGGCGACGATCGCCGTATGGCGCCCCATGCAGAGCTCATGATTCACGACCCGCTGATCCCCCAGGGGGCAGGCGGCTCGGCACTTGCGCTGCAGGAAACCAGCCGGCGTCTCATGCAGACCCGCAAGACCCTCACGCAAATCCTCTCGGACCGCAGCGGCCTCACGCCCAAGCGCATCCAGTCCCTCACTGCAAAAGACACCTACCTTTCGGCCGAGCGCGCCGTCGAGCTCGGCTTTGCCCACGAAATCCTCTCGACCACCAAGGAGGTCGCCCATGTCTAACCTCGCCAGCCGCCTCGCCGCATCTGAGTCCGCATCGTCCACCATCCTCGCCAAGGATCGAACGCTTTCCTGCGACACCCGCCAAACGGGACTCAACAACAACGCACTTGTGATCGGCCCCTCGGGAGCCGGCAAGACCCGAAACGTCCTCAAGCCCAACCTGCTGCAAATGAACGCAAGCTACATCGTGCTCGACACCAAAGGCACGCTCTGTCGCGAAGTGGGACCCGTGCTGGCAGCCCACGGTTACCGCGTGCAATGTCTCAACTTCGCCGACCTCAACACCGTCCCGGCCCCTGCGCCCGGCATCGAGCGCTGCGGCTACAACCCCCTGAGGCACATTCGCCGCAAGGCGGACGGCAGGCCCAACCAGCAGGACATCCTCTCGGTGGCAAAGGCCATCTGCCCCATCGAGGACAACAACCAGCCTTTTTGGGATCATGCGGCGGCAAACCTGCTGTCGTGTCTTATCGCCTACGTCACCGAACAGCTACCCGCCGACGAGCAGACGATCAGCTCGGTCATCAAGCTGATCGAGCACCTGCAGGACGGTGCCACGGGTCGATTGTTCGACGACCTGATCACGACCGACCCCCAAAGCTATGCCCTCTCGCTATGGCGGCGCTACGCCATTACGCAAAATGCCGAGCGCATGCACGCGAGCATCGTCGACATCCTTGCCGAAAAGGTCATGTGTCTGGGATTCGACGGTGCGGCACAGCTCTATCGTGAGTGCCATCAGGTGGACTTCGCTTCCATGGGACACACCCCCCGCGCCCTGTTTGTAACCGTGAGCGATATTGACCGCAATCTCGATCCGCTGACCGGCCTCTTTATTTCGCAGGCGTTTATGGGCCTCATTCGTGAGGCCGATAGGCAGCCCGACGGCAGTCTGCCCGTGCCCGTGCGCTTTATGCTCGATGACTTCGCAAATCTGCAGATCCCCCAGATCGACAACGTGCTCTCGATTATCCGAAGCCGCAACATCTGGGCAACGCTGCTGCTGCAGTCGACCAACCAGCTCGATGCGCTCTATGGCGAGGCACGCGCACGCTCCATCATGGGCAACTGCGACACGCATCTGGTGCTGGCGTTCCAGGATCCCGAGAGTGCCCGGGTGTTTTCCGACCGCGCCGACGCGCTGCCCAGCACGCTCATGGCGACGCCGATTGATCGCTCGTGGCTCTTTGTACGCGGTCGCACTCCCGAACAGGTCGAGCGCTTTAGGCTCGAAGACCATCCGCTCTACGGGGAGCTGCCCGAGGCGCAGCGAGGCCATGCGGAGGCCGAGATCTAGGCGCAGGGTTCTCGCAGCGCGCGACGCCCCGGCGATGTTCCACAAAGGCCGTGCGCCCCGGGACCACGGCAAAGCAAAGGGGCCCGCATCCGATAGGATACGGGCCCCTGACTATAAGGCGCGATGCGTTAACAGCAGCGACTACTTACGGTGCGCGCGATAGAACTCGATGAGCGCCTGAGTCGAAGCGTCCTGCTCGGCCTTGGCGGCGTCGTCGTGGAAGGCAGGGGTAATCTGCTTGGCAAGCTGCTTGCCCAGCTCGACGCCCCACTGGTCGTAGGAGTCGATGCCCCAGACCGTGCCCTCGACAAACGTGATGTGCTCGTACAAGGCAATGAGCTCGCCGAGCGCAAACGGGGTCAGCGTGTCACCGAAGATCGAGGTCGTCGGACGGTTGCCCTCAAAGCAGCGGGCCGGGACGATCTGCTCGGGCGTGCCCTCGGCACGAACCTCGTCGGCCGTCTTGCCAAAGGCGAGTGCCTTGGTCTGGGCCAGGAAGTTGCCCAGGAACAGCTCGTGCACGTCCTGACCGCTGTCGGTCGCAGGGTTGGCGGTATTGGCGAAGGCGATGAAATCGGCCGGAACCACCACGGTGCCCTGGTGCAGCAGCTGGTAGAAGGCATGCTGGCCGTTGGTGCCGGGTTCGCCCCAGAAGATCTCACCGGTGTCGGAGGTCACGGCGCTGCCGTCCCAGCGGACATGCTTGCCGTTGGACTCCATGGTGAGCTGCTGCAGGTAGGCCGGGAAGCGGTGCAGATACTGGCAGTACGGAAGCACGGCGTGGCTCTTGGAACCGAAGAAGTTGACGTACCAGACGTTGAGCAGACCCATCAGCGCGACGGCATTGTTCTCGAGCGGCGTGTTGCAGAAGTACTCGTCGATGGCGTGGAAGCCCTCGAGGAACTGCTGGAAGCGCTCGGGGCCGAGCACGACGATCAGCGACAGGCCCACGGCGGAGTCGACAGAATAGCGGCCGCCGACCCAGTTCCAGAAACCGAAGGCGTTGGCCGGGTCGATACCGAAAGCCTCGACCTTCTCGAGTGCGGTGGAAACGGCGACAAAGTGCTTTGCCACGGCCTCGGCGTTCTGCTCATCGGAACCGTCGATGGCACCCTGAGCCTTGAGCTGCTCGAGCATCCAGGTCTTGACCTCGCGAGCGTTGGTGAGGGTCTCGAGCGTGGTGAAAGTCTTGGAAACGATGATCACGAGCGTGGTCTCGGGATCGAGGCCCTTGAGCTTCTCTGCCTGATCGTTGGGGTCGATGTTGGAGATGTAGCGGCAGTCGATACCGGCGTCGGCATAGGGGCGCAGAGCCTCGTAAGCCATGACCGGGCCCAGGTCGGAGCCGCCGATGCCGATGGACACCAGATGCTCGATCTTCTTGCCGGTAACGCCCTTCCACTCACCGGAGCGCACGCGCTCGGCGAAGGCATACATGCGGTCGAGGACCTCGTGCACGTCGGCGACGACATCCTGGCCGTCGACGATGAGCTGGCCCTTCTCGGTTGCCGGGCGGCGAAGCGCGGTGTGCAGGACGGCGCGGTCCTCGGTGGTGTTGATGTGCTCGCCGGAGAACATGGCGTCGCGGCGCTCCTCGAGCTTCACCTCGCGGGCAAGATCGCACAGCAGCTTGACGGTCTCATCGGTCACCAGGTTCTTCGACAGATCGAAGTGCAGGTCACCGGCGTCAAAGCTCAGCTTGTTCACGCGCTCGGCGTCAGCAGCGAACCAGGCCTTGAGGTCGATACCTTCGGCCTCGAGCTTCTCCTGATGAGCCTCGAGCGCCTTCCAAGCGGCAGTCGACGTAGCATCGATAGGTGCGGCAACAGTTGCCATAGAGTCCTCCTCAGCATACGGGCGCACGCCTCCATGCGCCCGGACATTCAGATGCCACTATTCTAGCTCAGGTCAAGACCGTAATCAGCGAGCGTTATCAATCCGCCCCCAAACGGCGACCGACCAAAAAGGGACAGGTTTATTTTGGCAGGTCAAACGCTTTACCAACCAAAAATAACCCATCCCTTTATGGCAGATATTAGGCCGCGGTGCACACACTGCCGAGCAGCTCGCGCAGAGGAGACCCGATGCCCTCCAGCAGTTCGGGCGCGATGATGGCAAAAACGGGAACCTCACCGGCGCCCACGACGGCAGGCACCTTGCCCTCCGAGACAATGCATCCATAAGGCACAAAGCCGTCTTCGCCGGCATCGATCGCTGCCATGCGACGGGCGAGTTCGCGTGCAAAGCCGGCAGCATCGGCATCGCCAATCGCCAAGACAAAGTCCACGCCTTCGTCGGTCGCCAGGGCCACGGCTTCGTCGATCAGCTCGTCTCCCCCATCGTCCTCAACCGAGCCGCAGCGGAAAAGCACACACTCGAGCAGGGCTCGATCAAGCGAGCCAAGTGCCGCCGAAACGAGCTCATCACGCGTGTGCCTGTCGCCTCCCAGCACGACCAGTGCCTTGGTGCCGCCATAGTGGGCAACTAATCGCCCGCACCAGCGAGCCACATCCCCATCCGCAACCAAGCGCGTCGGCATACCAAACCCATAGTTGACCATCTTTTCCACAACCTTCCGTGCATATAGGCGGTATCAATCGTTAGGCCCATGCTACGAAGCGAGGTTTTCCGGGCTGTTTCGCACTCTTTAGAGCTGCGTTAAAAACCCGATGCAGCCGCACGACCATACCCACCAAAACAAACCAGTCCCTTTTTGGCAGGTTTTGACGATGTCCGGATGAGCGGGTATTATCGAACATGTATTCGATAAGAACATGTGTTTGATGGGAGGACGCGTGGCGCACGAGCAGCACACCTATATCTGCATCGACCTCAAGACGTTTTATGCCAGCGTCGAGTGCGTCGACCGTGGGCTCGATCCGCTCACCACCAACCTAGTCGTTGCCGACGAATCGCGCGGACGCACGACCATCTGCCTCGCCATCACGCAGGCCATGAAGGACTTAGGTATTCACAACCGCTGCCGCCTATTCGAGATTCCCGACGGCATCGACTACATCAAGGCCGTACCGCGCATGCAGCACTACATGGAGGTGTCGGCGCAGATCTACGGTATCTACCTGGAATACGTCAGTCCGCAAGACGTTCACGTCTACTCAATTGACGAGTGCTTTATCGACGTGACACCCTATCTGGACCTCTATCACACCGATGCGGAAGGCTTCGCCTGCATGTTGCGCGACGAGGTCCTGGCGCGCACCGGCATCACGGCGACGGTCGGCATCGGCCCCAACCTATTCCAGGCCAAAGTTGCACTCGATATCACCGCCAAGCACGTACCCAGCCGCATCGGCATACTCGACGACGAGACCTTTCGCAAGGAGATCTGGCCCCATCGTCCCATCACCGACATCTGGGGCATCGGCCCCGGCGTGGCAGCCCGCCTCGAAAAGTACGGGGTATACGATCTGATGGGCGTCGCCGCGCTCGACGAAAACCTGCTTTACGACGAGCTCGGCGTCAATGCCGAGTATCTTATCGACCACGCCTTTGGGCGCGAGCCGACAACTATCGCCGATATTCAGGCCTATCGCCCGCAGGCAACCTCAACAACCACGGGGCAAGTGCTATCGAAAGGCTATGCCTATGAGCAAGCCTACACCGTGTTGCGCGAGATGGTCGACAACGCTGTGCTGGACTTAGTCGATAAGCACGTGGCGTGCGACAGCATCTCGCTCTTTGTAGGCTACGCGAGCGAGCGCGCCGACATACGCCGTCTCGACGCCAGCGGCACAGCGCAATATGTGGACGGATGCGGGCATTTGCGTTCGAGCACGTCGAGCATCGAACCCGCCGCAACCGCCGGCCACGAGCTCGCACCCCGTGCGCCCAAGCCCGTCCAACGCGATGACGAACGGCGCCGCCTGGTGCGCGAAGCACAGGCAATCGACGGCATCTTTGTGGGAGAGCACGGCGGCAAACCGCGTGGTGGCTATGCTGCGCTGTTCGCACATTCCAATGCATCCCGCAAGCTGCCCGAGCGCACCAATTCGTTTAAGAAGATCATGGGCTATTTCGATGAGCTCTGGGCGCAGACCGTCGATCCCAAACGACCGGTCAAACGCATCAACTTGGGATTTGGCAACCTCATGCCCGAAGAATTTGCCACTATCGACCTGTTTAGCGATATCGAGGCCGATGAGCGCGAGCGCGACCTGGCGCGCGCCGTCCTGGCCGTGAAGGGCAAGTACGGCAAGAACGCGCTCGTCAAGGGATTAAGCTTTACCGCCGGCGCCACCGCACGCGAACGCAACGCTCAGGTAGGAGGACATCGTGCCTAAGTCCCAACAACAGCTGATGCGGCCGCCGACGCCTTTTGAACGTCTAGCGGACCCCGAGGGAAGACGTCGATCCGCCGACCCCAAGCTCACCGCCAACGGCGCCGTCCGCGCCGGCCGTGCCGCGCAGTTTATGCCCTTTGCCGCCCTCACGGGATACTACGAGCTTGTGCGCAAACAAGAGATCACTGTTGAGCCCAAATGCGAACTCACAGAAGAAAAAGCCCTCGAGCTTTCGAAAAAGCTCGAGGGCCTCAAACGCGGCGACCTGGTGCGCGTCACCTATTACGATATGTACGGCTATCGTAGTCGAACGGGCATTCTCGACGAAGTGTTACCCGCATTCAAGCTGCTCAAACTCAGGGATATCGCCATCGACTTCGACGATATCCAAGGCATCGAGCTGCGTGGTCGAACCTAGCGACGAGAACGCTTGCGCAAGACGAGGGCAATGCCAAGCACTGCGGCAGCTGCAACCAGCAATCCCAAGACCAACGTGAGGGTCGAGTCGCCAGCGTGAGGCAGCGAGCCGTCCTTCGGAGCCTTCTTAGCGGTCGTCGAAACGGTCGTCGTGGTGCTGCTCGACTGGTCGTTGCCGCCCGTCTGGCTGCCACCAGGCTGATCGCCGCCACCCGGCTGCGAAGGATCGGTGGGCTCCGTCGGATCCGGAGTACCGGGATCAATCGGATTCTCCGAATTCTCCTTGCGCTGGATCCAAACCTGGCAGCCATAGAACGGGTTAGCGGTACCGAGGCACAGACCCTGGTTGGTCACCGCAAAGGTGCGCAGACCATGGTTATACGGATCGTTAAAGCCATTGGTCGTCAGCGTCGTAAAGTTCACGCCGTCCTCGGTCACATACATATCAAAGCCACGCTCGGCATCGCGAAGGTAACACATGCACGTAAGCACGCTCTGCAGCTTCTTGAGATTCTCCTCGCTCAGCAGCTTATCGAGCGCATCCTGAATATCGCTCGGCAGCTCGGTGCCATAGGCATCCTCGTACTGCTGCTTCAGGCTCTCATAGCTATCGAGCATGTCCTGATACTGGTCGGCAAAGGACTTGAAGTACGCGATCTCGCTATCGATCTTCTGGACATAAGCGGCGTCGTCTTCAACGTCCGCGGACATCGTCGCGGTCTGATCGCAAAGATCGTCCGTGGCATCCTCTAGCGCATCGTTCAGGTCACCAAAGCCCTTAGCAACCTCGGTCTTCTCGTCGTCGACCTCGACGGCCTCAGCCTTCTCGCCATCGACCTCGACGGCCTCAGCCTTCTCGCCATCGACCTCGACGGCCTCAGCCTTCTCGTCATCGACCTCGGCGGCCTCGTTTGAATCATCGTCCGCAAGCGTGTTCACGGGAACGATGGGGTCGTCAGGCGATTTCTTGTCGAGCAGGTGATTGAGCAGGTCCCTAAGGCGCTGAACCTGAGAGGCCCACTCCTCGGGCGTCATATCGATAATGTCACCATTAGAGAACTGGCCGATCGGCTCAAGCAGGCTCGCGGTATCAAAGGTACCGATATACAGCTTGCCGTC
This sequence comes from Collinsella sp., assembly GCA_036313175.1. Lineage (GTDB taxonomy): Bacteria > Actinomycetota > Coriobacteriia > Coriobacteriales > Coriobacteriaceae > Collinsella. The sequence goes on along the minus strand of JAXJMO010000052.1, from coordinate 28,373 downwards.
GAACTTCTGCATGCGCCAAATGTACTGGTTCTCGTTTCGGTCAAAGCCCGAAGTCAGGCCGGAAATACCGCCCTCGGGGAACATGTCGGTGCGATCGCCAACGACGAGCTCCATGTTCTCGTCCTTGTCCATGCGATAGATGTTGACCGACTGCTCAAGATTGGCATTCACAAACGAGCAGTCAACGCCGCCCATGCTGCTCTTGCCGCTCTCGTCAGAATTGGACTTATTAAAGAGAATGCGCTCGAGGGCGATCTCCTCGTCGTTATATTCACCGATATAGAGGTAGTCGTTGTAGACGATGAGGTTGGCAGCACCAGAACGGGTGCGGGCAGGATCGATGCCGAAGCAATACTTTGCACCGTCCGCCTCCTGGTCGCCGACAATCGGAGTCCACGAATAGCTGCCGTCGGCGTTCTTGTCGCCACGGACCATGGCAAACGACTGCATGGAATTATCATCGGGGGCATTCTCGGGCGTACCGGTGCAGATGGTCGCATAGAGATGGCCATTGTACGAGACCATATCCCAAATGGCGCCGCCGTAGATGCTGTCCTGATAGCGAATCGCCGGATAGTTAAACAGCCTATCCGAGTTGGCAATCTCGGTGAAGCTCTCCTGGCCCTTCGAGGGGTCAGACGACGTCAGGATTGTCGACACAAACTTACCGGCCGCGTCTTTACCCACGTTGCTGATGACGAGCTGGCCATCATGGACGCACATACCGCGGATACCGGTTGAGATGCCCTGCTTGTAGGCAGCGCCGTAATCCTGCATGCTCGAAAGACCCTGATAGACGACCTTGTACTCATCCGTCTTAGGATCGATCTCATATACAGCAGGCAGACCGCTTTTGCCGCCATTGGTCCTAACGCTGCCGCAGAAATAGAGTTTGCCCTTATAGCTCACGGCATTGCGGAACAAAGGAGCGACGCCGTTGAGCGATTCAGAGAGCAGCAGCTTGGTCTCACCAGTCTTGGTATTGATCTTGACCAAGATGCCGCCGCTGTCCTTGTCGGCCGTGCCGTCCTCCTTCTGCTGTCCGTAGAAGAACGTGCCGTTAAACATGGCCTCCAGCGTCAGACGCATGGTCTCGGCATCAAAGGAATCGCCCAGCGTGCCGTTCATGAGCGTCAGCGTGTTGCCCATCGCCGCATAGCAGGTGCCCACATAAAGCCAGTCACCATAGCTCGCAGCCGCCCAAGTGTAGCTCTGGCCGCGATCGCCTTCGTTGTTGGCCGTATTACCATCGGCGCCCGGAACAGCAACGGCACCGTTACCCTGGTAGTCGACGATGCCATCCGGCTGCGACGTTCCTACCGTAGGATGCGAGAGCTTCTCAAAGGAATACCCATTTCCCGCATTGTAGGTAACGGCACCCGATGCGTCTTCGGCGTGCGCCGGCAGCGGCGATACCAAGATAGCGGCAAGCGCTGCCACCAAGCCAAGTGTTCCCACTCGTCTCATAAGGTTATAGCCTCCCCTGTCCTAAAGCCCAGTTTTAGCATTCTTCATTTCTGTCCACGGTTAATTGCAATCTGAGCACAGCAATAATCAGTGTATAAATATACACCTGTAATTTTTTGGACGGGTTCATAGATGCTCGATTGGTAGCGAATTCCGCGCGAACCGTCACCAAACTCCACTTTTGCCGCATCTAAAGGTTATTTTTGCGCAAATTTTTGGATGCCGATAGTCACAATGGGCAGGAGGCTGGTACCCACCGGAGAGGGCAACGCCTACATTTTCATAACGTAATAGCCCGCACCCCTCACCGCCGTCTCGAGTGTGTCGCGATCAACCGGGCGCTTCGAGCGTACGCGTGCCGTGTGGTCCGCATACGTTACCGTTGCCCACACGCCATCAAGCGTATTGAGGGCATTGGCTACGTTCTGAGCGCAGTCGTCACAGCTCATGCCGCCGATGAACAGCTCATCGCTATAGGGATAGTGCGACGCATCGGTATCCACCACAACAACCCTCTTGGCTTTCTTTCCGCTTGCGCCATCACTGCAGCAACTCTTCCCATGCGTCGACGCCGCAATACGGCGCAGCCCAAAGAACATACCAATAGCAATCACGCCCAGCACGATGATATTTGCTGGGTTGAGCAAGTCGCTCATACGCTCCCCTTCCTTACGGTCCATTTCAGAGATACCCCCGTGGGGTGTCCCCATCTTAACCCAAAATCATGTCGGTTCGGTCAATTAGTTTCCCTACTCAAACTTTTTTGTTGACCATGGCTTACTTTCGTGTATAAGTTTTCCTAGGCTAACAGTTTAGATCCGTAAGGAGCACCGTGACCCGAACCATAGACATTCCAACGTTTCAGGCAGCGGTCGTGCGCAACTGCTCTCCCACGCTCGCGGGCATCAAGCCGGCATCGCTCTTTACCTATCCCGGCGTCTACGCCCATCAGGATGGTTCGGACGCGACCGCGTCAATCGCAGAACGCCGAGCACGCCTGCTCAACGTTATCGCCCAGTGCAACCGCGAGCTTAACTCGCTCGGCATTCATCTGAGCGTTTTGGTCTGGCGCCCCTGCGGGGCGCTCGTATACGCATATCGGCCCAATAGCCTCGCCACTTACCTTGCTGACCCGCGCGCCAAAACGGCACTCGCCAAGGAGGGCTACGACACCGGCAACCTCTCGGCATGTCTTGTGCACCTGGCATCGCGCATCACGCTCGCAAGCAATAACGCCGCGGAATGCGCATGCGGCCAAACCCGATGCGCATTGGACCATCAAGCACGCTACGACAACGGCTGCACCTGCGAGTTTCCACACGAAATTGGCTACTTCCTGGGGTATCCCTACGACGACGTGCACGAGTTCATCGCCCAACGTGGCGAGAACTACAAGATCTTTGGAGCCTGGAAGGTCTATACGAATGCCGAGCAGGCGCTTGCGACGTTTGATGCGTACCGTGCCTGCACCCAACACCTCACCTTTATCTATCAGCAGGGCTGCAGCTTGGCGCAACTTGCCCAGGCGACCCGATAGAACGTACAAACCGCGGCCGCACGCCGCACAACCGAAAGGACTCAATATGAGCAAGATCGCAGTCGTCTACTGGAGCGGCACAGGCAACACCGAGGCCATGGCAAACCTCGTCGCCGAGGGCGCGACGTCAGCCGGAACCGAGGCCGCAGTCATCCCCTGCGCCGACTTCTCTGCCGACAAGGCCACCAACTATGATGCCATCGCCTTCGGCTGCCCCGCCATGGGCTCCGAGGAGCTTGAATACGATGAGTTCCAGCCCATGTGGGATGAGGTCAAGGAAGCCCTCGGCGACAAGAAGGTCATCCTCTTTGGTTCCTATTCGTGGGCCGAGGGCGAATGGATGGACAACTGGAAGGCGGACGCCGACGAGGCGGGTGTTAACGTCGTCGATTCCGTCATCTGCTACGACGCCCCCGATGATGAGGGCGAAGCGGCCTGCAAGGCCCTGGGAGCGGAGCTGGCCTAACGAAGCCGTCAGAAAGCCACAAGGCAACTGACAGCCGAGTACCGCATAGCAACAGTCACTCATGCCCAAACAAAAACGGGGGCCGGATACTATCCGGTCCCCGTTTGTTATATCAACAACCTCGACGCGTTGCTACGAGATATTGCCCAAGAACGCCTTGGTGCGTTCGCTCTTGGGGTGGTCGAAGACCTCGCTCGGCGTACCCTCTTCCACGATAACGCCGCCGTCCATAAAGACCACGCGGTCGGCGACATCGCGGGCAAAGCCCATCTCGTGCGTCACCACGATCATGGTCATACCGTCACGTGCAAGATCGCGCATGACACCCAGAACGTCGCGAACCAGCTCGGGGTCGAGCGCCGACGTGGCCTCGTCAAAGAGCATGACGTGAGGATTCATCGACAGGGCGCGGGCGATCGCCACGCGCTGTTGCTGACCGCCCGAGAGCTGGCTCGGCATAAAGTCAATGCGCTCGGACAGGCCAACCTTGGTCAGCTCCTCGATGGCGATCTTCTCGGCCTCTTCCTTGCTGCGCTTGAGCACCTTTTGCTGCGCGAGCATGACGTTCTTTTTGACTGACAGGTGCGGGAACAGGTTGAACTGCTGAAAGACCATGCCCAAGTGCGTGCGCACTTTGTTGAGGTCGACACCCTTGGCGCACACATCCACGCCCTCAACGATGATCGAGCCGCTCGTGGGATGCTCCAGACGATTGATGCAGCGAAGCATCGTCGACTTGCCCGAGCCCGAAGGACCCAGGACTACGACGACCTCGCCCTTGTGCACATCCAGATCGATATCGCGCAGGACCACGTTATCGCCAAAGGCCTTCTGGAGATTCTTGATGCTGACGACGACCTCGTTCGAGTTATTGGTTTCGCTCATGATAGGACCTCCTTACAGACCGGCGATGTGATCGGCGGGCGTCGCGACAACCTGTCCGGCGCTCTTGGTGGGACGCTTCTTTTTGGTTTCGGCCGTGCCCAAAAGCCTCGCCTCAAGACCGCTCACCAAGCGTGCAAGCGGCAGGGTGATGACCAGATAGAACAGGGCGGCAACCACATACGGCGTGATGGAGCCCGTCGTGGCCACGATGGTGCGGGCGTTCATGACGATCTCGACCACGCCCACGGCCGCGAGCAGCGACGTATCCTTGTAAAGCAGGATAAACTCGCTGGTCAGCGTAGGCAGGACATTGCGGAACGTCTGCGGAATCATAACGTAGAGCAGCGTCTGGAAGGCATTCATGCCCAGCGAGCGAGCGGCCTCGTTTTGACCCTTGGGGATCGACTGAATACCGGCGCGGAAGATCTCGCACAGGTAGGCGGACGAGTTCATGGCCATGACGATGACGCCCAACACATAGTCGTCCACCTTGACGCCGGCAAGCGGCAGGCCAAAGAACGCGATGTAGATCTGCAGGAACGCCGGCGTACCACGGATGATATTCACATAAATGCCGGCAAGGCAACGAAGGATGCGCGACTTGGAGATGCGCATGAGCGACAAGGCAAAGCCAAAGGGAATTGCCAGCGGAAACGCCACGAGCACGATCGAGAGCGACATGAGGAAGCCTTTGAAGACGATCGGCAGGCTCTGGACCAAAATGACCGGGTTCAGGAACAGGCGAAGGAACATGTTGGAATTCCATGCCTCGACCCACGGCTGCTCCTTAAGGTCGGCCAGGAAGTTATCGAATGCCGTCACGCCCTTAATCTCGACGGAAGGAATCTTGGAGATCTTCTTGGTCGAACCATCGGCCAAAGTGTAGGTGCCGCTAAAGGCCTCATCGCCGCCCTCGACGGGGAAGGTCACGCCGTAGACCTCGACACGGAAAAAGCCGCCGGCAGGCGCCGTCTCGCCAAAGTCGATCTTGAGCGTCTGGCCGTCAGCCTTGCACGTGGGCTTCATGGGCGTACGATCCATGAGGTCCTCGCCCGAGAGCATCGTCAATCGCGTGTCATCGGTACCAAACGTCGTACCGTCGACAAACGTCAGCGAAAGACCGCTCAGTTCCTCGTCGGCATCGGCCTGAACTTCCCAGGTGACGCGCGTCTCGGTACCGCCGACCACAGCGCTACCCGAACCGGTATTGGGTCGGGCGGTAATCCTTGCGGTCTCAAGCGCCTGGGCGGTCGTGGGCGCATATGCCCCCGCACACACCAGCGCGAGCGCCACGGCCATGACGCAGGCTAGCTTTTGGAGCAAGGCGGGCAGTGGAAAACGCTGCTCCGCGGCCCCTTTGTTCAGTCGAGACAAGGTGGCTCCTATCGTAGAAGTTGCCGGCAAAACGAGACGGAAATGCTCTCCGTCAAGAGAAGCGCAAAGGCCCTCTCCGCCAAAACGGAAAGGGCCTGCGCACAATCAAGTAGCTATTTTACTTGATGTTGTACTTAGCCATGAGGGCGTCGACGGTACCGTCGTCGGTCAGGTCCTTGATGGCCTGGTTGATGTCGTCCTTGAGCTTGGTGTTGCCCTGGTTGATGGCGATGGCGTACTCCTCGCCGGTGCTGATCTGCTTGATGGTCTGGCAGGTGTTGAACTGCTCGGCGGTCAGCTGGCTGGCAACGGAGCGGTTGGTGACTACGGCGTCGCCCTTATCGGACTGCAGGGCGCTGAAGCACTCGGTGGCGTCCTTGTAGGGGACGATCTTGGCCTTGGGGAAGTTCTCCTGGGCAAAGGCCTCGGCGGTCGAGCCAGACTGGACGATGATGGTAGCGTCGGCATTGTTGAGCTTCTCGCTGTAGTTATCGGCCGTGATGTCGGTATTATCGACCTTGGTCACGATAGCTTGATCGTCCATGTAGTAGGAATCGGAGAAAGTGACTTCCTTCTCACGCTCGGGCGTGTCGGTGATAGCCGCGATGGAGACGTCGTACTTAGCGCCCGAAGCGACACCGGGTACGAGTGTGTCGAAGTCATTGTTGACGTACTCGACATCCAGGCCCAGCTTGTCGCCGATAGCCTTGATGAGCTCAAGGTCAAAGCCCTGATAATCGCCGTTGTCATCCTTGTACTCAAACGGCGCGTACTCGGCAGAGGTGCCGACGGTCAGCGTACCGTCCTTGACGAGCGCGTACTCCTTGGAGCCGTCGACCTTCTCGACCTTAGCGTCGTCAGAGCTGCTGGAACCGGCATCAGAACCAGAGGTGGCGTTGGACGAGCCGCAGCCCGTCAGTGCGAGGGCGAGCGCCATGGCGCCCGTGGCGGCAAATGCGCCAAGCTTCTTCAGCTTCATAATCAGTCTCCTTCCGGTGACCCCGTTTGATTCAGAGGTCTGCAAAAACTGATGGCTATTATGCACCCGCTTGGGAGAATCTGCAATTAGAAAACTGATTGAAACAAACCCATAACGTGAATGGAACACTCCACTTTGTGACAGTCATTACTGCTGTAACGACCTTAACAGTTTGATTTCAGCCGCATAACCTGCAAGTTCGTTCGGTGTCTCCAAAATGAATGGCAATGCGCGCAAGCGGCTATTCGATACAATATTCTGCATAACCTGCATACCGCCGCCAAACTCTTCACTACCCAGATAGCCCTTACCGATGCATTCGTGGCGGTCCTTATGGGCGCCGCAGGGGTTCTTCGAATCGTTGATGTGTACGGCATGCAAGCGGTCGATACCCACCACGCGGTCGAACTCGTCGAGTACGCCGTCCAGATCATGGATGATGTCGTAGCCGGCATCGCTCACATGGCAGGTGTCCAGACACACGCCCAGCTTGTCCGATAGCTCTGGACGCCTGGCGGCAGCACCGTCGATAATGCGCGCCAGCTCTTCAAAGCTGCGGCCCACCTCGGTACCCTTTCCCGCCATGGTCTCGAGCAGCACCGTCGTCTGCTGCCCCTCAAACATCACCTGGCACAGGGTGTCGACGATCATCTGAATACCGGCGTCGGGGCCCTGCCCCACATGCGCACCGGGATGGAAATTGTAGTAGTTGCCGGGCAGCGCCTCCATGCGCCGCAGGTCCTCTGCCATGGCCTCCAGGGCAAACTCGCGCGCCCGCTCTTTGGCCGAGCAGGGGTTATAGGTATACGGGGCATGAGCCACGAGCGGGCCAAAGTCGTTTTGCTCCATAAGCTCGCGCAGGGCCGCCACGTCATACATGTCAAGATCTTTCGCCTTGCCGCCGCGCGGGTTGCGCGTAAAGAATGCAAAGGTATTGGCGCCAATGGATAGCGCCGTCTCCCCCATCGCCCGATAGCCCTTCGTCGTCGAAAGATGGCACCCAATCGTCAGCATCTCCAGCTCCCCCTCATCAGTTGCGGTGAAATACGGTCTATTGGTGCCTTATTTTGGCGCAAATAGACCGTATTCCACCGCAACTTATAAAAGGGGCATCAGAGATGCGGGCCGCCAAGCACTACGGCTACGGGCGCCAGCGTCATGATCCCCTACGCGTCAGCGCCAAGCCTAGAGGGCTAGACGGATTGCATCGATAATGCGCGCGCAGCGCTGTGTGGCGGCAAGGGGCATGACGGGACTCTCGAGTTTCCCCGCCCGGATGAGCTGGGTCGCATGCTGGATTTCGCCGTAGAAATCATCGACCTCAAACGGGGCATTTATTTCGAGCGTTCGCCCGTCGGAATACTTCACATGGGCGAGCTCGGGGCGATGGAGACGGTCGATTTCCAACGAGCCCCGCTCGCAGGCAATCGTTAAGCGGCTTTCATATGCTGCTTTGCCGTCGCACACCATATGAATGGGTATACCGCCGACACTCATATGGATCTCGTCGGCCCAATCGACGCGGCCGCCCGATCCGTCACGCCAGCGAACTTCACGAGACGAAACATCGCACGCACCCGCAAGTAGATCCTCAAACCACCCGACCGCATAGCAGCCCATGTCATATAGACAGCCACCCTGCAACGGGTCGAGCAGATAACTCGAAGGGGGCTCACCATAATCGAGTTTTTGCACGCTTTCAATCGAGACGATACGGCCGAGCTCGCCCGACGCAAGCAAGTCCTTCACGCGAGTGCGCATCGGGCAAAACCGATTTTTCATCGCCTCCATAAACAGCACGCCGCACTCACGGGAAACCGAGGCGATCACATAGGCCTCTTCTTCATTCAAAACGGCCGGCTTTTCGCACAGCACGGCCTTTCCGGCGCGCAGCGCGCGACAGGCCCAACGCGCATGCATGCCATGCGGAAGAGCCAAGTAGATTACGTCGACATCGGGGTCGGCAATCAACGCATCATAAGCCGCATCGCCGCTATCGTCAGCCGTGGCATAACTGTGCGCGGCATCAATCGAAAACGCCCTGCAAAACTCCTCAACATGCGAAGGAGTGCGACCGGCGGCAGCCACAAGCCGTGCCCCGTCCACCTCCTTGAGCGACGATGCGAATCGATGCGAAATGCGCCCAGCGCCCAAAACGCCCCAACGAACCTCACGCAAATCATCACATGAATCCCGATGGCCCACGACAGCCCCCTTCAGTTGCGGTGGAATAGTTCCTGTTTGGCCCCTATTCTGCCGCAAACAGGAACTATTCCACCGCAAGTTATAAAAGGGGCATCAGGAGCGCGTTTTGCAAAAGGCTTTAAGTGCGGCCGTTACGGGGCCAGGCTGGAAACGTCGGCGCACATCGTCGAGACGCTCGGGAATATCGATGTGCTGCGGGCAGTGACGCGCGCATTTGCCGCACTTGACGCAGTTGCTCACCAGCTTGGGCTCGTTCGTCCGCACCGCGCTCGCCGTAAAGTATTGAGACAGCCCCGTAAACCAACTATGCGCATAGCTCGCGTTGTAGGCGCCAAAGCAGCCGGGAATATTGATACCCTTGGGGCACGGCATGCAGTAGCCGCACCCCGTACAGGGCACGCGATTCGATTTCTCAAACTCTCCCAGCACGCGTGCGATGGTATCGAGCTGCTCTGTCGTCATCGAATCCGGCAGTGCACGATCAGCCAGCGCCGCGTTCTCATCCACCTGCGCGGTATCGGTCATGCCCGAAAGCAGCATCGTGACTTGAGGATGGTTCCACACCCACGAAAGGCCCCAAGCAGCCGGCGTCTTCAGATACGGATCGCGTACGTCATCGAACACGGCGCGGGCCCGCGGAGGTAGTTTGCCCGCCAGGCGTCCACCCAAAAGCGGCTCCATCACAAACACCGCGAGCCCGCGCTCGGCGGCTGCCATGAGTCCCGCCGTTCCCGCTTGGTAGTGCTCTCCAGCGTAGTTATACTGGATCTGGCAAAAGTCCCAGTCATACGCGTCAAGCATCGTGAAGAAGTCCGCCGCACTGCCGTGGTACGAAAAACCTATCTGGCGAATACGCCCCGCAGCCTTTTGGCGCGCAATCCAATCCTCGATACCCAGCGCCACCACGCGTTCCCACTGGGCGGGCGAGGTGATGTTGTGCATGAGGTAGTAGTCGATATGGTCAGTCCGCAGGCGGCGCAGCTGCTCATCAAAGAAACGGTCGAAATCCTCCGCGCACTTGCACGAGGCGTGCGGCAGCTTGGTCGCGAGCAAAACCTGGTCGCGCAGGCCCAAGCGTTCAAGCGAAGCGCCCACGCATGCCTCGTTGCCGGGATAAAGGTACGCCGTGTCCAGGTAATTTATCCCCTGCTCCACGGCGCGGGAAATGATAGCATCAGCTGTCTTCGCATCGGGGCGTCCCGGCGCGCCGGAAAACCTCATGCACCCCAGCCCCAACGCCGAGATACGGTTACCGCCTTTGGGGTCAACGCGATACTGCACGGCCCCTCCTCTCCCATCGAAGCCCTAACAAGGCGAAACAAACCCGTCACGCCACCGAAACACATCAGAATCGCAATCGAGAACGTATCGTAACGTAGCAGAAATCGAGCCGTCACGACACCGCTTTAACATCAGCAAAAAGCCCGATGAAAGGAGGCGAGCGTGACCACGCGCGAGGACGCCTACCCCTACCCCGGTGAACAATACATCCTCTCGGTCGACCGTTATCAGATCGAGGTCATGGACCATCTGGACGAGCTTCCCGCCACAGGCGCTGTCATCTTCTGCACCTTCCCCAAGGTGCGCGATGGCGTTGGATATCCCGCACGCGTTTTCGCGGTCTGCCCTGCGGCATAAGCGCACAGCGCAATAGTTTCTTTTTCTTAACAGCAGCCCCGCGCGCTCACCAAACGTCCCGGCGACATACAATCCATCAGGCGCCCCTTACGCGGGCGCCTTATATATGGGGAGATGATTCACGTGCAGATCAACAAGGTCGCCTTTATCGGCAAGGGCGGCGTCGGCCTGCTCTACGGGAGCATGATTGCCAAGGCCCTCGGCAATGACGCCGTCGAATACGTTATGGATGACGCCCGTTTTGAGCGTCACGCGGGCGACGCGCTCACCGTCAACGGCAAGCCCTGTGCGCTAAAATCCGTCCGCGTCAGCGAGGCAACGCCCGCCGATCTGGTCATCCTTACAGTCAAGACGACTGGACTCGATGTGGCACTCAAGACTATGGAGCGCGTCGTGGGACCCAACACGCTCATCGCCTCGCTGTGCAACGGCATTACGAGCGAGCAAAAGACTGCCGAGCGCTTTGGCTGGAAGCACACCGTCCTGGGTATCTGCCAGGGCATGGACGCCGTATTCCTCGACGGCGCGCTCACCTTTACCAATGCGGGCGAAATCCGCTTTGGCGCGGCGGCCGGCACGGATCCCGCAACCATCACCGCAATCGACGAGCTCTACACGCGCTGCGGCATCGCCCATACCGTCGAGAGCGACATTGCGCACCGCATGTGGGCCAAACTCATGCTCAACGACGGCATCAACCAGACCTGCATGGCCTACGGCGGGACCTACGGAAGCGCCACGGAGCCGGGCTCCGAGCAGCGCCGCTGCTTTGTTTCCGCCATGCGAGAGACGCTTGCGGTCGCCAACGCCGAGGGCATTGAGCTGATCGAGGCAGACCTGACGCAGATGGTGCACCTCATCGAGGGGATCGACCCTGCCGGTATGCCCTCGATGGCGCAGGACCGCATCGCAAGGCGCAAAACCGAAGTCGAGGAATTCGCGGGCACCATTTGCCGCCTGGCCGCCAAACACGATATCCAAGTGCCGCAGAACGAATGGCTCTATCAGCGCATTCGCGATATCGAGGTAAGCTGGTAGCGCCAACGCGCCGCATTCAACAGCCTTAACAGCAAAGCCGCCGCAAGGGAACCTTTCCCCTGCGGCGGCTTTCATCTTCGTCTATGACCGGCGGCAACCTCACAACAGTTAGCGTTGCGACTCAGGCACCTCGTCCTCGCCATCGCGGCAAAGAACTACACCCGCACTTCCCAGCAGCGCAGCCGCGATCAACGCACCGACCACGATAGGGGCAGCCCCACAAGACCCCTGCATACCCGCGACGAGCGCGGCCGTAGGACCAAGGCAACCAAGCGTCAATGCAACGGCGGCAACGGCGATATCTCGAGCGTTCACAAGACCACTTCCTCCACGAGAAAGACTTTGTTTCTCGTGACTTAGTGTGCCCCGCGCCCATATGCGCGGCGTACTGCCACGGTAAGCGCTCTGTTAACTCAAGCACGCACAAAAAACGGGCGCCCTTACGTTGCCCAAAGGCTCGGTAAAGACGCCCGCCCGTCATGTCCTATCGGCTTATGGCAGATTACCAACCGGTATAGTAGTCGGTGGTTCCGGCTGCGCAGCCGGAGTCATAGACCTTGCACTCGCCCTTGGAACCGGTAAACGTGGAGCCCTGAGCTTTATCACCCGCGGCCACGACGTAGTAGCCATCGGAATCGCGCCAAAAGCCCTCGGAATCCTGCGTCCATTCGCCCGTGCGGTGGTGATACAACACGTTGCTGCTGTAATAAGTCTCGCGGCGGCCGTTATAGTTATTGACGCCGCTCGAGCGCGTCAGGCCCGAGCCGTTCGCGTAATACGCAGCGGACGTGTAAGACGAGCCGGAGCCGGCGTTGTAATACGAAGCCTGAACGGCCTCAGCGGCCTCGGCTTCGGCTGCGGCAGCCTCGAGCGCCTCGCGCTTGGCATCCTCAAGCGTGGAGCGAAGCTCGTCGAGCTCGGTCGACTTGGCGTCGACCTCCCCCATCGTCAACAGGCTACCCGCACCGTCGATGCAGTTCTGCAACACAGCACGCTCGTCATCGGTAACATAGTCGCCATACATATTCATAATGATCTGAGCGCGCATCTCCAGGGAATCGCGCTTTGCCCCCATCGAGGCGTTCCACTCCTGCATAGAGCCATAACCGTCGCCGCGGTAGTCGACGGGCTGCACCAGCGTCGCCTCGGACGGCGTAGATCCAACCGTATCGGATAGTGTTGCCGCGTGGGCATCAGTTGCGCCGGCGCCCGCCAAAAGTGCCACGGTCAGAGCGGCGGAAAGGGCGGCGGCTTTCGGTTTTCGTGAATCGATCCTCATGTAGCTGGAAACCTCCGTAGTGCGTTTTTGCTGCGTTTGGGCTGCGTGTGATTCGATCGCGCTGCATAGTACCCCGAGCAAATCGCGACCTGCGGTTTTACTTAAAAGGCGCACGTCAATTGCGTAAAACTCACATCCTCTCAACAGGAGTTTTCCACAACTCGAATGCATAAAGCGTGTCAAAAACCCTGTTTTTGCGCCCTCTCTATGCAAAAAAGGCGCCTGTGCAACCATTGTTCGCACAGGCGCCTTGAGCAGGCATTTTATACAGTTATACCTATCGAGTCGCAAGGGGTCCTTGCACAAGTCGCCTTACTCGTCCAGCGCGGCGAAGGCCTGCTTCAGATCCCAAATGATATCCTCGGCATTCTCGGTACCGATGGAAAGACGGATCGTGGAGGGCGTGATGTTCTGCTCGGCGAGCTCCTCGGCAGACAGCTGGGAGTGCGTGGTGGTAGCCGGGTGCACGACGAGCGACTTGACGTCGGCCACGTTGGCGAGCAGCGAGAACACCTGCAGATGATCAATGAACTTCCAAGCTGCCTCCTGGCCACCCTTAATCTCAAAGGTAAAGATCGAGGCACCGCCGTTGGGGAAGTACTTCTGATAGAGCTCGTGATCGGGGTGCTCAGGCAGGCTCGGGTGATTCACCTTGGCAACATGGCTGTCACCAGCCAGGAACTCAACGACCTTCTTGGTGTTCTCGACATGACGGTCAACGCGCAGCGACAGAGTCTCGGTGCCCTGGAGCAGGACCCAGGCGTTGAACGGGCTGATGCAGGCGCCCTCGTCACGCAGCAGGATGGCGCGGACATAGGTTGCGAAGGCGGCGGGACCGGCAGCCTCGGCAAACGAGACGCCATGGTAGGAGGGGTTGGGCTCGGCGATCTGCGCGTACTTTCCGCTCGCCTTCCAATCGAAGTTACCGCCGTCGACGATCACGCCGCCCAGCGAGGTGCCGTGGCCGCCGATGAACTTGGTTGCGGAGTGGACGACGATGTTGGCACCATGCTCCAGCGGGCGGAACAGATACGGGGTGCCGAAAGTGTTGTCGACGACAACCGGCAGACCGTGCTTCTTGGCGATCTCGGAGATGGCGTCGATGTTGGGGATGTCGGAGTTGGGGTTGCCGAGCGTCTCGAGATAGATGACCGTGGTGTTGTCCTTGATGGCACCCTCGACCTCTTCCAGGTTATGGGCATCGACAAACGTGGTCTCGACGCCAAACTGGGAGAGCGTATGCTCCAGCAGGTTGTAGGAGCCACCGTAGATGGTCTTCTGGGCAACCACGTGGTCACCGGCCTGGGCAAGAGCCTGCAGGGTATAGGTGATGGCAGCAGCACCGGAGGCGACGGCGAGACCTGCCACGCCACCCTCGAGTGCGGCGATACGGTCCTCGAAGACGCCCTGGGTGGAGTTGGTCAGACGGCCGTAGATGTTACCAACATCGGCAAGGCCAAAGCGGTCGGCGGCGTGCTGGGAGTTGCGGAACACATAGCTCGTGGTCTGGTAGATAGGCACGGCGCGGGAGTCGGATGCGGGATCGGCGCTCTCCTGGCCAACGTGAAGCTGCAGGGTATCGAAACCAAAGGTGTGCTCGGGGTTGTTGATGAACTGGCTCATGATGATCTCCTTGATCGAACAAAAGTAAACAAATTAGAGAGAAGTAAGTCGCTGTCTCCTGATCACGCCAACGGGCGCAAACAGGAGCCCGGCATTCGTCTTGGTAAGCAATTCATATGCGGGCCTCCTTTCGCATCCCGGTTCCGTGGTCGGTTTAATTACCTACCGCCTTTGTGTGTTTTGAATAGTACGAGCATTGTTTCGCTCGGTCAATCACTTAAAAGCGCTAACCTGTTATCGGTTTTATAGATAGCAATCGAAAGGATGGCGTCGATGACCCTTCAGCAGCTTCGTTTTCTGATTGCCGTGGCAGAGTCCGGCTCAATCAACGCCGCAGCTCAGCGCCTCTATACCGCTCAGTCCAACATCTCAAACGCCGTCAAAAGCCTGGAACAGGAACTCCATCTGGAGATCTTTACGCGCTCCAGCCGCGGCGTCACGCTCACCAACGACGGCACCGAGCTTTTGGGCTATGCGCGTCAAGTCGTAGAGCAGGCCGATATGCTCGAGGCGCGCTACGAGGACGGCGGCACCCCGCAAGCCCGCCTCGCCATTTCCGCCCAGCACTACGCCTTTTCGGTCGAGGCCTTTGTCAACGTGGTCGAGCGCTGCCGCGACAGCAAGTTCGAGTTCATCATGCGCGAGACCACCACATCGCAGATCATCGATGACGTCCGCGCGTTTCGCAGCGATATCGGCATTCTGTATCTGGATGACTTTAACGCCCGCGTTCTGCAGAAGGCCTTCGCCGATGCCCGCGCAAGCTTCCATCCCCTCTTCGACGCAACGGTCCACGTCTTCGTTAGCGAGCGCCACCCGCTCGCACGCCGCCCTCAGCTGTCCCTTGCCGACCTTACACCCTATACGCGCTACAGCTTTGAGCAAGGCACCTCGAACTCCTTCTATTACGCCGAGGAGCCGTTTAGCTACATCCCCTGCGATCGCAACATTCGAGTCTCTGACCGCGGCACGCTCACCAACCTGCTGATCACCTCGAACGGCTACACGCTCTCCACCGGCGTGCTCTCAAACGAAATGCAATGGGGCATGGCATCGATTCCACTGGCAGATGCCCCGACGATGCACGTAGGCTATATCATGCACGATGAACGCAAGCCCTCTCCCCTGTTGCAGCAATACCTCGACGAGCTCGACCGCATCATCCAAGAAAACCAGCCATCTGAGGACAGGGTAGATATGGTAGATTGCTAGCCCTCGGCGAACGCGGCGCTACAATGGTCACTCACACGAAACGTACCCAACGAAAGGAACCATGTGAAGGTCATCATCTACACCGACGGCTCGGCCCGATCAAATCCGGGACGCGGCGGCTACGGCGCCGTGCTCAAATACACCAACCCCGCCGGCAAGACCTTCACCTCCGAGCTTTCGCGCGGCTACGCCAAGACCACCAACAACCGCATGGAGCTCATGGCGGTCATCGTGGCGCTCGAGGCGCTCAACCGCCCCTGCGACGTCGAAGTCCATTCCGATTCGCAGTACGTCGTCAACGCCTTCAACAAGCACTGGATTGACGGATGGAAAAAACGCGGCTGGAGGACTGCCAACAAGCAGCCTGTCAAAAACCGCGACCTATGGGAGCGCCTACTTGCCGCAAAGAGTAAGCACAAAGTGGAGTTCATCTGGGTTAAGGGTCACGCCGGCCATGAGCTCAACGAGCGCTGCGACGAGCTTGCCACCACGGCGGCCGACGGCAGCAACCTCGATATCGACACCGGCTTTAACGAGAGCGACCTGTAACGGCGTTTTCGCACGCTTTTGTGTCCTCCCGCGCTACACTCATCCTGTAAACCGAACGGCACGAGGGGGATACATGCTGCGTATAGCGACCATCGGCACATCCATGATTACCGACGACTTTATCCAGGTCGTCAACGCCAACGACCAAGCCGCGTTTGTGGGCACGCTCTCGCGCGATGCAGATCGCGGCGCCGCCTTCACCGCTAAGCACGGCGGCGAGCGTAACTTCACCGCACTTGACGAGCTTGCGTCCGCTGCCGACGTCGACGCCGTCTACATCGGCAGCCCTAACGCACTTCACTACGAGCAGGCCCTTGCCTGCATCGCCGGTGGCAAGCACGTTATCGTCGAGAAGCCCTTCTGCGCCACCGAGGCGCAGGCGCTGGAAGTCTTCCGCGCTGCCGAGGCAGCGGGCGTCGTAGCCCTCGAAGCCATGCGCCCGCTCCATGACCCCGCCTTCCACGCCATCGAGGACGCCTTGGGTGAAATCGCCCCCATCCGCCGCGCCTCATTGCGCTTTGGCAAGTATTCCTCGCGCTACAACGAGATTCTCGCGGGACGCGCCACCAATATCTTCGACTGCAATATGGCATCGGGTTCCCTCATGGACATTGGCGTCTACACCGTCGAGCCCATGGTCGAGATTTTCGGCATGCCCTCCGGCCTTACGAGCATGACTACCCTGCTCGACCCCACCACGCGACAGCTCACGCACGGCCCCATCGACGGCTGCGGTTCCATCCTCGCCAGCTACGGCGGTGGCCGTATCTCCGTCGAGCTCGCGCACTCCAAAATTACGAATGACCTGATGCCCTCGCAGATCGAAGGCGAGCGTGGCACTATCCAGATTGACCATCTGTCCACGCCCCGCAACGTCCGTATCGACTATCGCGGCGATGTCGTACGCGGCTCGGCGACCGAGGCACCGCGCGAACAGAGTGACAACGGCCGCGTGCTCAACCTGCCCAAATCGAGCAACACTATGGAATACGAACTCACGGACTTTATCACCGCCATCGGCGGCATCGATAACGTTAGGGAAGAGATTTGGGAGACCCCGGCGGGACGCCACGAGCTTGGCCACTACCGCGATGTCACGCTCGTCTCACTGCGCATCATGGATGCCGTGCGCCAGCAGGCCGGCATTACCTTCCCGGCCGACGCAGGCAAGCAGGCATAGCGATGGGCCTCTTCGATACGTTTTTCTCCAGCGTCACCGGAGGCAGTCGAGAGCCTCAAAAACCATCAAACGTCGAGCTCGAGCTGCGCCGCAGGCTTACCGTGCTCGCAAGCGACGAGGCCACTCAAGACACTCCCCTGCGCTATTTCCTGCGCTGGGCGGGGCAAGTCCAAGGCGTTGGTTTTCGCTTTACCAACACCAACCTCGCGCAGGCACGCGCGCTCACCGGCTGGGTGCGTAACATGGAAGACGGCTCAGTCGAGATGGAGATACAGGGAGCTCCGGCAGACATCCTATCTCATCTCGAGGCGCTTCATGCCTCCTACGAGCGCATGGGAACGCGTTTTCGCCTCGTAGACGCCCAGGCCCGAGCCCCACTTGCCAATGAAGACGGTTTCACTCCTCATTATTAGTATTGTGTGCTAAATACGGTATCATTTACCTACGACCGTTAATAGAAAAGAGGCGAGGCGCATGGCGGTGCAAAGAAGGAATACCAAGCAGCGAAAGCTGGTTCTTGACGCCGTGCGCCAAAGCTATAACCATCCCACCGCCGACGAAATCTACAACGTCGCGCGCGCGCAGGATGGCAAAATCAGCCGCGGTACGGTCTACCGCAACCTCAATCTCTTGGCCGACGCCGGCGAGATCCTCTCCATCAAGACACCGGGCGGCAGTCGCTTCGATCGCACCATCGAGCCGCACGCACATATCATCTGCACCTCGTGCAGCCGCGTCATCGACGTACCGCTCCCCTTCGATACCCAGCTCGACGCCAAAGCGTCCGAGCAAATCGACTGGCACGTCACGTCGCACTACACCATCTTCGAGGGTCTCTGCCCCGACTGCCGATAGATGTTTGGGACATGCCTTAAAATCCACCTTTCCGCACTCTGCAGCAAAAAGTAGATTTCTAGACATGTCCCAAATGTCTACTCAGCAAGTAGACGACGCAGCTCTTCTTCGACCGTGCGCACGTAGCGGACGCGGTCGTTGATGCCACGCATAGAGGGATTGCAGCTCTCCATCAGATAGGGATGGCCCACGACGTTAAGCATGTCGCGATCGTTCTCATTGTCGCCAAACGCCATCATCTCATCGGGCGAAATACCCAGGGCACGACCATAATCGGCAAGCGCGGACCCCTTGCCCGAACCGAAACCGATAAAGTCCGTCCATTCGGTTCCCGACGTCATCACGTCGACACGGTCGCCAAAGAGGCGCTCAAAATGCTCCAGCGCGGCCGGCTGATCCACCTCGGGCGTCTGGAAGGCAATCTTAATGACGTCCTCGTCGATGTCCTCGGGACGGTCGACCACCGCCACATCGCAGTGGACCTCATAGCGCAAATGGTCGACGAACGCATCGTTGCCGCTCATGGTGTAGAGGTGTCCCTCACACGAAAGGGTCACGTCGGCATGGGGATACGCAACCACAGCATTCGCGATATCCATAGCAAGGCTACGCTCCATGGAACGCTTGACAACGGCACGCCCCTCGCTCATCACCAGGGCTCCGTTTTCGCATACATAGGCGAGCTCATCGGCCACCGGGGCAAAAAGGTGGCGCAAACTCGCATATTGACGGCCACTCGCCGGCATAAACACGATACCGCGACGATGCAGCTCATCGATAAGCTCAAAGGCCTCGGAACGCGGCTCGCGTTCCCCCGGATGCAGCAACGTGCCGTCCAAATCGCATGCAATCAGCTTGATTCCCTCAAGACCCATACGCTTCCCCAAAGCCTCCTATCAACAGCAAGACGGACCTTGATTGGTCGCCCCTCAAAGCCCGTCTTGCGCATACGCGCGCTTAGCCGCGCGTCTTTTTTACGATGGTAAAGTCCGGAGCCATGCTCACGACGACCTCCGCCGCACTCGACGCAAAGCGCCGGTCCGCATCGAGTTCACGGGTAACCACCGAGAGCCGAACACCCTCGACGCCCCGGAGCATGCGGCCCAAAACAGGCTGCACCGGCGTATACATGCGCACGGTATGCTCGTCCGAGTTGCCCCGAAAGAGCGGCGCATGCATGTTGCCGATCTCCCAGCACGCATGCGCGAGCGCAATCGGATCCATGCGGTCGACTTCGACCAAATAAACCTCGGCGCTGCGCAGTCGCACGACAACCGCCACGGGCACCATGCCCGAACGGTCAATGGCGAGCACGTCGCCATCGGTAAGACGACCGCCGTCGGCAGCATCCAGCCGAACATCGACCGTGCGCCCCAGCTCCGTCGCGCCCACAAACGCACATACATCGGCCTGGTCCCAATCGAGCAGTAGCTCATCGACCTCAAAGACACCGCCCAGCTCCCGGCGAAGCAGGAGTTCATAGGACGGATCGTTGAGATTTCCCAAGCATGTCGTCGAAACCAAGCGTTCAGGCATACTCTAACCCTCGACCTCGACGAGCTCGATATCAAAGTTGAGGTCCTTGCCGGCCAGCTCGTGGTTGGCGTCGAGCGTCACAGCCTCGGGCGTCACGTCGATGACGACGGCGGGGACGGGCATGCCGCTCGGCGTGGACAGGAAGAGCTTCATGCCCTTCTCGATCTGCTCGATGTTGGGAACCTGCTCGGCCGGGAAGGTAATAACCATCTCGGGATTGTGCTCGCCGTAGGCATCGGCAGCCGGGATGTGCACGGTCTTCTTCTCGCCCACCTGCATGTCGACAACAGCGGCGTCGAAGCCCTTGATCATCTGACCGGCGCCGCAGGTGAACTCCAGCGGCTCGCCGCGATCGTAGGAGCTATCGAACTGCGTGCCGTCGTCGAGCGTGCCGCGATAATGGGTCTTGACCTTCTTGCCCTGGTTGGACATGGTAACCTCCGTGATAAGGGCGGCGCACAACGCAGGCCGCCGTGAACATATGGCGCTAACTATACCCTAGTCATACAATTCAATGACAGTTTGCAAAGAAACGCTGCAACCGGAGGAACCATGGCATATCCCGTATTTGACCTACACTGCGACACCGCCGACCGAATCGGCTGGGCCACGCTCGATCTCGACCTGCGCTTTACCGCCGGCACCGACGGTTATTTCCCCGGCGACGAAACGCATCCGCAAGATTTCGACCTCATCGAGGGCAACGCCTGCGCCATCTCGCTCGCAAAGATCGGCAACACGCCGTGGGCACAGTGCTTCGCCACGTTTGTCCCCGACGAGATTCCCACCGCCCACGCCGCGCGCTTCCAGGCGCAAATCATGGCGCATATGAGCGGCCAGGCAATGCTCAACCACGACCGCATGGTCAACGTACGCAGCGCCGCAGACATTCGCCCCGCGCTCAAGGACGGTAAGGTCGCTTGCATCCACACCATCGAAAACGCCACGTTCTTTGCCGAGGACCCCGCACTGATCGAGGTGCTCAAGAGCTTGGGCGTGCTTATGTCGTCACTCAGCTGGAACGCGCAGGGACCGCTCGCGAGCGGCCACGACACCCACGCCGGCCTCACCGCCGCCGGCATCGAGGCACTTACGCAGATGGAGCACGCCGGCATGGTACTCGACGTCTCCCACCTCAACGATGAGTGCTTTGACGAGGTTGTCGCCCACGCCACGCGCCCCTTCGTCGCCAGCCACTCCAACTCCCGTGCGGTTTGCGGCGTCAAGCGCAACCTCACCGACGACCAGTTCCGCACCATTCGCGACATGGGCGGCATCGTCGGCCTCAACTACTGCAGCGAGTTCCTATCCAACGACGCAACCGACAAGACCGCCGCAGACGTCACCTTCGACCAGCTGGCGGCACATATCGAGCACTGGCTCGACCTGGGCGGCGAGGACGTCATCGCGCTCGGCGGCGACTGGGACGGTGCCACGGTGCCCGCTTTCCTCTCCGATGCCAGCATGATGCCCGAGTTCCAGAACATGCTTTCCAAGCATTTTGGCAAGACCGTGATGCAGAAGCTCTGTAGCGACAACGCGCTTGCCTTCTTTGAGCGTTATTAATTTCACATCCCTTGAGCGGGCCGGCATGCCGAACGGTCGACATGCCGGCCCGTCCCCAATCTGAAGGACCGCTTTTGACGCAGCAATTTACGATTTCCATATCCCGACCGGATGGGACGCCCATCTCCGTCGTCGTTACCAAAAAGCGCGTCAAAAACTTCAACCTACGCGTCACATCAAGCGGTGAGGTCCACGCCAGCGCACCGCTCGGCGCCAGCCGCGAGCGCATCGAGGCATTTGTGAAGCGCAACAGCACCTGGATTGTCAGCCGACTTGCCAAGCGCGAGCAACATCAGGCGACGGCGCGAGAGCCGCTCAGCACCTCGTCCGTCATTGCACTTTGGGGCAAGCCCATCACGGTACAGGATGCACTCGATCACAACTTTGCATCACCCGCGCCGCGGCCCAAGCAGGCCACCTTCGCAAGCTTTATGGGTACCGACGAATCGGACGAAGGCCCACAGGCCAAGCGGCGCGCAATCCTCGACGGCCTAACGTCCGACGAGTTCCAAGCCCACATCAGCCAGCTTTATACGACCGAGGTCACCGCAGCGCTACGCGACATCGTGCACGCATACGAAATCACAATGAGTGTCGCCGTTTCCCGCGTCTCCGTGCGCAGCATGAAAACGCGCTGGGGATCATGCACGCCCAAGACCGGAGCCATTCGCATCGCACGCGAACTTGCCGCCTATCCCATCGAGTGTCTCGACATGGTTGTCGCCCACGAGCTCGTCCACTTGCTCGAGCCAAGCCACAATCAGCGGTTTCACGCCCTGCTCGACAGGTACTGCCCCAACAATAGAGCGCTGTCGCAGCGGCTCAAGCAGCCACCCATAGAGACGTATTAGAACCGGTTAGCGCACGCGCTCGATCTCGACGCCGCAGCTTGCCAGGGGAAGACCGACGGGCGCCCAAGGCTTATCGAGCTTAACACGCACGCCAAGCAGCAAGGGGTAACGACGCAGCAGCATCTGGGCCACACCCTCGGCTGCAGCCTCGATGAGCTTAAACGTATGCTCGCGCAGATAGCCATCGACATCGTGGCATACCGAGCCGTAGTCAATCGAAGCGTCCAGGTTATCGTGCTCCCCCGCTGCACGCAGGTCGGCATAGAGCACCAAGGACACGATGAACTTCTGGCCCAGCGCGTTCTCTTCGGGATACACGCCGTGGTTGGCAAAGACCTCGAGACCGTCGATAGTAATACGGTCGGCATGGCGCAGATCGTCATAGCTCACGTGGGGAACCGCCGTTGCGGTGGATATTTCGCCCCTTCCACGGCGGGCGAGCTCGGCGCCTTCAGTCTTGGTTGCATTCTCGGGCAGTTTCTTGTTGCTCATCGCGATCGTCTCCTTCGTTTAGAACCCCGACCGCGCAAACTAACTACACGCGAATCGACAGGTTCTTTTTATCATCGCTCCAGTTGCAAGCATTGCGCGCGGGGCATGCAAAGCAGGCGCGCGACGCTTTGTCGGCTGCATAGAGCAAACGCTCAAGCGGTTGGCTGTTCACGCGCAGCTTTCGATGGCCCAGAATGGCCGTCTTAATGGCTGCGGCATCGGCCGGCTCAAACGCCACGTCATCAGGCATGCCGCCGAGAATTGCATCAGCGACGCGTTCGCTTGCAACATCATGGGATATACCCGATTCATACTGTTCATCTTTGCCGATATCGTGAAGAAGTGCCGTGGCGTAGATGACCTCGCGGTCAAACTCGAGATCTTCCTCGAGATTCTTAATCCACATAATGCGAGCGACATCGAGCAGATGGTCGATACCGTGGCGGCAGAAGATGCGCCCCGATTCCAACTGTGCAATGTTGCCCAGGTGCCGCCGGAACAGCCCGTTGGCACAAATGTAATCAATGCGAGGCATGACGCCAAAAGGCGCCAGGCCCGAAGCCATAAAACCGCGACGCGGCGTTCCCTCGTCAGTATTCGATGTAAAGTCGTTGACGACTCTCATAGTTAGCGTCCCAGCATCCTAAAGAAACGCTCTTCGAGCGCGGGGTCGGTCTCAAAGACGCCGCGGCGAGCGAGCGTCACGGTCTTGGTGCCGGGCTTTTGCACGCCGCGCATGGTCATGCACATATGCTCAGCTTCCATGAGCACAATCGCTCCCTGGGGAGCGAGATAATCCATGAGGGCGTCGGCAACCTGCGCACACAGCTGCTCCTGCAGCTGCAGACGGCGGGCATAAACCTCAACCGTGCGGGCAAGCTTAGAGAGCCCTGCGACACGGCCGTTGGGGATATAGCCAATGGTAGCCTTGCCATAAAACGGCAGCAGATGATGTTCGCACAGCGAGTAGAACGTGATGTCGCGCTCGATAACCAAATCGTTCGAAGCGACGGCAAACGTTTTGGACAGGTGCTCCTCGGCACTCTGGTCCATACCGCCGGCGATTTCGCCATACATACGGGCAACGCGCGCCGGGGTCTCCAGCAGGCCCTCACGAGTTGGGTCCTCGCCTATGCCCTCAAGCAACAGCTTAATGGCGGCCTCGACTTTTTCCTGATCGACCATCTGGGCCTCACTTTTCCGATTTTGCGTTCGCGCTATGGTACCACGCCCTCCGGCATCGGCCACAAGCTACATAGTATGGGTCGAATAGACTGGATCGTCCCGCCAAAGTTCAACCGCATCACAAAGCGCAACACCCTCGCGCTCAGCACGGTCGCGCGTAGCGTTCATATCGATCACACGCTGGTTACTCGAGCCTCTAAAACGCAATGAGATATCGTACAGATCCTGAACAAACGGGCCGTCCACCAACATGTCGAGGCAGGCCAGGATACGGTTCGTCACCTCGGTGTGATGACGGCCACCCGGCATAAGCTCCTCGAGCACGTCGCCGGTAAAGCACCAAATGGTCTTGCCCGACCCCGCGGGATAGGCCGCACGCACGCGTTCGATAAAGTCAACAAGCCCCACCTGATTCTCGGGCTCCATAGGCTCGCCGCCCAGAATCGTCAGGCCATCGATAAAGGGATGATCGAGACTCTCGATAATCTTGTCCTCGACGGCACGATCGAACGGCTCACCCGCAGCAAAGTCCCACGCGACAGAGTTAAAGCAATTCTTGCACCCACGACGGCACCCGCTCACAAACAGAGAAGTACGAACGCCTTCCCCATCAGCAATGTCGAAATACTTGATGTTCGCGTAGTTCATAAGTAACTCTCCCGGGAGGCCGGGACATATCATCCCGTCCTCAAACATTCTCGGCCTTCGGCCTGCGAAACTGCGGGCGGGACGATATGTCCCGGCCTCATGCAAAGGGTAACTCAATGAACGAAGCGAACATCGAGTATAGGGTTCGAGGTCCAATAAAAACTTTGTTGCAGCTCAACCGCCATCGCAAGTAAATCGCAGCTGCAGCTCAAATTATTTCCGCTAAGAACTTCGAGGAGTGAGCAGACCGCGCGCTGCATCTCAGCTACGTTAACTTGGCTGAACCGAGAGGGCCGCTTGGGCTTTTGCTCGATATGATTTCCGCACGCAAAGAAGGCCACTTAATGTGGCCTTCGTCTTGCGCAGGACTGTCCGAAATAGCGAGCAAATGCCCAAGCGGCCCTCTCGGTTCAGCCCCGGAGCGGTATTAGAGATGCAGCACGCGGTCGCGGATCTCCTCGGTTCGACCCTGGTTCCAGAACTGGGTACCGATGTAGCCGCACGTACGACGGGCGACGTTCATCTTCTCCTGGTCGCGGTTGCCGCAGTTGGGGCACTCCCATACCAGCTTGCCATCGTCCTCGACAATCTTGATCTCGCCATCGTAGCCGCACACCTGGCAGTAGTCGCTCTTGGTGTTGAGCTCGGCGTACATGATGTTGTCGTAGATGTACTGCATCACGCGAATGACAGCCTTGAGGTTGTCCTGCATGTTGGGAACCTCAACGTAGGAGATGGCGCCGCCCGGCGAAAGCTGTTGGAACATGCCCTCGAACTTGAGCTTATCGAAAGCATCAATCTCCTCGGACACATGAACGTGATAGCTGTTAGTAATGTAGCCCTTGTCCGTCACGCCCGGGATAATGCCAAAACGGCGCTGCAGGCACTTGGCGAACTTGTAGGTCGTCGACTCCAACGGCGTGCCGTACAGCGAGAAGTCGATATCGCTTTCGGCCTTCCACTCGGCGCACTTGTCGTTCATGCGCTGCATGACGGCCATGGCAAACGGCGTGCCTTCCTTCTCGGTGTGGCTGTGGCCCGTCATGTACTTGACGCATTCATACAGGCCGGCATAGCCCAGGCTGATGGTGGAGTATCCGCCCACGAGCAGCTTGTCGATCGTCTCGCCCTTCTTCAGACGAGCGAGGGCGCCGTACTGCCACAGAATCGGTGCGGCGTCAGAAAGCGTACCCATCAGGCGCTCATGACGGCACAGCAGGGCACGGTGGCACAGCTCAAGGCGCTCATCGAAGATCTTCCAGAACTTGTCCATATCCTGGTGCGAGCTCAGTGCAACATCAGGCAGGTTGATGGTCACAACGCCCTGGTTAAAGCGACCATAGTACTTGGGCTTGTTCGGGTCGTAGTTCAGCGCGTTGGCAACATTGTTAAAGCCGTTGCCCGAACGGTCGGGCGTCAGGAAGCTGCGGCAACCCATGCAGGTGTAGCAGTCGCCGTTGCCGGCGGTCTCGCCCTTCGACAGCTTGAGCTCGCGCATCTTCTTCTCGGAGATGTAATCGGGCACCATGCGCTTGGCGGTGCACTTGGCAGCCAGCTGGGTCAGGTAGAAGTACGGGGAATCCTCGTGAACGTTATCGTCCTCGAGTACATAGATAAGCTTGGGGAATGCCGGGGTAATCCAAACGCCGGCCTCGTTCTTAACGCCCTCGTAGCGCTGGCGAAGCGTCTCCTCCACGATCATGGCAAGGTCGTGCTTCTCCTGGGGCGTACGGGCCTCGTTAAGATACATAAAGACCGTCACGAACGGCGCCTGGCCATTCGTGGTCATAAGGGTCACGACCTGATACTGAATCGTCTGGACGCCGCGACGAATCTCATCGCGCAGACGGTCCTCAACGACTTCGCGAACCTTCTCGGCAGACGCAGAGACGCCAAGCTCATCGAGCTCGCGGGCAACCTCGCCGCGAATCTTCTGACGGCTCACCTCAACAAAGGGGGCAAGATGGGTCAGCGAGATAGACTGGCCGCCGTACTGGGAGGAAGCAACTTGGGCGATAATCTGCGTCGCGATGTTGCAGGCGGTCGAGAAGCTGTGCGGCTTCTCGATCAGCGTGCCCGAAATAACAGTGCCGTTCTGGAGCATGTCCTCCAGGTTCACCAGGTCGCAGTTATGCATGTGCTGAGCAAAGTAATCCGAATCGTGGAAGTGAATCAGGCCCTCATTGTGGGCATCCACGATCTCCTGGGGCAGCAGCACGCGCTGGGTCAGGTCCTTGGAGATCTCACCGGCCATGTAGTCACGCTGAACGGAATTGACGGTCGGGTTCTTGTTGGAGTTCTCCTGCTTGACCTCTTCGTTATTGCACTCGATCAGCGACAGAATCTTGTCGTCGGTCGTGTTCTTCTGGCGCTTCAGGCTTTGAACATAGCGATAGATGATGTAGTGGCGGGCAACCTCGTAGCAGTCGAGACGCATGATCTCGTCCTCGACCAAATCCTGGATCTCCTCGACCGAAACGGTATGGCCCGCGTTCTCGCATGCCTCGGCGACGTTTTGCGCCGCATAAACCACCTGGCGGTCGGTTAGACGAGAGCTCTCCTCGACCTCCAAGTTGGCGGCGCGGATGGCATTGACGATCTTGTCGATGTCAAAGACAACCTCGGTGCCGCTGCGCTTGATGATCTTCATCCTCTTGCCTCTTTCGCGTCGTAGCCTCATTGCGCTTCAGAGCCAAACGATGCCCGGCAGGGCTTGCCCCTGTCTTGCGGCGCCGTCGCGCAATCTGTGTTCTCGATAAACCATAGGTCCTCATGCGGACATTCCTCGCGGCCGATCAAGCGGCTCAAAGGCGTGTCCAAATGGGGTGAATAAGGTCCTCGTTCTCTGTCCGCCATCTATCATACGACAAAGACGCATCTATATCCTGTATTCTTTTTTTAGGTCAAACACAACATATAGTGTTTCAGCAGGTCAAAGCAATTGGTCATTTTGCAGACGCATTATAAATGAGGGGTTCTTGGCGAGTCGGTAAAACGTTACCAACACGGCTACCTGCATGGCAGTTATAAAACCCCCTTAGTCAAGCCGCTGACAAATCCTACTAAAACCAAGCCACTCACGCCAAAATAATCCAAAAGATTGCGCTTGACCAACATGTTGCGGTCACGCTCGGTCAGGACGTATGCAATCAGCCAGTGCCCCTACGGGATGCGAAGATCGTCGCACGCGGATCTTGAGTTCAATATCTGGTGCCACATTTGGCGACATAAAACAAAACAGCCCAGAGACATAGTCTCTGAGCTGCGAACATTTGGTGGGCGTTAGAAGATTTGAACTTCTGACCTCTTCCGTGTCAGGGAAGCGCTCTCCCCCTGAGCTAAACGCCCAAATGGAGCGGACAACGGGGCTCGAACCCGCGACCCCAACCTTGGCAAGGTTGTGCTCTACCAACTGAGCCATGTCCGCCTGCGAGGATTTAATATACGGGATGATCCACCAGAATGCAAGAACTATTTTCCAATAATTTGAAAAAAGTTCGAGCCCAGGCGATGGGTACGAAAAAGCCCGGCTACCGTAGTAGCCGGGCTGTTGCGCTTGGAGCGGACAACGGGGCGTCCGCGTATCCGCTTTCGCGGATCCGCACCGGCTTCGGCCGCCTGTCGGCGTCCTCGCCAGCTCGCTACAAACGCTCCGCGTTTGTCTAACGCTCGCTCCCTCTCGGGCTCGAGCCCAGGCGATGGGTACGAAAAAGCCCGGCTACCGTAGTAGCCGGGCTGTTGCGCTTGGAGCGGACAACGGGGCTCGAACCCGCGACCCCAACCTTGGCAAGGTTGTGCTCTACCAACT
>JAXJMO010000051.1:0-6123 GCA_036313175.1 Collinsella sp. | reverse complement strand
GGCTTGCCCGTATCGTAGGCAATGCGCCGAATGCTCGCCATCGAAATTTATCGATGGCCTATTTCAGACTGTAATGGGCAGGTGGCTTTGTGGTGGTTTTGGCGCCGTTGCCATTATGGCGGCGGCGCCTTTTTTGTCCGTGCGGCGCGGTAGAGTGTAGTCGGTTGAAATTTGCGTCCATCGAGGAGCTGCTATGAACGAGATTAAGTGCCCGCATTGCGGCGAAGTTTTTAAGGTCGATGCGTCCGGCTATGCGGATATCGTCAAACAAGTGCGCGATGCTGAGTTTTCGCGCGACCTGGATGAGCGTGTGAAGGCAGTCCAGCGCGAGGGCGAGCAGGCACTGGAGCTTGAGCGCTCGCGCTCGACGGCTGCTCTGCAGGAGGCGGAGTCTCAGCGCAACGCTCAGCTCGTTGAGCAGAAAAACGCCGCGGCTCAGGAACTGGCGCAGGAGGTTGCCAGGCGCGATGCCGAGCTTGCCGAGCTGCGCGCCAAGCTCGAGGGTGCTGCCGCGGAGCGTGAGAGCGCAAGCCAGCGAGCGGCGGTTGAGGCTCGCGCCGATGCTCAGAAGGAGAACGCCGAGCTCCAGCGTGAGATTGACAGCCTGCGTGCACAGCTTGGACGCAAGGACGACGAAGCAAAGCTTGCCGAGTCGGCGGCGCGCAACGCTGCTCAAAACGATTTAGCTGCACGCGACGCTCAGATTGCCGAGCTGCAGGCCAGGCTTGCCGCGGCGGACAAGGCCCAGGAGATGGCGCTTGCCGCTGCCGCGGCAGAGTCGCAGCGTGAGCTCGATGCCGCTCGCAGCGAGGCCGAGCGCGCGCTTGCTGACTATCGAGTGAAGGTACAGGAGAAGTTTTCCGCCGCAAAGACTCAGTCCATGCGCGAGGCCGAGGGCCTTCGTGCACAGCTTCGTGAGCAAGAACTTTCTGCAAAAATGGAGCTATCGAAGGCGGTCGCCGCGGCGGAGCGAGAGCGCGATGAGGCGCGTGCCAAGCTGACGAGCGAGCTGGCGGTGCGCGATTCTCGCGAGGAGCAAGCCAAGGCAGCACACGAGCTCGAGCTTGCGCAGGCCAAGCGCGCGAGCGATGACCTGATTCGCTACAAGGATGAAGAGATTGAGCGTCTTAAGGACATGAAGGTCCGCCTGTCTACCAAGATGGTGGGCGAGTCGCTCGAGCAGCACTGCGAGACCGAGTTTAACCGTCTGCGCATGACGGCGTTTCCCAACGCGTACTTCGAGAAAGATAACGATGCGTCCGAGGGTACCAAGGGCGACTT
Source organism: Collinsella sp. (assembly GCA_036313175.1). Taxonomy (GTDB): domain Bacteria; phylum Actinomycetota; class Coriobacteriia; order Coriobacteriales; family Coriobacteriaceae; genus Collinsella. The sequence goes on along the minus strand of JAXJMO010000051.1, from coordinate 4,842 downwards.
TATCTTCCGCGAGTGCGACGCGAGCGGCAACGAGGTCATTTCGATTATGTTCGAGATGAAAAACGAGAACGACGAGACCGCGACCAAACACAAGAACGAGGACTTCTTTAAGAAGCTCGATCACGATCGTCGCCAGAAAGGCTGCGAGTATGCGGTGCTCTGCACCCTGCTGGAGCCCGAGAGCGAGCTCTATAACGCGGGTATCGTCGACGTGAGTTACCGCTATGAGAAGATGTACGTGATCCGCCCGCAGTTCTTCATTCCCATGATCACGCTGCTGCGCAACGCCGCCATGGGTTCGCTGCGCTATAAGCAGGAGCTGGCGGAGTACAAGCAGCAGAACATCGACGTCACGAACTTCGAGGCCAAGATGGAGAAGTTCAAGAACGACTTCGGCCGCAACTATGAGCTTGCGAGCCGTAAGTTCCAGACGGCGATCGAGGAGATTGACAAGACGATTAGCCATCTGCAGAAAACCAAGGAGGCATTGCTGTCCTCCGAGAACAATTTACGTCTAGCCAACAAGAAGGCCGACGATCTTACCATTCGCAAGCTCACCTGGGGCAACAAGACCATGAAGGCGGCGTTTGACGAGGCGCGCGGGGCTGCGACAGGGGCAAACGATGAGCCCGCCGAGGCGGATTCGTATGAGGTCGAGGATGCCGAGTAGGGGATAGCGTATAGTGCAAAAGCGGGGCCGCTGGCGATACTGCCAACGGCCCCGCTTCGTTCCAGTATGTACGGCTAGTCCTCGAGCAGGTCCTCGATAAAGCCGACGCGGTAGTTTTTGAAGATGACCTCGCCGCCGTCTTGCGTGGCATCCAGGTCGACATCGCCCATGATGCCAAAGTCGTGGTCGCCATCCTCGTCGGCAAAAATCTGGTGCACGTGCCACACGTGATCGGTCTTCTCGTCGCTCCCGTCGATGGTAAACATCGCGGCGCTGCGGGCATCTCCGTCGGTGAGGATTTCCTCGTGCTGCTCATGGTAGGCATCGAGCGCCTTTTGCCAGCGGACCTCGCTCATGCCCCAGTCCTCGTCGAGTTCGCCCAGGTCGCGAACGTGCTCGCGGGCGGCAAGGGTCACGCGGCGGAAGAGTGCGTTGCGCGCCAGCAGCGTGCAGCCGCGACGGTCCGCAACGACCTCGTCGATGCCCTGCGGCGGCGCGGCGTCGAGGGCCGCCGGGTTGCCGGCGTTCTCCCACTCGTCCACCAGGCTCGAGTCGACCGAGCGCACCACAAAGCCGAGCCACGAAATGATGTCGCGCAAGCGCTCATCGCGCTTCTCAATGGGCACGGTGCGATCGAGGGAGCGGTAGGCCTCGGCTAGGTAGCGCAGCAGAATGCCCTCGGAGCGGGCGATGCCGAGCTTTTGGATATAGCCCTTAAAGTCGCTCGCGCTCTCCAACATGTCGCGCAGGACGCTCTTGGGCGAGAGCTGGTAGTCGTTGGCCCAAGGTACTTCCTGGCAGTACTTGTCGAAGGCGGCATCGAGCAAATCCTCGAGCGGCTTTTCGTAGGTGACATCCTGGATGCGCTCCAAGCGTTCCTCATATTCGACGCCGTCGGCTTTCATCTCGGCCATAGCGCGGTCGCGCGCGGCGCGCTCCTGCGCGCGCAGCACCTGCTTGGGATCCTCGAGCGTTGCCTCGACCATCGAGATCAGATCCATGGTATAGGTCTCGCTCTCGGGGTCGAGCAGCTCCAACGCGGCAAGCAAGAACGGCGAGAGCGGCTGATCGAGTGCGAAGTCCTCGGGCAGATCGACCGTCAGCGCGTAGTCGATGTCCGGCGCGGCGTCAGCCGGAGCGTCGGGCGCGGGCGGCACCTCGGTGCGAACGACGACGCCGGAATCGATGAGTGTGGCGAAGATTTCGTCGGCGCGAACCTCGAGCTTGGCCTTTTCCTCGGGAGTCTGCAGGCTCGTCTCGATGAGGTCGTGTACGCGGGCTCGGGCATCGCCGCCCTGCTCGACCACGCTAATCACCATGGAGTGTGTGATGCGAAGGCGCGGCTTGAGCGTCTCGGGCTGCGTCTCGATCAGGCGCTCAAAGGTCTGCTTGTTCCAGGTGACAAAGCCCTCGGGGGCCTTTTTCTTTTTAATCTTGCGGAGCTTCTTGGGGTCGTCGCCCGCCTTGGCCATGAGCTTAGCGTTCTCGATCTCGTGCTCCGGGGCCTCGGCGATGACCATGCCCTCGGTATCGAAGCCCGAACGGCCGGCGCGACCAGCGATCTGATGGAACTCACGGGCGCGCAGGCGACGCATCTTGTAGCCGTCGAACTTGGTGAGCGCGGTGAGCACCACGGTGTGGATGGGCACGTTGATGCCGACGCCGAGCGTATCGGTACCGCAGATGACGGGCAGCAGGCCCTGCTGCGCCAAGCGCTCGACCAGCAGGCGATAGCGCGGCAACATGCCAGCATGGTGCACGCCGACGCCGCATCCAAGCAGGCGTTTGAGAATCTTACCAAAGGCCGTCGAGAAGCTCGTTCCCTTTGCTGCTTCTTTGATGGCCTCGCGCTGCTCCTTGCTAGCGATGCCAAAGTTGGCAAGCGACTGTGCCGTGGCAAGCGCGGCGTCCTGACTAAAGTGAACGATGTAGAGTGGGGCCTCTCCGCGGCGCATGGCGAGCTCGACGGTGCCCTCGAGCGAGGTCGTCACGTAGTCATAGCTCAGGGGCACGGGGCGCGGGGCGTCGACAACCAGGTCGCAAGCAGCGCCGGTGTGCTCTTCGAGAGAGGCGGCGATTGCAGTGACATCGCCAAGCGTGGCGCTCATGAGCATAAACTGCGTGTGGGGCAGGGTGAGCAGCGGCACCTGCCAGGCCCAACCACGGTCGGGGTCGGCAAAGTAGTGGAACTCGTCCATGGCCACGCAGCCCACATCGGCGTCCTCGCCCTCGCGCAGCGCATCGTTGGCAAGGATTTCGGCCGTGCAGCAGATGACGGGCGCCTTGGTGTTGATGTGCGTATCGCCGGTGATCATGCCAACGTTATCGCGGCCGAGCACCTGTACCAGATCGAAGAACTTTTCGCTGACCAGAGCCTTGATAGGAGCCGTATAGTAGCAGCGCTTGCCCTGTGCCATGCCCATAAAGAGCATGCCTAGCGCGACGAGCGATTTACCCGATCCGGTCGGTGTTCCCAAAATGACATGGTCACCGGCGGCTAGATCCATGAGGGCCTCTTCCTGGTGGTCCCACAGCTCAATACCGCGATCGCTCGTCCATTCAAAGAAGCGCTCGAAGGCCTGATCGGGCGTGAGCCACGGTTCGGGCTCGCTGCCGTCCTCGGGCTCCCACCAGGTGGGGGAGAGCGCGCCGAGCGAGCCAAACTCGGCTTCGGTTCCCGTGCCGCCCGAGAATGAGCTGGCGGCGCCGGCGCCGGAGACGGTGCTGGCGGCGGTATCTGTCGTGGTCTGTGCCATGTGTTTGCTTTCTCTCGCGATTGTCCGCCAACTATTATGGCGTAGCGGCGGCGCGGGGTGCCAGCGCGCGAGAAAATGCAGGAAATGGGCGTTCTGTCCGGCCGTTTGGTGCGGTTGTCGGCTAAGTGAGTAGACTTTTTGCGATGTCGCGAGCACATGGCTTTTGCGCAAGGGCTCTATCTGCGGTTTTAGTTTTCGTTATGCGGTTTGTGCTTGGCTATTGCAAAAAAGTCTACTCACTTAGGCTTGAGGGTCGTTCGCTGGTGCCTATTTGCGCTTGTTTACTGACGCCGCGACCATCAGAAGCCCCTAGGACTCTTGCGGCAGGCGCTTCTTGCCTTTGCGGGCGCGGTTTCTAAAGTTCTCGACGGCCTCTTCCATGCCCAGAGGTATATAGGTGAGCTCATCGAGGTTTTCGGGCAGGTAGCAGGCAAGGCTTTGCTCCTGCGCGCGGCCCGCCGCGAGCTGCTCTTCGATGGGTTCCGCGCCGGGCGTAGCGCAAATGCCATAGACGGCGGCGCCCATCTCGCGCGTGCGGCATTCATATTCGGTCTCGGGATGCTCGGGATGGTCGCGGCGGACGTCGTCACTTACCCAAAGCGTATCGTAGCCGGCTGCGGCAAACTGTCCCAGGGCGTAATCGCGCAACGGTTTGCTGTCGGTTCGCAGTGTGACGGTGGCGCCGACTGCAAAGAGCGGGCGGTAGAGCATCAGATGGTCGACATGGACGAGTCGTTTTTTAGCGTACTTGGCCTTGGGCTGCGGCGTGGGAAAGTTAATGGTGATGGCATCGAACTCGCCTGCGGCAAATAGCTGTGGCAGCGATGCCGCGCCTCGGGGCAGCACAAGCGCATTGGGCAGCTCCTGCTCGCAGATTTTCTGCGCGGCATAGGCGATGCAGATGGGCTCCTGGTCCATACCGATAAAGAGGGTGTTTGGCTCGTGGGCCGCGCGCTCTACAAGGTACGTTCCCTTGCCGCAGCCAAGATCCAGGTGAAGGTGTTCGAATGGCTTGCTGCCAACTGGCGCACAGGCTTCACGCCAATCTCCGGCATAGGCCTCGGGGTTCGTCTCAATCGCATCGGCGTAGCGCTCCAGGCGCTCCTCGAGCACAAAGTTCTTAGGCGTGCGAACGTGGACGGCTCCCATGAGGCTCCTTGGTCATAAATATGGAACGCATAGCTGCGCGTTCCGTCAATGGGTTGAAAAGGGGTGGGCATTATTTGCCCGAAAGATGCGGTACGGCTCGACGGCGAGTCGTCGGTGCCTACAGGCGCTTGAGGATCACATAACGGTTGAGCTCGCCGCTGCGACCGTCGGCATGGAAGCGCTCAAGCTCGCGCACGGGGACCTCGCCGCTCTTGTAGAACGTACGGACGCCGCGCACCAGGTCGGTGATCTGCTGATCGTCAAAGT
>JAXJMO010000050.1:0-8921 GCA_036313175.1 Collinsella sp. | reverse complement strand
TGCCCTTGGAGTGGGCAAGCTCAACGAGCTCCTTGGTGCGGTCGAGGTTAAGCTGGAAGGTCTCCTCGTGAGAGCCGTCATACATGATGGACGTGAAGCCGGCCTCGATGCACTTGAAGCAGTCCTCGTAAGAACCGTGATCGAGGTGAAGGGCGACGGGGACGGTAACGCCCGTGGCCTCGACGGCAGCCTTGACCATGTCGGCGCAGACCTTGAAACCGCCCATCCACTTAGCGGCACCAGCGGTGCACTGAAGGATCAGCGGAGACTTGGCCTCCTCGGCGGCCTGGAGAATAGCCAGGGTCCACTCGAGGTTGTTGGTGTTGAAGGCACCGAGAGCGTACTTGCCGGCCTCGGCCTTCTTGAGCATGTCTGCTGCGTTGACGAGCATAAAAGAAACCTCCTGTAAGGTTGCTCCGATAACGCCTGAGATTTTACCACGACATACCCGAGCATAAACGTTCGTTTGTTCACGAATACCATCCGATTGGACAAATTTTGACCGTTTGCCCCACAGAATCGACCCACTGGGGAAAATAGCTTGACGATTGAGCGGTCTTCGTGGTTCGAAAGACGGCTTCGAGCCTACATCTGCATAAACGGGTTCTGCATAAGTTCGCGCGCCATCGTGGTCGAATCGCCATGGCCCGTCAAGCAAACGGTATCGGGCGGAAGCGTCTTGGCAAGTTTGGAGAGCGAGCGCATAATCGCCGCCTCGTCACCGCCGGAAAGATCGGTACGACCGTGACTGCCCGGGGAAAGCGTGTCGCCCACAAAGGCGATGTTCCCCTGCTCGGTCGCGGCGAACAGGACGATGCCGCCCGGCGTATGCCCCGGCGTCTCGATCACCTGCAGACAGACGTCGCCCACCTCGATTGTATCGCCCTCGGCAAGCAAGCGCGTCGGCTCACCCGGATCGGGCGTCTCGATACCCCACATGGCGCGCTGCTCCTCGATATTTGCGCGAGGTACCGTCACGTCCTTAGCGCACAACTCATATAGTGCGCTGTCGCCAACGACAGCTCGAACCCCGGCAACCCCGCCAACATGGTCGGCATGACCGTGCGTGCAGACAGAGCCGAGTACGCGCACCTCGGGATGCGCGGTGCGGATATGCTCCACAAGACGCTCGCCCTCCCACGCCGGATCGACGATTAAGCACTCGTCATTCGAAATCACGGCGTAGCTGTTGGTCTGAATCGGGCCGTTGACGAGTGTCTCAATCGAAGCCGCACCTCGGGGTGTCAGGTCCAAAGTCATATCGCCCATGCGCATACCCTCCTTCTAAAATACGTTCGAGGCACCAAACGATGCCTCGAACGTAACCAATATCTATGATGCTGAGAGGCTCTCGCACCTACACACGGCGTTTGAGCTGAGCTCCGCCTTCGCCGGGCATAAGACGGCGAGCGTCGTAGACCGAATCGACACTGCTGATGGAAGCCAGCAGCGGATCCAGACCGCTCGCGTCCGAGATCTCGACCATGAAGCGCAGGGTTGCAATACCCTCGCGGTTGGTCGACGTGGCGGCAGAAAGGATATTGCCGCCCGCATCGCCAATGGCAATGGTGACATCCTTGAGCAGGCCCATGCGGTCCAGGCACTCGACCACGATCTCGACCTGGAAGAGGGTGTCGGCAGCGCCGTCCCACTCCACATCGATCATGCGCTCGGGATGTTCCATAAGACCCTTGACGTTGGGGCAGTTGGCGCGATGCACCGAAACGCCACGACCGCGCGTGATGAAGCCGACGATGTCGTCGCCCGTCACGGGGTTGCAGCAATGAGCCAGACGGACCAGCAGGCCGCTGTTGCTCTCGCCCTTGACGATAATGCCGTTACTAGCGCTCTTGCCGCGCTTTTGCGGCTTGCGGTTGGAGCCGCGAGCAGGCTGCTTCACGACCTCGGCGATAGCCTCGGCCTTGGTGAGCTGTTCCTCGGGCTTGGGGTCCAAGATTTGCTCGACCTTATTGCCCACAGCGCGCGGGGCAACCTTGCCGGCGCCGACGGCGGCAAACAGGTCCTCGAGCTGCTTGAAGTTAAACTGCTCCGCCACGGCGTTGAGTGCACGCGTCGAACGCGGCGTAGAAATGCCATAGCCACGCTTACGCAGGTCCTTGGCCAGCATATCGCGACCGGCGGCAGCGTCGTCGTCCTTGGTCGCAGCGGCAAAATAGCGGCGGATCTTTGACTTGGCGGAAGGTGTCTTAACGATCTTGAGCCAATCGCGCGACGGCTTGGAACTCTTGTTAGTCAGGATCTCGACACGGTCACCCGTCTTAATCTCGTGCGTGAGCGGAGCCACCGCACCGTTGATTTTGGCGCCGACGCAGTGGTTTCCCACCTCGGTGTGAACGGCATAGGCAAAGTCGAGCGGCGTGGAGCCGGCACGAAGCGCCATGACCTCGCCTTTGGGCGTGAAGACAAAGATCTCCTGATCGAACAGATCGACCTTCAGCGAGTGCAGGTATTCCTTGGCATCGGTGATCTCGTCGGAAGCCGCCCAATCGAGCGAATGCTTGAGCCAGTTGATCTGGTCGTCCAAACGTTGAGCGTCATTGGTCTTGGAAGCAGACGATCCGCCCGACTTCTTATATAGCCAGTGGGCGGCAATGCCGTACTCGGCCTGCTCATGCATCTCGTAGGTTCGAATCTGAATCTCGAGCGGACGAGCCGTAGGGCCGATGACCGTCGTGTGGAGCGACTGGTAGTTATTGACCTTGGGCATGGCGATATAGTCTTTAAAGCGACCAGGCATGGGGTGCCACAGCGTATGCACCGCACCGAGCGTGGAGTAGCAATCGCGCACCGAATGGGTAATTACGCGCAGCGCCACCAGGTCGTAGATCTCGGAGAACTCCTTGCCCTTGCGCTTCATCTTTTGGTAGATGGACCAATAGTGCTTGGAGCGGCCGTTGATCTGGAAGTCCTCCAGACCAATGCGGTTGAGCTCATCGGTAAGCGTCTTGATGGTCTCGGCAAGGTAGCGCTCGCGGACCTCGCGCGACTCAGCCACCATGCGCGCGATGCGCTGGTAGGCATCGGGCTCCAGGTAGAAGAAGGACAGGTCCTCGAGCTCCCACTTAATAGAGCTCATGCCCAGACGGTCGGCCAGGGGCGCATACACGTCCATGGTCTCGCGAGCCTTAAACAGGCGACGGTCCTCGCGCAGGGCTGCCAGCGTTCGCATGTTGTGCAGACGGTCGGCAAGTTTAACGATGATGACGCGAATGTCCTTGGACATGGCGAGGAACATCTTGCGCAGCGTGAGCGCCTGCTTCTCGTCCATGCTGTCGACTTCGATGTTGGTGAGCTTGGTCACGCCATCGACGAGCTCGGCCACCGTATCGCCAAACAGGCCGGAAACATCGGTGAGCGAGGTCTCGGTGTCCTCGACGGTATCGTGCAACAGCGCGGCGCACACCACGTCACAATCCATCTTGAGATCGGCCAAAATGATGGCAACCTCGACGGGATGGTTAATGTACATCTCACCCGAGCGGCGCTTTTGGTTACAGTGTTTCTCGGCGGCAAAGCAGTAGGCTTGCTCCACCTTGGAGAAGTCGTCCTCATTCATATATTTGAGGCACAAGCGCTCCAGCTTGTCGTAGCTGTCCGCCATAATCTCGGGCGGCAGCTCATCGGCATGCTTATAGTGCTCCATCTCCGAAAACGGCTGGAGGGTGGAATCATGGGCGGTACGGGCTGCGGCATCCATCGAGGTCCCCTTCCCCTAGGCCCGCGGTACGATCGGGCGGTTAACTTTGGCTAGCATATCAGAAGCGCACGAATCGAGCGCCCAACTCCGGAAAGCCGAGAACTCCATGCGCGAGCGCAAGCCCTCCAAATAGCGAATTGACCTGCTCAATTGCACGCGGCCGGGGTTTTCGGCCATCGCGATGCGACGGGTGTCGTCAAACCCCGAAACGCGACAAAAACCAAGCTCTTCGAAGATTCCCAAGCCGCTTTCCACCGAGCGCTCGTCGACCGGCGTGCGAGCATCGATGGCAAGGCACATCTGCGCGATGTCGATATCGCTCGCGCTAAAGAAATCGTCCCCGGTCTTGCCGCGGTTGGAGCGCCACATGGTCTGCAGCGCGCGATAGAGCGTGACGAGCTCGTCGCGCTCGGGCGCATAGCAGTCGAGTAGGCGCTCGTTAATACGGGCGTCACGCGACGAATAGAGTAGATGGATCACGGCGGGTTGGCCATCGCGACCGGCGCGGCCGCTCATCTGGTTAAACTCAATGCCGCCAAACGGCATGTGATAGAGCACGACATGGCGAATATCGGGAAGGTTGACGCCCTCGCCAAAGGCGGATGTCGAGACGATGCAGCTGAGGCTGCCGTCTCGAAACGCCTCCTCTACGCGATGGCGGTCGGTGCGCGTAAGGCCAGCGTTATAGAACGCGATACGGGTCGCACAGTCGGGAACGCGTTTGCGTAGTGTCTTGGCGAGCGCCACGGACTGGTCGCGCGAATTGACGTAAATGACGGTCTTCTCCCCCGTCGCCACGATCGACACCAAACGGTTCTCGCGACTTGCAAGATCACGGTCGTCCTCGAGCTGCAGGTTCTCGCGCACCGTCTCGTCGACCACCGTGTGAGTGATTGGAAGCATGCGGGCAAGCTCGGCCACGACCGGAGCCGTCGCGGTGGCCGTCGCGGCCATAACGACCGGGTCGCCCAGGGCTTTGAGGATATCGGGCATGTCGAGATAGGCGCTGCGGTCGCCGCCCTTGGCAAGGCCAGCGTGGTGCGCCTCATCGATAACGACAAAACCGATGCGCCCCGAACGCGCAAAGCGGTCGCGGTGAATGGACAGGAACTCGGGCGTCGTGAGCACGATGCCGGTACGGCCCGAAGCCAAGCCGGCAAACACGTCATCGCGCGCCGCCTCCACGGTCTCGCCGGTCAGCACGCCAACGCCAATGCCAAGCGATGCCATCGTCGACGAGAGGTGATAGGCCTGGTCGGCAACAAGCGCACGCAGCGGATAGACAAAGATGCTCGCACGTCCGCGAAGCACCGCCTCACGCGCGGCATGTACATGGAAGATGAGCGACTTGCCGCGCCCCGTTCCCATAACGGCCAGAACACTTTGGTGATCGGCCAAGGCATCGAGCGCCTCGACCTGTGCGCGGTGCGGCTGGTTCGATCCGATAAAGCCGTGAATGAGCGAGCGCGTGAGCTCGGTATAGGAAAGCTGGGCAAGCGTCTCGCGCTTACGCGACTCCAGGCGCAGATCGGAGTCCGCCGGTTGTACGCCGCGGCGAAGCTCACATGCCGGATCGTCGATATTGGGTGCCGTGGTATCGCGCACCAAGACATCTTTGATCATGAGCTTGGGCTTCACACGTCCCTGCCAATGCTCGGCAACGGCCTCGAACACCAAGTCGACGGCGCTGTCGCAATTGATAAGCCTGTCGATCTGCGGTACGCGGAACATAATGGCCGACACGCTCGCGGCTCCATCCGTCGCCACGAAGCGCATATGCTCGCCGGTCTTACCCACCACGGCGCGATCACACATCGTCACGCCCTCGGCAGCCAGCAGCGGCACCTTATTACCCTGGCCAAACGGCTCAAGACGGGAGATCTGCTCGATGGTCTCAATATTCAGCTCGGAGAGGTCGACGGTGGCGGCAACCTCGTCGGTGTCCTCAAAGTCCTCGGCGGGAAGCTCGGACAACACGGCGGAAAGACGTCGACGAAACTCATCGAGCTTAGATGCCTCGATGGTCACGCCCACCGCACCGGCATGCCCGCCGCGGCGAATCAGCAGGTCGGAGCAGCGCTCTACGGCCTCGAACAGGTTGACCTTGCCTACCGAGCGGCCCGACCCACGTGCAACGCCGTCCTCGATCGAGAAGAGCAGCGCCGGCACGTGATAGCGATTGGTCAGGCGGCTCGCCACGATGCCCTTGACGCCCTCGTGCCAGCCCTCGCCGCCCACGACGATTGCGCGCCCGCCGTCATAAGCCTCCTCGACCTTCGCCATGGCATCGCGCGTGAGCTCCGCCTCGATCTCACGGCGCTGGCGGTTGATTTCCTCGAGCTCAGCCGCCAGCGCGCTTGCTTCGATGGGATTGCGGGCAAGCAGCAGGTCGAGCGCCAGCTTGGGATCGGCCATGCGGCCGGCAGCGTTTAAGCGGGGAATGAGCGAGAATGACAGGCCATCCGCCGTAATGCTCGAAAGGTCCGCCTTGGCAAGCGCGGCAAGCGCGATATAGCCGGGGCGAGCGGTTACGCGCATCTGCTGGATGCCCTCGGCAACCAGCGCGCGGTTCTCGGGCGTGAGCGGCATCATGTCGGACACGGTGCCCAGCGCCGCGACCTCGATTAGCGAACGCCAATACGACGGCTTGCCCAGGCGCTCACCCAGGACTTGCACCAGCTTGAGCGCCACACCAGCACCGGCAAGCTCGCGCGAGGGGCCCTCGTCCTCGAGCTTGGGGTCGGTCAGGGGCACACCCTGCGGCACCTGGTCGGAGGGCTCGTGATGGTCCGTGACCACCAAATCGATCCCCAGGTCCTCCAAATAGGAAACCTCTTCCTTGGCGGCAATGCCGTTATCGACGGTCACGATCAGCTGGGGGCGAGCGAGCTCGTTAACGCGGTCGAGTGCCGCGCGCGAAAGACCGTAGCCCTCATCAAAGCGGTGCGGAATAAACGGCGTGACATCGGCGCCAAACGTGCGCAGCGCCTCGGTCAACAGGCAGGTCGACGTAATACCGTCAACGTCAAAATCGCCAAAGACTGCAATGTGCTCGTGGTTGCGAATAGCACGCTCGACGCGGTCGGCAACGACCGACATGCCCGGGATAATGAGTGGGTCGGCCCAGTCGCGATCGAGCGAAGGCGTCAAAAACAATTGGCCCTCTTTGATGGAGTCAATGCCGTGCGCGACCATAATGCGCGCCACCAGCCCGGGAATGCCCAGACCAGCCGAAAGCTCCTTTTCGAGCTCGGGGTTTTGCTGAGCGACCGCCCAGCGATGCGTCGTCTTAAGCGATGACATAGGCACCCACCCCTGATAGGGGCAGGTCGCCGCGATACCTCTCACGGTTCATAGCGATGAGTCCTCTGTGTATGCCCGCTTCGGCAGGCAGATCTGTTGAACGGTTTTATTATACCGTGCAGCGCGGACGCAAAACGCCGCGGTGCGCCGCGGTTTCGGCAAACGATGGCGGTAATGGCCTCGAAATAATCGAGCGTTTCAGCCGCACGGACGCATACGAGCGTCTAGCATATCCATACAAACGAGTTCGCGGATAAAGGGAGTCACGGGACATATGAAGCAATGGGCTGGACTGGGAAAGTTCCTCGCGGGGCATATGCAGATCATCGTTCCGATTTGCGTGGCGCTCGGCGTGCTCTTTCCCCAGCAGATCGGCGTGCTCAAGCCCATTGTTCCCGCCCTCTTCGCCTTTATGACGTTTCAGGGCGCGCTCAGCAACACCTTCCACCAGGTAGCCGAGGTGTTCCGCCGTCCCCTGCACCTGATTTTGGCACTGCTCGTCTCGGCGGCGCTTATTCCCATCGCGGCCTATGCCATGGGATCGTTATTCTTTGGCTCCAATCCCAACCTTGTCTGCGGCATCGTGCTCGAGTACAGCGTGCCCGTGGCCGTCACCGCTTTTATGTGGATCAGCATGTTCGGCGGCAACGGCCCGCTCGCGCTCACCATCATCCTGACGTCCTCGGTTATCTCCCCTGTGACGATTCCGCTCACGCTTAAGCTCTTGCTGGGTGCCACCGTCTCGATCGATGTGCCGAGCATGATGCAAGACATGGCCTTTATGATCGCCATCCCCGCCGTGCTCGGCATCGTGATCAACGAGCTCACGCGTGGATGGGGACACGAGAAGCTCTCCCCCGTGCTCTCGCCCGCCTGCAAATTCATGATGATGGGCGTTATCGCCTCCAACTCCACCGCCATGAGCGAGTACGTGCTGCACATGAACGCGGTGCGCTTGGAAGTCGCCCTCTTTATTTTGGTCTTCGCCATCAGCGGCTTTGTCGTCGGCATTCTGGTCGCCCGCGCGCTGCATCTGCCATATAGCGAAACGACCACCATGTGCTTTACCTGCGGCATGCGCAATATCTCTTCGGGCGCCGTCATCGCCACGCAATACTTTCCGGGCGAAGTTGTGTTTCCCGTCATGTGTGGAACGTTGTTTCAGCAGGTGCTCGCCTCGCTTATCGGGCACTTCTTTGAGCGTCTGACCGGCGAGGAGCGCGCCGCCCAGCGCAAGCGCGTCGAGGCCGGCCGCGACGCCATGGCACGCTAGACTGTCCGCATTACGCGGGTGTTAGTCTTGCTATACGAGCGTTTCCAGATGCGCACGCAGGCGCTCAGCATCGATATCGAGCGTTGTCTCAGCATTGACCTGGGCCAAACGATAGCCGACAAAGTAGGGCGAAACCACCCAACGCGGCAGCGCCTTGGCAATGGTCCGACCGCCCAGGTGATAGAAGAACAGGTTATACGACTCTGCGCGACCACCGTGGTGCTCGTTCAGGATATAGCGCAGAGCTACCTGGATCGCATCGGCGAAGAGATCCGCCTCGGCTTGGTCTCTCGTGTCATCGCTGGCGGCGATTCCCTGCGGGGCTGAAACATTGACCTCAAAGAACCCCATAATCGGTTCGGTTGAGATGTTGACCGAGATTCTCCCCTGTTGCCAGACATTGATGCCTTCTAAGTTGGCTGAGGTCAGCGCCGCATAGCCGTCCTCCTGTTCCAGACCCACAATCTGCATATGCGGATGGACCAGACTGCCACCCGAGAGCGGGCCCTTGTTCTTGTACATGAGCACGCTTCGATACTGCTGCGAATCGATCATCTGCTGCCAGCAATCCAGAGCAAACCGCATAACATGATGCAGCTCGTCCGGCGCATAGGTCACCAGGTCGGC
>JAXJMO010000049.1:0-16952 GCA_036313175.1 Collinsella sp. | reverse complement strand
GGGAGATAGTGGACGAGATAGTCGAGAGGCGCGGCCTCAAGAATGAGTAACATCGGGGCTTGCAGCGACGGACCTCAGGACACTCTTACACCACGTCTGCGCGCGCCACCCTTCGAATCGCTCAAAGTAGGCAATTTGCTCTCGATTTTGCTGCTACTAAATTGGTGGCAGTACTCATATTTGCCACTTTTTGACCGCGAGGTGTTCAGAGGAGCTCTCGAGAAGCATCTAACGGTACAATAGCTACCACATGGCTGGGTTTTGCCGGCCGAATGTACGACGTCGCGGGAGGGGACATGGTCGAGTTTACGAAGACGATTAAAGATCCGTTGGGATTGCATGCCCGCCCGGTTGCGCTGCTCTATGACATTATCGCCAAGCATCGTAGCGACGTGTCGGTCAGCATCGGCGACCGCCATACCGACGGTCGCGACGTTATGGGCCTCATGGCTCTCTACGGCGAGTGCGGCGAGGACATCGTGTTCCGCGTTTCGGGCGTGGATGAGGCCTCCTGCGTCACGTCGATCAGAAACCTCTCGCTCTAATCTCAACAATGCAACAAAGGGGACAGTCCCCTTTGTTGCATAAATTGGTATGACAAGGCACCGCAAAGAGATGGTCTTTGCGGTGCCTCTTTTGTTTCGTATAGGAAACTTTTTCGAAAACTGAATAGAGACCCTTTCCAAAAAGTTAACCACGTGCTAGTTTACTAAAGCGAACATAGACGTGGTTAACTTTTATCACGTCGATGTTGAGGACGAACTGACGTTAGGAGCAACTCATGTCTTGCGGACCGCAGATGCCGGCCATACCGCTTTCGATGGTAAAAGCGGGCGAAACCGTGCGCGTGTCTCGTGTAAAGGGCAATGAGGACATGAAACACCACCTCAAGGACCTCGGCTTTGTCGAGGGCAACGAAATCCACGTGGTGAGCTCGAGTGGCGCCAATATCATCGTCACGGTGCTGGGCGCACGCTTTGGCATCGATTCCAAGGTTGCCATGCACATCATGACCGTCGGTTAGTCTGCAGCATTTCATAAAAACCGAAAGGGGGACAAGAGGATGAAGACGTTGGGTGACGTTAAGGTGGGCGAGAGCTCCACCATCGTCAAGCTTCACGGTGAGGGTGCGCTTCGCCGCCACCTTATGGACCTGGGGCTCATCAAGGGCACTTCGTTCAAGGTCGTGAAGGTTGCACCGCTCGGTGATCCGGTCGAGATCAACGTGCGCGGCTACGAGCTTTCCATCCGCAAGGAGGAGGCGGCTGTCGTCGAGGTCCAGTAGGGCTCGCGGCGTATATTTCTGCAGATAAAGTTAGGTATTTCTAACTTAATGCAGCAACTTTGAAGCACATTATCCAGCCTGCGCGGAGAAAGCAGCGCAGGCACACAAGGAAGAAGGATTGAATGGCGGATTCTCAGATCCATGTCGCGCTGGCGGGTAACCCCAACTGCGGCAAGACCACGCTTTTCAACCTGATCACCGGCGCCAACGGCTACGTTGGCAACTGGCCCGGCGTCACGGTTGAGAAAAAGGAGGCCAAGCTCCTAAGCGACAAGAACGTTACCATCACGGACCTCCCCGGCATCTACTCGCTTTCCCCCTACAGCCCCGAGGAGCAGTGCTCGCGCGATTACCTCATGAGCGGCGAGCCCGATGTGGTCGTCCAGGTTGTCGACGCCACCAACCTCGAGCGCAACCTGTACCTGGCGCTTCAGGTCATCGAGACCGGCCTGCCCGTGGTCGTCGCCCTCAACATGGCCGACTTGGTCGAGAAGAACGGCGACAAGATCGACACGGACAAGCTCTCCAAGAAGCTCGGCTGCCCGGTCATGATGATCTCGGCCCTTAAGAACAAGGGCATCACGGAGCTGTTCGAGCAGGTCAAAAAGTCCGCTGCCTCCAAGGGCCAGGTGCCGGAGCACAAGTTCGACTCCTCCATCGAGGACGTTCTGACGCACATCGAGAACAACCTTCCGGCGAGCGTTCCCGCCAACAAGCGTCGCTACTACACCGTCAAACTGTTTGAGCGCGACGCGGACGCCTGCAAGCTCATCAACCTCACCAAGGAGAAGGCCGCTCGCGTGGAGCAGCTGGTCGCCCAGTGCGAGCAGGACTGCGACGATGACGCCGAGTCCATCATCACCGGTGAGCGCTACGGCGTGATCGCACACATCATCGACGAGTGCCTCACCAAGGCCCCGGCCAAGATGAGCACCTCCGAGAAGATCGACCGTGTGGTTACCAACCGTATCCTGGGCCTGCCGATCTTTGTGGTCATCATGTTCTGCGTGTACTACATCGCCGTTTCCACCCTGGGCGGAACGGTGACCGACTTCACCAACGATCAGCTCTTTGGCACCGACGGTTGGTATGTGCTCGGTCAGGGCCGCGATGCTTACGATGAGGCTGTCGAGGCCGCGGGTGACGACGCCGACTCGGTCGACCCGGCACAGTACGGCCCCTATGTCCCGGGTATCACCACCATGGTGCACGACGCCCTCGTGGCGGGTGGCACCGAGGACGGTGGCCTGGTCGATTCGCTGGTCTGCGACGGTATCGTTGGCGGCCTGGGCGCCATCTTCGGCTTTGTGCCGCAGATGTTCCTGCTGTTCGTGATGCTGTCCTTCTTGGAGGACTGCGGCTACATGGCCCGCGTCGCCTTCATCATGGACCGCGTGTTCCGCCGCTTTGGCCTGTCCGGTAAGTCCTTTATCCCCATGCTCGTGTCCTCGGGCTGCGGCGTCCCCGGCGTCATGGCCACCAAGACCATCGAGAACGAGAAGGACCGCCGCATGACGGTCATGACCACCACGTTCATCCCCTGCGGCGCCAAGCTGCCGATCATCGCCCTGCTCATGGGCTCCATCATTGGCGATTCTTCCACCACGGCCGCATGGATCAGCCCGCTTTTCTACTTCCTGGGCGTCTTTGCCGTCATCGCCTCGGGCCTCATGCTCAAGAAGACCAAGCTCTTTGCCGGTCGCCCGACGCCGTTCGTTATGGAGCTTCCTGCCTACCACTTCCCGGCGATCCGCTCTTGGGCGCTGCACGTGTGGGAGCGCTGCTGGGCCTTTATCAAGAAGGCCGGCACGGTCATCTTCGCGTCCACCGTCGTGGTTTGGTTCCTCTCCAACTTTGGTAGCTATAACGGCTCCTTTGGCTTCCTGCCTGCAATGGAGGGCATCCCCGAGGAGTTCATGGACTACTCTGTGCTCGCCATGCTGGGCAACCTGGTCGCTTGGATCTTCGCCCCGCTTGGCTTTAGCACCTGGCAGGCCACCGCGCTGACTGTCTCTGGCCTCGTCGCCAAGGAGAACGTCGTCGCCACCGCCGGCTCGCTGCTGTCCGTCGCCGACGCGGGCGAGACCGACCCGAGCCTGTGGACCGCGTTTGCCGGCATGTTCCCCACCATGGGCGCTTGCGTTGCCTTCGGCGCCTTCAACCTGCTGTGCGCTCCGTGCTTTGCCGCCATTGGCACCATCCGCAACCAGATGGATTCCGGTAAGTGGACCGCGATCGCCATCGGTTACGAGTGCGCCTTTGCCTGGGTCATCGGCCTGTTCATCAACCAGTTCTACAACCTGCTTGTTCTGGGTCAGTTTGGCATCTGGACGGTTGTCGCCATCGTGCTGCTGGTTGCGATGCTCTTCCAGATCTTCCGCCCCATGCCCAAGCATGCTTGGACCGATGAGGACGAGACCAACACTGCTTCCGCCGCAGTTTCCGCTTAAGTCCGAATAAGGATTAGCCCCTTTTCACGAGCCCGGGTGTCCCAGCGACACTCGGGCTTTTTGGTGGGGGAGATGTGGCGTTTCCGCAGATAAAACCGACCAAAATTAACCTGTCCCTTTTTGGTAGGTTGAGAATGGGGTAAAGTAAGTGGTGGTTAACTAGAGGAGGCTTGCTATGGCACCTATCGATATTGTTGTACTGGCTGTTATCGGTATTGCGTTTGTCGCGGTATGCGTGCGCATCTACCGCAAAGGCACCTGCGCCGACTGCGCTCAGGGTGGCGTTTGCACGGGGCATTGCTCCAACAAAAAGACGTGCGCCGCACTTAAGGGCGTGGACAAAATCGCCGAAGACTTGGGCCGCGGAATCAA
This sequence comes from Collinsella sp., assembly GCA_036313175.1. Taxonomy (GTDB): domain Bacteria; phylum Actinomycetota; class Coriobacteriia; order Coriobacteriales; family Coriobacteriaceae; genus Collinsella. The sequence continues at coordinate 12,845 of JAXJMO010000049.1, read as the reverse complement.
GTAAGGCCCAGACATCTAAGCGCCTCGCGAGCATCCGTTCGCGGGGCGTTTTTCACTTTTGTGGGGTGGGCTAGAGACGCTGCATGCGGTACCCGACACCCATGTGTGTCTGAATCATCTTGGGGTGAGAGGGGTCTGCCTCGATCTTCTTGCGCAGGGTGCGCATGAACACGCGCAGGCTCGCCAGATCGCTGTCCCAGCTCGTGCCCCATATCTCGTGGGTGATGAAAGTGTGGGTGAGCACCTTGTCGACGTTTTTCGCCAGAAGGACGAGCAATTTGTACTCAGTTGGGGTGAGCGAGAGCTCGCGTCCGTCTTTTGTCGCGTATCCCGCGGCGTAGTCGATATGCAGCGGACCGTTGTCAAACGTGCTTGCTTCTGTCGACTCGCTCGACGCCATCGAGGAGCGCCTCAAATTCGCACGGACGCGCGCGAGCAACTCATCCACAGAAAAGGGCTTGGTGAGGTAGTCGTCTGCCCCTGCGTCAAGTGCTGCAATCTTGTCGGAATCTTCGGTGCGCGCCGAAATGACGATAATGGGGACTGCCGACCAGCTTCGGATCTTCGTGATGACCTCGATACCGTCAATGTCGGGAAGGCCGAGGTCGAGCATGATGAGGCTGGGGCCGTGCGACACCGCATCCATGATGGCGGCCTGGCCGTTGCAAACCTTGCTCACGACATAGCCGTGGAGGTCAAGCGCGGTCGAAACGAGGTTTTGAACGGTCAGGTCATCTTCTACCAGGAGGATGCGTGGCTTAGCGGCATTATTCATGAATCTCGATCTCCTCGGCGGGCAGGGTAAAACGGAAGACGGCCCCATGGGGGTGGTTGTCGCGAACTTCGATGACGCCGCCATGCGCCTCCACGATGGAGCGGCAGAGCGACAGCCCAAGGCCGATGCTTCGACGCGAATCCACGGGCCGCGTATTGCTTGAGGTGAAGAAGCGCTCAAAGATATGAGGTTTGTCGCAGTCTGCCACACCCGGCCCATCGTCTGCGACGTCCACCACGACGAACGCACCCTCGCGACGTGCGCTGATGGTGACAGTCGAGTCCTCGGGCGTGTATTTGAAGGCGTTCATGATGAGATTCGTAAGCACCTGCATGATGAGATGGACGTCGATGCGTACCAGCAGGATGTCGTCAGTGTGCTCGATGGTGACGGCACGTCCATGCGATGCTTGGGCGACATGGCTGAGGGCGGCCTCGATGACCTCGTCGATGAGCTCGGATGTTAAGTTGAGGCGAATGGTGCCGTCCTCGACGCGTGTGATGGCGAGGAGGTTTTCCACGGTATCGATAAGCCAGAGGGAGTCGTCGTAGATGGCATCGGCAAGATCGCAGCGTTGTTCGAGGCTGAGCTTCTCGTCGCTCTTCCGAAGGATTGCCGCAGATCCGGATATAGCCGTGAGGGGTGTCCTCAAATCGTGGCCGATGGAGCGCAAAAGGTTGGCGCGCAGCTGCTCGTTTTTCGCCAAGACCGCAGCCTCTTCGCGCTCTTGCGCCGCCCGGTCGCTTTCGAGCGCCAAGGCGCATTCACCTACGATAGATAGGACGATCGAATGCTCGAAGGCTTCGATCTCGCGCCCCTCCAGGGCGATGCCGATGACACCGAATACCTTGTCGCCGGTGCGAACCGCGAGGTAGAGACAGCGCGCCTCAGGCAGGGTCCGCGTGCTTGCGCCCGCGCGCTTGTTGTTGGTGTAGGTCCAGGTTGCAACGGCGCGCTCGTAGTCGGTGAGCAGCGACGCGGATCGGTTTTCGGTGCCAGCGGACTCATAGAGCGCCTTGCCGAGCGTGCCGTGTTCGGCGGGGTAGAAGACCACGTCGAGTTTTAGCAGTTTGACGAGTTGGTTCATGGCGACGCGGGCGCACTCCTCCGCGCTATGGGCTTGCTGCAAGAGCTGGTTCGTTTCGAGGAGTACGCGCGTTTTGAATGCGTTCTCGGCGGATGTACGGGCGTTGTCGGCGATGCGCGCAGTTAACTCGCCGGCGACCATAGCGGTGGCGAACATGATGCCGAACGTGACCAGATAGCTTCGGTCGTAGCTGGCGAGCGAAAACAGAGGCGTGACGAAGCAGAAGTTGTAAAGCACTACAGAGAGCACGCTCGATACGATCGTGCAGATACGCCCCGTCGTGGTGACGGCGGTCAGCAGGGCCGTGAAGATATAGAGGGATATGATGCTGGAATCGGCAAATCCCAGATGGCGGAAAGCCGTGCCGATCGCCGTGGCGGCAAGAGAGAGAGCCAGCGTGCGAAGCACGTTTCGGCTGCTGGGCGGCTGCAGGGCGAGCGCATGGCGGCGTCTTTTGGGTCGGGAGGGCGGAGTCGACTGTTCTGGAATGATGTAAATGTCGAGGTTCGGAGCGAATGTTATGAGCTGTTCTACGAGAGATTTGCGGCCGAAGAGGGCCTGACGGACGCTGCTGCGCTCGCCCGTGCGCCCCATGACGATCTTCGAAATACCCGACAGGCGCGCGAACTCGGAGATCTGAAACGCGATGTCGTCGCCATAGACGGTTTCCATATGTGCTCCGAGCTGCTCGGCTAGGGCGATATTGGCTGCAAGCTTGGCGCGCTCATCATCGCTCATGGCTTGCGTGCGCGGGCTCTCTACGAACAGGGCGACGAGCTCGCTGCGAAACGCTTTCGCCATGCGTGCGGCGGCACGGACGATGCGGGGATTGGTCGGCGCCGGGGAGACACAGACTAAGATACGCTCCCTGGTGTAGTAGTCACGGTTTCCCAGCACGCGTGCGGCGTCTGTGAGGTGACCGGTGCGATCGGCGCAGCGGCGCAGCGCGATTTCTCGGAGTGCGGTGAGGTTCTCGACGGTAAAAAAATGCTGTTGCGCTCGGTCGGCTTGTGCGGGACGGTAGACGAGGCCGGCGCGAAGGCGCTCAAGTAGGTCTTCGGGCTCTATGTCGACGAGCTCGACCTGGTCGGCATCATCGAAGATACGGTCGGGGATTCGTTCGCTCACGACAACGCCGGTGATGGATGCAACCATGTCGTTTAGGCTCTCGATATGCTGAACGTTCACGGTCGTATAGACGTCGATGCCCGCATGTAGAAGTTCCTCGACGTCTTGATAGCGTTTGTCGTGGCGAGACCCCGGCGCATTCGTATGGGCGAGCTCGTCGACAAGGATGAGCTGAGGGGCGCGTTCGATAGCCGCATCTAGATCGAACTCGCTGAGCGCAATGCCGTTGTGCTCGATGAGTTTACAGGGCACGTTCTCAAGCCCTTGTGCAAGATGGGCAGTTGCCGGACGTTCGTGCGGCTCGATGTATCCCGCGACGACGTCGACACCTCGCCGCTTGGCGGCGTGGGCGGCTTGAAGCATCGCATAGGTTTTGCCTGTGCCAGCAGCGTAGCCAAAGAAAATTTTGAGGTGTCCCCGGCTGGTTCGAGTGTCATCGGCGACCCCGTCTTTCTCAATTGCCTTGAGGATGAGGTCTGGATTGACGCGAGTGTCCGATGCGTCGCGCTGCATAGCGTAGCCTTTCTGAAGCGTTGTCCATGCGTGCATACGCGGTGAAGACACCACTGTATGCTCGCGAGGTCGAGTATAGGCGCACTGCAGCTGCAATAGTGCTTTCTACCTGCATCTTTACGGCATCTTAAGGACGTGAGCCCCGGCCCTCACGCCTCTTTAATCCCTAGAAGCGTTTACTGTCCCCAGACGCTTGCGAGGGCAGGCGTCCGAGACATCGGACCGCGTGTGAAAGGGGCGGTAAATGGACATCCTCATTCCCATCATCGGAGTCGTCTGCATTGGACTTCTTATCTATTACATCTACATTCTGATGAGGAGTGATTCGTAAACTATGGACGCTGCGATTCAGTACATCTTGTACTTTGCCGTACTCGTCGTCCTGGCCGTTCCGCTCGGTCGGTTCATGGCCCATATCATGGATGGTGAGCATACGTTCCTGTCGCCTGTGATTGCTCCTGTGGAGCGTGGCGTCTATCGTCTGCTTCGCATCGACGCGGCAGAACAGATGGGGTGTAGGCGCTATCTGGCGAGCGTGCTGGTCTTTTCGGGGATCGGCCTCGTGACTCTTGTGGCACTCCAGGCGCTTCAGTCCTTCTTGCCAGGCAATCCCCAGCACCTGCCGGGTGTGTCATGGGACCTGTCGTTCAATACGGCTGCTTCCTTCATAACCAACACCAACTGGCAGTCCTACTCCGGTGAGACCACCCTGTCCTACCTTGTGCAGTTCATGGGTCTCACTGTGCAGAACTTCGTTTCCGCTGGCACCGGTATCGCGGTCATGTTCGCGCTGATCCGCGGCTTCCGTCAGGTCAAGGAGCAGGGTCTGGGTTCCTTCTGGGTCGACCTCACCCGCACCGTCCTGTACGTGCTCATCCCGCTGAACCTCGTGTTCGGCATCTGCCTGGCTGCCGGTGGCGTCATCTCCAACTTCCAGCCGGCTCAGAAGGCTGAGCTCGTAGAGCCCGTCGCTGTCCAGCCTAATGCAGACGGCGGCTGGAGCGTTATCGACGGCGCCCAGATCGAGGGCGACACGGTCAAGGTCGACGGCAAGGTTGTCGAGGGCGCGCGCGTGGTCACCGAGCAGTTCCTGCCCCAGGGTCCCGCGGCTCCTCAGGTCGCCATCAAGCAGTCCGGCACCAACGGCGGCGGCTTCTTCGGCGTGAACTCCGCCCATCCGTATGAGAACCCCAGTGCCTTCACCAACATCATCGAGATGACCAGCCTGCTGCTGATCCCGGCCGCCTGTTGCTTCGCCTTCGGTATCGGCGTCAAGAACACCAAGCAGGGCAAGGCCATCTTTGCCGCCATGTTCATCCTACTGGTGATCTTCACCGGCATCATCGCCGTCAACGAGCATGCGGGCACCCCGCAGCTGGCCGATGGCGGAGCGGTCAATATCGAGATGACCGACGGCCAGGCCGGCGGCAACATGGAGGGCAAGGAGAGCCGTTTCGGTATCGCCTCCTCTTCTACCTGGTCCGCTTTCACGACGGCTGCTTCCAACGGCTCGGTTAACTCCATGCACGACTCCTACACCCCGCTGGGCGGTTTTGTCCAGATGCTCCAGATTGCTCTGGGCGAGGTCGTCTTCGGCGGCGTGGGCTGCGGCCTGTACGGCATGATCGGCTTCGCCATCCTCACAGTGTTCATCGCCGGCCTCATGGTCGGACGCACGCCTGAGTTCCTGGGCAAGAAGATCGAGCCGGGCGAGATGCGCTGGGCAGTTGTCCTGTGCTTGGCAACTCCGTTTGCCATTCTGGTGTGCTCGGCCATCGCCTGCATGGTGCCCGGTCTTGCCGACCAGCTCAACAATGGTGGCGCGCACGGCTTCTCCGAGGCGCTGTATGCCTTCACCTCATGCGGCGGCAACAACGGCTCGGCGTTTGCAGGCATGAACTGCAACATTCCCTGGATCAACGTCATGCTCGGCCTCGAGATGCTGTTCGCCCGCTTCATGCCTATCATCGGTACGCTGGCTATCGCCGGCTCGCTGGCCAAGAAGGGCAAGGTCGCCGAGAGCGCCGGTACCCTGTCTACCACTAACGGCATGTTCGTATTCCTGCTCGTGTTCATCGTTCTGCTGATCGGTGCCCTGAGCTTCTTCCCGGCCCTGGCGCTTGGCCCCGTTGCCGAGTTCTTCCAGATGATTGCGTAAAGGAGGGCGCAGATTTATGACTATGCAAAAAGACATGATGGGCCGCGCGGTCCGCGACTCGTTTGCCAAGCTGGATCCTCGCGTCCAGATTCAAAACCCGGTCATGTTCCTGGTGTGGCTTTCCGCCGTCATGACCTCCGTCCTGGCCGTCGCTTCCATTTTCGGTGTGCAGGACGCGGGTGTGCCCACCTACTATGTGGTCGCCATCGCGGTCATCCTGTGGCTTACCGACCTGTTCTCGAACTTCGCCGAGGCGCTTGCCGAGGGCCGCGGTAAAGCCCAGGCCGATTCCCTGCGTGCGGCCAAGAAGGATGTCGAGGCCCATCGCATCGAGTCCGTTGAGGACAAGGAGCACTTCACCGTCGTTCCCGGCACCGAGCTCACGCGCGGCGACCTGGTGATCGTACGCGCCGGCGAGCAGATTCCCGGCGACGGCGACGTCATCGAGGGCGCTGCTTCCGTTGACGAGTCCGCCATCACCGGCGAGTCCGCCCCCGTGGTCCGCGAGGCCGGCGGCGACCGCTCTGCCGTTACCGGCGGTACCACGGTGCTGTCCGACTGGATCATCGTCAAGATCTCCAGTGAGCCCGGCCAGAGCTTCCTGGACAAGATGATCGCGATGGTCGAGGGTGCCGCGCGCAAGAAGACCCCTAACGAGATCGCTCTGGAGATCTTCCTGGTGGCCCTCTCCATCGTCTTTATCCTGGTCACGCTGGCCCTGTATTGTTACTCCTGCTTCTCGGTCGGTCTTAACGACATGGACAACCCCACGGCCGTGACCACGCTCGTGGCGCTGCTCGTGTGCCTAGCTCCTACTACCATCGGCGCCCTTCTTTCCGCCATCGGCATCGCCGGCATGAGCCGTCTGAACGAGGCCAACGTGCTGGCCATGTCCGGCCGCGCCATCGAGGCCGCCGGCGACGTCGACATCCTCATGCTCGACAAGACCGGCACCATCACCCTGGGTAACCGCCAAGCCGCCGAGTTCATCCCGGTCGACGGCATCGATCCCGCGGAACTGGCCGATGCCGCCCAGCTTTCCTCGCTGGCCGACGAGACCCCCGAAGGCCGTTCCATCGTCGTGCTCGCCAAGGAGCAGTTCGGTCTGCGCGGCCGCACACTCGAGGATAAGGGTATGGAGTTCATCCCCTTCACCGCGGCGACCCGCATGTCCGGTGTGAACTACGAGGGCAATGAGATCCGCAAGGGCGCTGCCGATTCCGTGCGCACCTATGTGGAGGCAGCCGGCGGCGTGTTCTCCCAGGAGTGCGACGAGGCCGTCGAGCGCATCGCCAAGGCCGGCGGCACCCCGCTGGTCGTGACCAAGAACTGCCGCGTGCTGGGCGTTGTGTACCTCAAGGACATCATCAAGTCCGGCGTTAAGGAGAAGTTCGCCGACCTGCGCAAGATGGGCATCAAGACCATCATGGTGACGGGCGACAACCCACTCACCGCCGCGGCAATCGCCGCCGAGGCCGGCGTTGACGACTTCCTGGCCGAGGCCACCCCTGAAGGCAAGCTTGAGAAGATCCGCGAGTTCCAGCGTGAGGGTCACCTGGTCGCCATGACCGGCGACGGCACCAACGACGCGCCCGCTCTGGCCCAGGCCGACGTCGCCGTGGCCATGAACACGGGCACCCAGGCTGCCAAGGAGGCCGGCAACATGGTCGACCTCGACTCCAGCCCCACCAAGCTCATCGAGGTCGTGCGTATCGGCAAGCAGCTGCTCATGACCCGCGGTTCGCTCACGACCTTTTCGGTGGCCAACGACATGGCGAAGTACTTCGCTATCATCCCGGCCCTGTTCTCACCGATCTACCCGGGCCTTGGCGCGCTCAACATCCTCGGTCTGGCAAGCCCGCTGTCCGCGGTTCTTTCGGCCATCATCTATAACGCGCTCGTTATCGTCGCGCTGATCCCGGCCGCGCTGAAGGGCGTTAAGTACCGCGAGGTACCGTCCGGACAGCTGCTGATCCACAACCTGCTCGTGTGGGGTCTGGGCGGCATCGTTGCCCCGTTCGTATTCATCAAGCTCATCGACATGCTGCTCGCGTTCTGCGGCATTATGTAAGTGGAGGTTTGTATGTTCAAAGGTGTTGCATCGCGCGCACTGGGCGTGTTCGCGCTGTTTACCGTTGTCTGCGGCCTGGGCTATACGCTCGTCGTGACCGGCATCGCCCAGGTTGCGTTCCCGTATCAGGCGAACGGTTCACTAATTACGGTCGACGACAAGATCGTGGGCTCCGAGCTGATCGGCCAGAACTTCGAGGATGAGGACCACATGTGGGGCCGCATCCAGAACGTGTCAATTGTCGAAGGCGAAGACGGCGAGCTCATGGCGTATGGTGCCCCGTCCAACCTGTCCCCGGCGAGTGAGGAGTACCGGCAGCTTGTGGACGCGCGCGTCGAGAAGATTCGCGCCTCCAACCCCGACGCCGGCATGGATGCCGTGCCCGTCGACCTGGTGACGTGTTCCGGCTCAGGCCTCGACCCCGAGATCTCTCCCGATGCCGCCGAGTACCAGGTCCCGCGCCTGGCGAAGGCCACGGGCAAGAGCGAAGGCGAGGTACGCGAGATCATCGCCCAGTGCACCAAGGGCCGATTCCTGGGCGTCTTCGGCGAGCCCACGGTCAACGTGCTCAAGGTGAACCTTATGCTGGACGGCGCGCTGTAGGTGAGGGAGTGGCGGATGGGGGCATGACTGACTATCTGAGCCCTCAATTTCACCCCGCCCATCAGTTGCGGTGAAATACAGACTGTTTTGGCTGTCAAAGGCCTCATCTACTCCGTATTCCACCGCAACTTTTTATGGGTCGAGCAGAAGTTGGGGAAGCGCGTGCGGTCGGGTGCTGCGCGGTTGCTGATACGATAAGTACGTTAGCAACTGTCGCCGAGCGGCTCAAACGAAAGGAACCTTGTATGGAGTCCTCTGCCTATCCGATGCTCTTTAGCCCGATCAAGGTCGGTACAACCGAGGTCAAGAACCGCGTCTTTATGCCGCCGGTGTCCACCAACCTGGCCGATCACGGCTATGTGACCGATGACTTGGTCGATCATTACCGTGCCCGCGCCAAGGGCGGCGTGGGCCTCATCATCACCGAGGTCGTGACGGTCGAGCCTACCTATACCTATCTGCCGGGCGACATGTGCTGCTACGACGACACGTTCATCCCCGGCTGGGAAAAGCTCGCCGCCGCCGTGCATGAGTACGGCTGCAAGATTATGCCGCAGCTCTTCCACCCCGCCTACATGGCCTTCAACATTCCGGGCACGCCGCGCTTGATCGCTCCGTCCTTTGTGGGCCCGTCCTATGCCCGCGAGGCGCCGCGCCCCATCACGGTCGACGAGATTCACGAGCTCACGCATCAGTTTGGCGACGCTGCCGTGCGTATGCAGAAGGCCGGTGTCGATGGCGTCGAGGTCCACGCAGCGCACGCCCACGGCATGCTCGGTGGTTTTTTGACCCCGCTCTACAACAAGCGTACCGATGAGTACGGTGGCTCGCTCGACGCCCGCATGCGCTTTTTGCTCGAGGTCATCGCCGAGATTCGCGAGCGCTGCGGCAAGGACTTTATCATCGACGTCCGTATTTCGGGCGATGAGTACACCGATGGCGGCCTGACCCTCAACGACATGATCTACGTCTCACGTCGCCTGGAGAAGGCCGGCGTCGACATGATTCATGTGTCGGGCGGCACCACCATCAAGCGCGGCTCCGCGATTCCCGCCGCCGGTACCCAGCAGGCGTCGCACGCCGCCTGCTCGCGTGAGATTAAAAAACACGTCAACATTCCCGTCGCCACGGTCGGCCGCATCAACGAGCCCTGGATCGCCGAGGAGCTGATCGAGGACGGCGCTGCCGACATCTGCATGATGGGCCGCGCCAATCTGTGCGATGCCGAGTTCTGCAACAAGGCCGCTGCCGGCAACGCCGACGACATCCGCCCCTGCATTGGCTGCCTGCGCTGCCTGAACGGCATTATGTTTGGCAAGCGCATCTCCTGCACTGTCAACCCGGACGTGGAGCGCGACGAGGCTGGCTACGAGCCTGCCGCCGAGGCTAAGAACGTGCTGGTTGTGGGTGCCGGTCCTGCGGGCATGGAGGCAGCCTACATTGCCGCCAAGCGCGGCCACAACGTGGTGCTCGTGGATAAGCAGGACGAGCCGGGCGGCGAGATGCGCATCGCGGCTGTTCCGCCGGCAAAGCAGGAACTCACCCGCGTGATCAAGTACCAGTATCGCCGTCTTGCTGAGGCGGGCGTGAAGTGCATCTTTGGTACCGAGCTTTCGGCCGAGGACATTCAGCGTGACTACGCGGGCTACGAGGTCGTCCTGGCTTATGGCGCCGAGCCCATCGCTCCGGCCTTCATGCAGGGCTTTAAGCAGGTTATGACGGCTGACGATCTGCTGGGTGGCAAGGCTTTCCCGGGCAAGAAGATCGTCATCGTGGGCGGCGGCACCGTCGGTTGCGAGACGGCCGATTACCTGGCCCCGTTGGTCAACGACCTGTCGCCGGCCAATCGCGATGTCACTGTTATCGAGATGACCAAGACGCTCGCCGCCAACGAGGGCGGCGCCGGTCGCGCGGTGCTCATCACGCGCATGCTCTCCAAGGGCGTCCACGTGCTGACCGAGGCCAAGGTGACCGAGATTACCGAGGATGCCATCAGCTACGAGAAGGATGGCGAGGTCCACACCATCGCCGATGCCGATACGCTGGTGCTTGCCATGGGCTATCGTCCCAACACCAAGTTGGCCGACGACCTTGCCGCCGCTGGCGTTGCTGTCCACGTGCTGGGCGACGCCAACAAGTGCGGCAATATCCGCGACGCCATTGGCGATGGCTACAAGGTTGCCTGCGAGCTCTAGTCAACCCCTTGGTGCATGGGAGTCAGGTTAGTTTGCACCAAGTTGATGCATGTAAACCTGATTCCATTGCGCCAGTCGATAGCAAAACACGGCGGCCGCCCCGTTTTGGGACGGCCGCCGCTTGCGTTTTATCAAAGAAAGATCATTGTCGAGCCTTAAATGCCTTTTGTCTGTGCGACTTCCGCAATCATGTTGCTGTTGTACACCAGATGCAAATACATCGCGTCGTGCGCTACGGTGGGGTTGCGCGTGGCGATGGCGTCGGCCACGCCACGGTGAGTGCGGATGGTCTCCTCGACGAGGTTGCCGCCATCCCAGGGCGGCTTCATGGAGTAGCGCCCGTACGCATCGAATTGCTCCTCTCATAGATGTGCGGCACAAAGAGCCCCGAGTTCATGCGAGCTCGGGGCTCGTTTCGTTTGGATTGCAGATGTATTGACAGGCGAAAACAGTCTGCGTCCGATATTGAGCCATACGAAAGCGAAATTATGCGTCTTAATTCCGTACGCAAATCAAGACGAAAACCGTTTACGTCTTGGATAAATCAGTACGCAAACGGTTTTCGTCTTATAATACGGTCATGAATAGTACGAAACGAAGAGGTTGTGCATATGGTTGTTAGAGAGAGCCCTACAGTCGAATATAAGGATAGCGTTACGCCGACGTTTCTTAAAACGGTGAGTGCCTATGCAAACTACGGGACGGGCAAGATTGAGTTTGGCGTTGATGACGAGGGCGTGGCTGTCGGCCTTGCGGATCCGGTCGCAGAGTGTCTCCGCATCGAGAACATGATTAATGACAGCTTGGACCCCGCTCCCCGTTACACGCTCGAGCCCGATGAGAAACACGGGACCGTAATCCTTACGGTTTATGAGGGCCAGGACAAACCCTATCGAAGCAAGGGAAAGGCCTACAGGCGAAACGATTCGGCAACAGTGGAGGTCGACCGGTTTGAGTATGGCAGGCTGACGCTCGAAGGCAGCAACGTAACGTTCGACGCGCTCACGTCGGCTCGCCAGGACTTGAGTTTTCATACGCTCGAGCATAAGTGTGTTGAACATCTCGGCATTTCTGAACTAACGTCGGATATTATGCGCACGCTTCGCTTGCTCGGCAAGGACGGCTATACCAACGCTGCGGCGATTTTGGCGGATAAGAATGATTTTCCGGGCATCGATTGCGTCCGTTTTGGTGATACCGAGGATGTGATCTTGGATCGCGAAGCGGCGACAAATGTATCCGCAATTGAGCAGGTGGACAGGGCGGTAGCTATGTTTGCACGCTACTACCGTTATGAGCGTATCGAAGGGATGGAGCGCGTCCAAACCGATCGAATTCCTCTCGAGGCGTTTCGCGAAGCTGTCGCAAATGCTTTGGTGCATCGGACGTGGGACGTTCGAGCGAACGTTCAAATTGCCCTGTACGATGATCGCGTCGTTGTGACCTCTCCTGGATCGCTGCCCGCCGGTTTGACGACGGAACAATACCTGTATGGGCAGATATCCGTGCTCAGAAACCCCATCGTTGCAGAGGCCTTCTTAAAGCTGGATTACATCGAGAAATTTGGTACGGGAATCGCGCGCATTAGACGTGCCTATCGCGATTCGATCAATCAACCAATTTTTGATGTTCGCGGCGGCATGGTGGCCGTCACATTGCCCGTTACCGATGCCCTTGAAGGGTCCGAGGAAGAGGTCCAGGTTCTCAAAGCCTTGTCGGGCGGTCGAATTATGTCGCGAAGCGAGATTGAAAAACAGACGGGGCTGAGCCGCATGCGGACGTTGGCGGCACTCGAATCTCTGCTTGAACGGAATGCAATCGTAAGGCAGGGAACCGGGCGGGCCACGAAATACGAGCGCTCATAGTCAAAAAGAGCCATGGTACAAGACGGACTCCAAGCCAGCGTTGGCTTGGGGTCCGTTATATCCCGGATGGTAACGGGCCGATTATTGTCAAGTTATAGCAAAGTATAGCGACGTACAGCAAAGTATAGTGAGATATAGCAAGCCGTATAGCGCGCCTTGATTATCAACCGTCCGTATTTCACAGCAACTTACAACAGGCTCGAGGTACCAATTTGGGGTGCAGTAGTGCTGCGCCACGAAAAGGGCCTATCTACTACGTTTAAGCCGCAGGGGTCAACCATAGTCGGCTTTTTCGAAAATCGGCAAGCTTTCTACCTGCACTGATAATTGTTCTCGGGGGAAGCGGGCACTGCGGGGCGCGGCAACGGCGCGCGATTTCCGCGTCGCAGCGCTACCCTGATGCTGAATGCCGGGACGATGACCCACTGACCTGCTGACGCCTCTTCGGCC
>JAXJMO010000048.1:0-45233 GCA_036313175.1 Collinsella sp. | reverse complement strand
TCGGCGAGGGGCCCGGCGAGACGAGGCTGTTCTACTGCGACCCGCGCCGCAGCGACCAGAAGGGCGCCTGCGAGCGCAACCACGTCGAGATCAGGAAGCTGCTGCCCAAGGGCGCCGGGCTCAGGTTCGACCGGCTATCCCCGGCCGACATGGCGCTCGCCATGTCGCACGTGAACTCCGAGCCCCGCGGCGCGCTCGGCTTCTCGACGCCCGCGCGCGCCTTCAGGGCGATGCTCGGGGACGATGCGGCGGCGCTGCTTGACGCCTACGGCGTGGAGGATGTGCCTCTGGCCGAGCTCGACCTGACGCCGGGACTCATCGAGAGGGCGCGCGCAGAGAGGGGCGATGCCCCGCTGGCCTAGCCTGAAGGCAAAACGGAATAGACTGACCGACCGTCCGGCTGAGTCTGGGAAGAGGTGCCGGGCGGAGGGCGGAGCATGGCCACCGGACCCATCGAAACACATCTCCACCGTTCCTTCAACTGGGAAAACGGCGCCCCCGGGGCCCGGACGAGGCCTCGGGGGCGTTCGGCTAGCTGCGGGAACGGCCTGTCCGCCTAATGTGTTCGGCTGAGATCGGAAATCAACCCCTCACTTTTACACGCGGCGGGGCTTTTGGTTGATGTGGTAGAGCTCGGCGAGACCCCGCAGCGTCAGCGCGTCGTCTACCGTCAGGCTATGGCCGACCAGGGCCGCAAGTGCCTCGGCATCGTCGCCGGTAATGACGATGGGCACGTCGCCCTCCCCCGCGGCCTTGGTCGCGCGCATCTCGGCGAGCACCATGTCGAGCATGCCGTCGATGCGGGCCACCTCGCCCAAAACCACGCCCGAGCGCATGGCCTCACGCGTGTTGCGGCCGATGACGTGTGTCGGCGCCGAGGGCTCAACCTGGGGTAGGCGCGCCGCAGCCGCCGAAAGCGAGCGGGCGCCGAGCGCCAGACCCGGCGCGATGACGCCGCCCACAAAGGTACCGTGCGCGTCGATGACCTCGATATTGGTCGTCGTACCCAGGTCGATCACGATACAGGGAGAGCCGTAGACGGTGCGTGCCGCCACGGCATCGGCGATGCGGTCGGGGCCGATCTCGGCCGGGTCGTCGTAGTGCACGGGCATGCCGGTCTTGAGGCCCGGCCCCACGGTGAGCACGCGTCCCGTGCAGGTACGGGAAAGCGCCGCCTTCCATGGGCGTTCGAGCGCCGGCACCACGCAGCTCAGCACTGCGGCCGCGGGAACGAGTGCGCCCGGCATGCCCGCATCGGCTGCCAGTGCGCCCATGACCTGCGCGAGCCTCATGCGCGCCTCGTCGGCTGTGATGCTCGACGGCGTCGTGATCTCGCACGTCGCAAGCGAGCATTCCTGTGCCGCAGCCGAATCCTCGGCAAACAGGCCAAAGCGAATGAACGTGTTGCCCACGTCGACCGTCAATATATATGCGCACCCATTAAGCATCGTCGGCGCTCCTTTCGTCTGCCCAGCAGTATATCGCCTACCTAAACCAGTCATCCCAAAATGACTAGCTTGCGGCTATACTGGTGCGCGGTCGTTTGCGAGCTCACGCGACGGCCTTTGGTAACCCGACTTCCCGCGCCGCATCCGTAGCGGCGCTCCCGGGGGAAGCGGATATACGCAAAGGAGTTCAATATGAGCAATCCCTCGAACCGCGCCTCGATGCGCGGGCAACTCACGCTGCGCGGTGTCGTCATCGGCGTCCTTGGCTGCGTGATCATCACGGCAAGCTCGGCCTACACGGCCCTCAAGATGGGCGCCCTCCCCTGGCCAATCATTTTCGCTGCCGTCATCTCGCTGTTCTTCCTGAAGCTCATGGGCAACGCCAGCCTCAACGAGGCCAACGTCACCCACACCATCATGTCCGCGGGCGCCATGGTCGCCGGCGGCCTGGCGTTTACCATCCCGGGCGCCTGGATGCTGGGCTATGCCGACCAGATCAGCTGGCTCGACATGTTTATCGTGGCGCTCGCCGGCACCATCCTGGGCCTGCTGGCCACCGCGCTCATCCACCGTCACTTTATCGTGGACGCCGCGCTGGAGTTCCCCACCGGCAACGCCGCAGCTCAGACCCTACGCGCCACCGAGGCCGGCGGCAAGACCGGTAAGCAGCTCTTTGGCTCCATGGCCATCGCAGGCATCTACAGCGTGCTGCGCGACGCCCTGGGCGTGGTGCCCAGCATGCTGTGCACGCTCAACATCCCCGGCGTGACCTTTGCCATCTACAACTCGCCCATGCTGCTGTCCATCGGCTTCCTCGTGGGCTTCGCCCCGGTCGCTTTCTGGTTTGCCGGCGCCCTGTTGGGCAACTTTGGCATCATCGTGGGCGGCACCGCTGCCGGTCTGTTCGACGTTATGACTGCGCAAGGCATCGTCAAGTCCCTGGGCATGGGCCTCATGATGGGCTTTGGCGTCGCCGTCGTCCTCAAGGACATCCTGCCGCAGGTCGCCGGTATCGTCCGCGGTCTTGCCGCCGACAGCTCCACCGACACCGACGAGCAGTCGCTCATCTCGGGCTCCCTTAAACTCGACGCCGGCATCATCGGCCTGGGCGCTGCCGCCATCGCC
This sequence comes from Collinsella sp., assembly GCA_036313175.1. Classification (GTDB taxonomy): domain Bacteria; phylum Actinomycetota; class Coriobacteriia; order Coriobacteriales; family Coriobacteriaceae; genus Collinsella. The sequence continues at coordinate 42,660 of JAXJMO010000048.1, read as the reverse complement.
GTGATCGTCGCCATCGCGCTCGACCTTGGTCCCGTCCCGGCCGTCATCGTAACGCTGTTCACCTTTGTCACCACCATCATGAGCGCACAGAGCTGCGGCCAGACGGGCATCGACCCCATGGAGATCTTTGGCCTCATCGTTATGCTCATCGTGGCTGCCTTCGCGCAGCTCGCGCAGGTTAAACTGTTCTTTGTCGCCGGCATCGTGGCCGTAGCGTGCGGCCTTGCGGGCGACGTCATGAACGACTTTAAGGCCGGCGCCGTGCTGGGCACCAACCCGCGTGCACAGTGGGTCGGCCAGGCCATCGGCGGCATCGTGGGCGCCCTGGTCGCTGCCGCCGTCATGGTCGCGCTCGTAACCGCCTATGGTCCGGACGCCTTTGGACCCGACAAGAGCTTTGTGGCCGCGCAGGCAAGCGTCGTCGCCACCATGGTCTCGGGCATCCCGAGCGTGCCGTGGTTTGCGGGCGGCTTTATCGCCGGCATCGTCATGTACTGGCTCGGCATTCCGGCCATGATGATCGGCCTGGGCGTGTACCTGCCGTTCTACATGTCGCTCACGGCTTTCCTGGGCTCCTGCGTTAAGCTCGCCTACGACAAGTGGGCCGCTCACCGCGACGCCGAGGCCGGTCTTTCGGACGAGGAAAAGGCCGCCAAGGACGCCGCCTTCCAGGAGCAGGGCCTGGTTGTCGCCAGCGGCCTGCTCGGTGGCGAGTCTATTGTCGGCGTTATCCTGGCGTTTGTCTCTGTTGGCTTAAGCCTGCTGGGCTAAGCTGAGCAGCTGCTCGACAGCAACCATATTGCCTACGGCTTGCCCGGTCGGTAGCTTTCACGGCTGCTGACCGGGCTTTTTGATATCGAAACAAAGAAAGGCCGGCGTGCTGCATATGACAGCGCGCCGGCCTTATCGTTTGGCTATCGAGACGGTCCCGCTATGAATTGGAATTCGCTGCAGAGCCGACGTCCGAATCACTACATCTGCTTGCGACGACGATCGCTCAGCGTCATACCAGCGGCCACGAGGGTGATACCGCCGATGACGAACACCTCGCCCGCAAGAGCGGAGTCATCGCCAGTCTGGGCGAGCGCGGCCGACGTGGCCTTCTTCTTGGCGACAGGAGCCTTTGCAGCAGCCTGTGCAACCTGAGGCTTGGCCTGCGGCTCAGCCTTGGGATGATACTTGTCGTACTCGGCCTGCGCGGCAGCCAGGGCATCCTTGGCATCGCCAAGCTCAGCCAGCGCGGCGGCATAGGCGTCGTTGGCATCGGACAGCTTGGCATCGGCATCGCTCAGAGCAGCCTTGAGACCAGCGGCGGCATCGACGGCAGCCTTATAGCGAGCGTAGGCAGCGTTCAGCTTGACCAGCTTCTCGTTGCCCGTCGTGCCCGCGGCAAGGGATGCCTTGTGGTCGACAGCCTCAAGATCGGCCTTGAGTGCCTCATCGCTGGCAAGCTCGGCCTTGGCCTTGACGATCTCGAAATTCGCATCGACGACGGCTTCGTTGGCGGCCTCGAGCTGCTTCTGGGCATCGGCGACACCGGCGACGGCAGCGTCATAGGCGGCCGTGGCGTCGTCGACCGCCTTCTGGGCGCTGGCGAAGCGCTCGAAGGCCTTGTTTGCGCGGGCCAGCTCGCCCTCGGCGGCCTTGACCTTCGCCTGTGCGTCGGACACGGCCTGCGTCTTGGCGGCAACTGCCTGCTTGGCATCCGAAAGAGCGGTCGCGGCGTGTGCGCCTGCGGCTTGAGCCTTATCTACGCCAGCCTGAGCGGCGTCGTCGGCCTTCTTGGCCCCGTCAAGCGCGCCCTGCTTGCTCGCAAGGTTCGCATTAGCGGCATCGCGCTTGGCAGTAAGGTCCTTGACCGAAGCCGTGGCATTGTCATACGCCTCGTTGGCCTTATCGGACTTTGTCTTGGCGGTATCGTAATCGCCCTGTGCCTTCGCCTTGCGGGCGGAAGCCTTGGAGGCGTTCGTCTGGCATTCGGTGAGCTTGGAGTTAGCGTCGTCAAGTGCGGCCTGCGCGACGGTCGCCTCGTCCTTGGCGGCGTTGAGATTTGCCCTAGGAGTTTCGATGTCAACATTCTTCAAATTGACATCGGCAGCGCCATATGCCGCCTTCGCGATAGCGGTGGCCTCTTGCGCAGCTTCATAGTCGCTCTTGGCAGCAGCAACGTTACCGTTCGCTTCATTCGCGGCACTCTTGGCAGCATCGAGGGATGACTCCGCAGAGCCAAGCGCATCGTTTTTCACATCGAGCGCCTTCCGTGCTGCCGCAAGTTGATCTTGCAGCTGCGCCAGCTGCGCCTTCTGCGCGGCGGTACCACCGGCATGATAAACGGAGTCTACGTACGTGTTTACCAGGTTCTTGAACTCGTCAACCGTAAAATCGCCTTCGGCCCAGTTTCCCTGATAAATTGAAACAGGACTGGGTGCACCGTCATCCTCGGGCGTTGAGCGGTTGCCATCCTTACCGTAGCCGACGGCGAACCCAAAGGAATTAGCACCTGAATCAATAAAGTTCTCATAGTGGCCGGTGTTGCTATAGTCACCCCTGTCATAGTCACGCTTTTCCGCAGTATACCAACCGATAAACGGCCAATCATCGCCGTACTTGTCGCCGTTATCGAAGGATATTTCCCAATCTTTAGGATTATCTGACCCCTTGTAGGCGCCAGCACGTCCGGCAAGGTTTTCGTTATAGGACATATAAAAGCCCTCGCCGCTGTTCCCCGCGTGGTCCCAAACATTCGACGAATAGCAAACATCGAGCGCCGACTGCGCCATAGAGACAATGCTGACCTTCATGTCACTCAAGCCATTTGCGCGACGAATTCCATTGACGGCATTCATGTAGGTCAAGGTATTCTGCAGATTCACGAGCGAAAAAGCATTGTCAGCGTCAGATGCATCCAAGTTGACATAGTCGTCATACCATGCCGCCTTGCTAGCAGACCCATCAAGTAACTTCGCCGCATCGCTCGCGTTGGCACGCTGAGCAGCAGTAAACGACGTACTACTTGCGATGTGATTCATAAAGCCAAGCAGGCCAGCCTTGACAGCATCCGTATCCACCGTCATGTTTGCTTTTAGCTCAGAAATCTGCTGCTCAAGAGCTTTGACGTTTGCGCTGGCCGTGTTGTATTCATCATTCGCTTTGTTGTAGTCGCTGGTAGCATTCTCAAGAGCGCTTTTCTTCTGCTTTGCGACCTCTGCTAGACGGTCGTACTCTGTCTTCTTGTCGGCCTCGGTCTGCTGAGCTTGCTCGTAAGCAGCCTTGGCGGTGTTGTATTTGCTGGTCAAATCACCGAGTTTGCCGTTGGCTTCGTCGTATGCAGTCTGCGCTGACGAAACGGCAGCGTTGGCGGCGTTGACCTTTTCCTGCGCGGCGCTGGCATCAGTCTGTGCGGCCTGGAGGTTCGTTTGTGCGGTGGCGTCGGCAGCCTTCGCGGCATCAAGCTCGGTCTGCGCGTCCTTGAGCTCACCGGCAGCAGCTTCCTTGGCGGCCTCAAGCGCTTTTAGATCGATGCCCGTGCCCGAGATGGCGGCATCGAGCGCTTTCTGGGCGTCGTTCAGCTTATCCTGGGCGTTGCCGCACGCGGTGGTCGCAGCGGCAAGGGCATTGGCGGTCTCCTGCTTCTTGGCCTGGGCAGTCGTCAGAGCAGACTCGGCATCACTCTTTGCCTGCTCAGCATTGTCGGCGGCGGTCTTAGCGGCATCGAGCTCACCCTCGGCCGTCTTCACATCGGCATTCGCCGCATTGAGCTTGGCCTGCGCGTCCTCGACGGCCTTCTTGGCGGCCTCGTACTCGTCCATACCCATGGCCTCGAGCTTGGCCTGCGCATCGTCGAGGGCCTTCTTGGCCTCATCCTGCTTTGCCTTGGCGTCCTTGAGCGCCTGGGTCTTATCCTCGACACTCTTGTTGGCCTGATCGAGCTGATCGTTCAGGTCGCCCAGCTTCTTCTGCTGCTGCTCGGCCTTGTCAACAGCCGCCTTAAGCTCGTCGATCTTCTCCTGAAGCGCGGCTGCCTCGGCCTCGTTCTGCTCGGCGGCGTTATCGGTCACGGCCTGCGAGGCCTGATTCTTTTGCTGCTGCGCCTGCTTTTGAGACTGGCCCGCCGCGTCGGCTTTCTTCTGGGCGGCATCGTAGGCGGCCTGAGCGTCCTTGAGCTGCTTTGCCGACTCCTCGGCCAACTGGGCAGCCGTCTTTACGACCGCCTGGTTACCGGTGGCAACGGTGTTCTCGATAGCGCTGTCGCCCTTCGTGGCGTCACCGTTATCTGCCGTCGGTGCGGCGATTGCCGCCAGCGGCGACATGAGCGGCTGAGCGATGAGGCCCGCCGTCAAAACGGTTGCGACGGCGCGGTTGGCAACGCCCTTGACGTTGACGGCCTTGGCCCGAGGCTCAAAGTGCTGTGGGATATAGTTTGCCATGGCTTTCTCCCTTTGACACGGATGTATCCATACGCCTCAAAATGTAGGAGCTGATTTTTGAATTCTGTTGCGCAACATTGGTCACCAGCGGATTTTTTGAAATTCACGCTCTCGTGCTTCACAGTTTCGTCACATTTGAAGGAGCTGGTGCATCATATTCTCGCGGGATGGAATTGAGCCTGTGATTTGCATTTGCTCCCGCGTCATCCGCCCTATCGGATTCCGCATCCAACAGACACCCCGCCCGCCACGGTGTAGAGTTAGGACAACGGGCGCGTTGCGCGGACCGCGCTGGAACGAGGTGGACATGGAACTCGACAAACAACAGATCAAGCGACTGCGCGAGCGTCATCATCGGCGTCACGGCATCCGCCCCGCTCATAGCGAAGCCATGGAAAACATCACCCGCTTCCTCAAGCGCGCATTCAACATTCGCGAGGGACGCGCGCCCTATCACGTGATCCGCAAGCGTTTTGTAAACGGCGCGCGTCTGACTGGCTCTCACCTGTGTATCCTCATCATCGCCATGCTCATCGCAAGCATCGGCCTCGATATCGATTCGGACATCGCCATCGTGGGCGCCATGCTCATCTGCCCGCTTATGGGATCGGTCCTTGCCATGGCATACGGCATCGCCACGCTCGACCGCGAGATTACCGTCGAAGCCATCGCCAGCCTTGCGCTGCAGATGGCCTTTTGCCTGGTCACGTCCACGTTGTACTTTAAGCTCTCGCCCCTTGGCACCGCCACGGCCGCCATCGTCGACAACTCGACGCCACCGTGTGGGACCTTGCCGTCGCGCTCGCGGGCGGCTTTGCGGGCGGCCTGGGCAACTCGCGCGACCAGGAACCCGCCACGCTCATCGCCGGCGTGGCCGTGGCAACCGCGCTCATGCCGCCTCTGTGCGCGGCGGGCTATGGCATCGCCATCGCAAGCGGGTCGCTGTTTCTCTCGGCGCTTTACGAGTTTGGCATCAACGTGGTCTTTATCGCACTCGCGGCCGAAGCCGTATTACTTATCTTGCGCGTGCCGCTCAAGCGCGACCTCAACGGCGACGGCATTGTAACCGCCGAAGAAGATGCCGAGGTCGACGAGCTATCGCGCAAGGTGCGCCGCCGCATCATTGTGGGTACGGTAGTCTTTGCCATCCCCTGCATCGTTATGACGGCGGGGTCTATTGGCTCGGCGCAGACCGGCGTGCAGGACGGCTACGGTGTCACCGAAACTACGCGCGAACTTGCCGCGGTGCTGCCGGGCTTTAAGGATTACACCGTCGCCGTCGAGACCTCAGCTGCCGAGGGCGAGGAAGAGGGCATCGTCGAGCGCGAGGTTGTCGCCCACGTGACGACAAGCGAGGCGCTCGGGGCGCACGACCGCCACGTCGCCCGCAAGCTCATAGACCTCAACGTACCCGAACTCGATCGCGTGGAGTTCGATGTGAAGTGATGCAGAGCGCGGGATGAATGCTCGCACGGACGCAAGTTACGACGAGGCGCAGGCGCGATACGGACACGAGCAAATGGCGGGGCGCAGTTCGCACCCGCGCCCCGCTCGCCGTTTTATTGCCGTGAATCAACTGTCCAGATCGACATCGCCAGACTCCACCGTAAACGCCGGATCGGTGCTCACAAGATAAAATCGGGTCGCCTTAGTATTTCTAATTAGGTAAATCTGCCCCTGATTGCGTCGGCGCGATATATACGCAACGTGAACCGTGCCGAATTCTTCGCCGTTTTCCTTCTTTAATATCAGGATGTTGGGGTCATCCGTACGCTTAAACTGCCCGTCAACGCAGCTGCCGTCTTTGTCGACCAGTTGCCACCGATGGTTATCCTCTTCAAGAAAGGCCAGGGTTTCCAGACTCGTCTTGTCGTCCCGATAGTAACCGTCAATGGCAAACCCTTCGGAAGCGCATTCCTGCATATAGGACGTTTCTCGGCTTATAGCAAGCAGCCCCGTAGCGCCCAGGAGCACAGCCAGGCAGACCACTGCAAGGGTTATCGAAATAGCACGGCGACCCATGTTAGCCCAACCGATAGTTGTTTAACGGAGCGTGAAACATACCTGGAACCTCCGATATCAGGGGGAACGTCGCCAGCAGGCTGGCGACAACTATATGTTTCTGACATCAAACCATATGGCTGCCACTCGCGGAGGGGGCATCGGCGAACGGCGTGTTTTCATACTCCATTGGTCAAACCTAAGCGCGGCCCTACAGCTCGTACTTGTACACGCGGTAGATGTGCTTTTCGGCTTCCATCTCGTAGGTGGTGATGGGCAGACCGTAGCGGTCGTCTCGTCGTTTGGCAGATACGTCACGCTGTGCTGGCCCGCGTTGAGCGAAAAATCACCCTGGGCTTGCAACAGCTTGTCCTCAAAGCCCGAACCGGCCCAAAAATCGGGCGAGCCCACGGAAGGCTGTAGCAAGGTCATTTGCACAACATATGTCCAGCAAAAACGGGCGGTAGCCGGTACGGCTACCACCCGTTTGTCTCATATCTAGCCCAAAGCAGGCCAGTTACTTCTTAATGCCGCGTCCCAGGCGCTCGGCGACCGACGCCACGGCACTCTCGTCGACCGAGCCGCAGCTCACGCAGCCATCGTGGGCGCGCATCTGGCCGGTAACCTCATCCATCGCGAGCGGCGCCACCTTCTCAAGCTTAAAGCCCTTGCCGGCGCGCATGTTTTCCTTGGCCACGCTGATCATGAGCTTAATACGGTTGAGCTGGTTGACCTCGGACGCGCCGGGGTCGTAGTCCACCGCGACGATATTGCTCTCGGGATGCTGGCGGCGCAGCTCCTTGATCACGGCCTTGCCCACCACGTGGTTGGGCAGGCACGCGAAGGGCTGCGTGCAGATAATGTTGGGCGCGCCGTGGTCGATCAGATCGAGCATCTCGGCCGTGAGCAGCCAGCCCTCGCCCATGTTGTTGCACACCGAAAGCACCGTGCGGGCCTTGTCGGCCATGGTGCCGATGCGCTCGGGCGCCTCAAAGCGGCGGGACTTTTCGAGCATCTCCTCCACCGGCGTGCGCATCCAGTCCACGAGCTTGATGAGCGCCTGCATACCAGCGCGCGTGGTAGCAGAGCTTCCCAGCTCGTCCTTCTGCAGCTCGGCGTTGCTCATGGAGTACAGGAAGAAGTCGAGCAGGCCCGGCACCACGGCCTCGCAGCCCTCGCGCTCGATCACATCGACCACGTGGTTGTTGGCCGTAGGGTGGAACTTGACCAAGATCTCACCGACCACGCCCACGCGCGGCTTGGTGCCCTCGCCCACGAGCGGCATGGTGTCGAACGCGCGGATGGCCTCACGCGCAAGCTTGGTGTAGTTGTGGCGGTTGAACTTAGGCGCCAGCTTGCGGGCACGTGCCATGTACTCCTCGTAGAGCGCGTTGGCCGCACCGGGCGTGGCCTCGTACGGGCGGCAGCGGTAGAGCATCTGCATCATCACGTCGCCAAAGAGCACCGCGTAGACTGCCTGCTTAAGCAGCGCCGGCGTAACCTTAAAGCCGGGGTTGTCCTCGCCCAGCGCCACGGCCGAAAGCGAGATCACCGGAATCTCGGGGTGGCCGCTCTCACGCAGGGCCTTGCGGATGAGCGCAATGTAGTTGGTGGCACGGCAGCCACCGCCGGTCTGGCTGATGACCACAGCCGTCTTGGACAGGTCGTATCGGCCGCTCTCGATGGCCTCCATGATCTGGCCCGTCACCAGGATCGACGGATAGCAGATGTCGTTGTTCACGTAGCGCAGGCCGGCCTCGACGGCATCGTGGTCAGTCGAGGGCAGCAGCTCCAAGTTGTAGCCAGCACCGCGGAATACCTCTTTGACCAGGTCAAAGTGGATCGGCGCCATCTGCGGGCACAGGATGGTGTAGCCCTCCTCGCGCATCTGCTCGGTAAAGGGTACCTTGGGCCATGCGGTCGAGGCACTCTCGCGCTGCGCCTCGAACGTATACTTGCGGCTCGCGAACGCGGGAGCGTCCGTGGAGGGCGCCACCGGCGCGGCATCGCCCTGCTCGTAGGCCTCGCCCGCGGCCATGGCCTCTGCCAGGCGCTCGGCCTCCTGGTCCTTGAGCGCGGCCATGAGCGAGCGAATGCGGATGCGCGCGGCGCCCAGGTTGGATACCTCGTCGATCTTGAGCACGGTATAGATCTTGCCGCTGGCTTCCAGAATCTCCTGCACCTGGTCGGTGGTCAGGGCGTCCAAGCCGCAGCCGAAGGAGTTGAGCTGAATCAGGTCCAGGTCGTTGCGCATCGTCACAAAACGGGCGACGGCGTACAGGCGGCTGTGGTACATCCACTGGTCGACGACGCGGATGGGACGCTCGGGCTTCACCAGGTGCGCAAGCGAATCCTCGGTAAAGACCGCAAAGCCAAAGCTCGAGATAAGCTCGGGCAGGGCGTGGTTGATCTCGGGGTCGTTATGGTAAGGGCGGCCGGCGAGTACGATGCCGTGGCCGCCGTGGTCCTCGACCCACTTAAGAGCCTCCTCGCCCATGGTCTGGATATCCTCGTGGAAGCGCGCATCGGCCTCAAAGGCAGCGTTGACGGCGGCATCGACCTCGGAGCGCGTGATCTTGGGTCCACGCACGCGACCGCGACCGGCCTCAGCATCGGCCACACGGTCGACGGCGAGCACCTGATACAAGCGGCGCTTGAGCTCGGTCTTGTCGTGATAGGGCACAAACGGGTACAGGAACTCGATGTTCTGCTCGCGAATCTCGTCGATGTTGAGCGCCAGCGCCGTGGGGTAGCTCATGACGATGGGGCAGTTGTAGCAGTTACCGGCGGTCGGATCCTCCTTGCGCTCCCAGCGCACGCACGGCATCCAGATAAAGTCGACGTCACGGTCGATGAGGTTCATCACGTGGCCGTGGCTCATCTTGGCCGGATAGCACACGCTCTCGGACGGCATGGACTCGATGCCCGCCTGGTAGGTCTTTTTGCTCGACTGGTCGGACAGCTGCACGCTAAAGCCCAGGCGCGTAAAGAACGCGTGCCAGAAGGGGTAGTTCTCGTACATGTTGAGTGCGCGCGGGATGCCGACGGTGCCGCGCGGGGCCTCGTCGGGACTCAGCGCCTCGCGGTTAAAGAGCAGCTCGTTTTTCTTTTTGAAGAGGTTGGGGGCCTCGGTCTTCTGCTTTTTGTGGCCGGCGCCCTTCTCGCAGCGGTTGCCGGTAATGAAGCGCCTGCCGCCGCCAAAGTCGTTGACGGTGAGCTGGCAGTTGTTGGAGCAACGGCCGCAGCGGACGTGCTTTTGCGTCACGGTGAGGTGCGCGATGTCCTCAGCCGAGAGGATGGTCGAGGTGCCGTCGGCGCCGGCACGATCGCGGGCGAGCAGAGCCGCACCATAGGCGCCCATGCAGCCGGCGATGTCGGGACGCACGGCGTGAACGCCGGTGAGCTGCTCAAACGCGCGCAGCGTGGCATCGGACATAAAGGTGCCACCTTGGACGATCACCTGGCTGCCGATCTCCTTGGGATCGCGCAGCTTAATAACCTTGAACAGGGCATTCTTGATGACGGAATAGGACAGGCCGGCCGCGATGTCGCCCACTGTGGCGCCTTCTTTTTGCGCCTGCTTGACGCGCGAGTTCATAAAGACTGTGCAGCGACTTCCCAGATCGACCGGAGCCTTGGCATGGATAGCGGCGTCGGCGAACGCGCGAACGTCCATGTTCATAGACACGGCGAAGCTCTCGATAAAGCTACCGCAACCCGACGAGCAGGCCTCGTTGAGCATGATGTGCTCGATGACGCCGTCCTTCACGCGCAGGCACTTCATGTCCTGGCCGCCAATGTCCAGAATGAACTCGACGCCGGGCAGGAACGCCTTGGCGCCGCGCAGGTGCGCGACGGTCTCGATCTCGCCGGAGTCGGCCTTGAGGGCCTCGATGAGCAGCGCCTCACCGTAGCCCGTGGTGGTCACGTGGCCGATGGTGCAGCCCGCGGGGATGTGGTTGTAGAAATCGGCCATGATGACCTTGGCCGTGCCTAGGATGTCGCCGTTGTTGTTGCCGTACCAGGTGTGCAGCAGCTGACCGTCCTCGCCCACGAGCGCGGCCTTCATGGTGGTGGAGCCGGCGTCGATGCCGATGAACACGCGGCCGGTGTAGCCGTCGAGCTTGCCCTTGGGGACGACTTCCTGGTCGTGGCGGGTTTTGAACTCGGCAAAGTCCTCGTCAGTGGCAAAGAGCGGGTCCAGACGCTCGACCTCGGCGCCCTGCGTGTCACCCAGGCTGTCGATGGCCTCGATGAGCTGCGGGAACGAGCTGAGCTTATTGGACTCGTGCGCCATGGCGGCACCGCTCGCCACAAACAGGTGGGCGTTTTGGGGCACGATACGGTGCTCCTCGTCCAGGTTGAGCGTGAGGTAGAAGCGGTGGCGCAGCTCGGAGAGATACTGCAGCGGGCCGCCCAGGAAGGCGACGTTGCCGCGGATGGGACGGCCGCACGCCAGGCCCGAGATGGTCTGGGTCACGACGGCTTGGAAGATGGAAGCGGCGACGTCCTCGGGACGGGCGCCTTCGTTGAGCAGCGGCTGCACGTCGGTCTTGGCAAAAACGCCGCAGCGGCTGGCGATGGGATAGATGGTGGTGGCGTTGGCCGCGAGTTCGTTAAGGCCGCTGGCGTCGGTGTGCAGCAGGGTTGCCATCTGATCGATGAACGCGCCCGTGCCGCCGGCGCAGGTGCCGTTCATGCGCTGCTCGATGCCGTTGTCGAAGTAGATGATCTTGGCGTCCTCGCCGCCCAGCTCGATGGCAACATCGGTGGCCGGAATGAGGGTCTCGACGGCACGCTTGCTGGCGATGACCTCCTGAACAAACTCCAGGTCGAGCCATTGGGACAGCAGCAGGCCGCCTGAGCCGGTAATGGCGCAGGTCATTTGGGCCGTCGGCAGCACGGTCGCGGCACCCTCGAACAAGTCGCGGGCGCAAGCGCGGACGTCGGTGTGGTGACGCTGGTACTTGGCGTAGACAATCTGGTTGTCGTCGTTGAGCACAGCGAGCTTAACGGTGGTGGAGCCCACGTCGATGCCCAGGTGCAGGTTGCCGCGGGCGGCCTCGGGGTTGAAGATCGCGCCTTCGGGGGCGTGGGCGGCGGTGACGGCTACGGGCTCAGCGGCGGCGGGCTCGCTGGCGACGAGCGCCTCCCTTGCCGCGTTCTTGGCATCGGCAACTGCCTCGGCAACTTTCTCGGCAGCCGCGGTCGCGGCCTTCTGCGCGGCATCCACCACGGTGGGCGCGGCCTCGCGTGCAGCAGCGACCATGCGGTCCTTGATGCCCTCGACGAGTTTGCTCATTGTCTCTCCTCTTAGTTGTTGGACTCGACGGTTGCGGCGGTGTCGGCCGTGTCCTCGAGCTGCAAGTTCAATAGCTTCATGCCGTATTCTGGCACGTTGATATCGATGGGTTGGCCATACAGGTCACCAGGGCGCACAAAAGCGAGCACCGTCATAATGCGCGCCATGGCCTCGGGCGATTCGGTGAGTCCGCGCTCAAACCAGCGCTGAATCATGCCGACCTCGGCACTCACGACGTAGGTGACGTAGTAGTCAAAAAACGTACCCAGCGCCAGGCCCAAAATGCCCGTCTGCGCACGCGGCACCACAGCCTCACGCGCGGTGTCGATAATCCTTTTAATGAAAGCCTGGTCGCCGCCCGGACCCAGCAGCGCACCGATTAAGTCGCGGTTGGCCGCAAGATAACGCAGCAGCTCAACCGAACCGGGCGCCGGCTCGAGCTCATCGATGTTGTGATAGAGATCGGGCAGCTGAGCTGCGGTGATGAGCTCAATGCGCTCACGGATCTCGGCCAGCAAGCCGTCCTCGATTTGATTGATAAAGTCGGGAATATCGCGGTAGTGCGAATAGAACGTGCGGCGCGTAAGGCCGGCACGCTCGGTGAGCGACGCGACGTTAATGCGCGAAAGGTCGCCGCTTTCGGCAAGCTCGCTGGCAAGTGCCTGGCGAAGGGCGCGCTGCGAGCGAAGGGACCGGCGATCGCATTTCTCGAGCTGGGACAAGCGTCCTCCTTGTTACTCAGCCTGTGCGCTATTGCACAGTGCGAGTATTATTGCACACCGTGTGCATCAACACGTAAAGGCAATATTTGGGTTGTGACAAAGGGACAGTTCCCATGTCACATTCAGCGACCGCCTAGGTTGTGCCAGTTGTGCCTGGCTTTTGAAGCGGCAGTACCGATTGTCCAAAAAGTCATTCGTGGGTAGAATAGTGTCGACGGCAGCCCAAGTTGTAGCTAGCTGGGCAGCGCCGTTGTTTGCATTAGGGGGTCAACGCCTTAGCGGCGGCGACCCCTTCTGTTGCGCTTCGAACGCTGCTTGAGTGCCTCGGAAAGGCCGACAAGCGCCGTGAAGAACGAGACCAAAGCGGTCAGAAGTCTCACGAAATCAATCAGATCGGTCATGGGCATCACCTCCCATCAGATGGAGGGCGCTGCCCGGCACATGGAACTGCCGTCAACGATACCGATTCTACCAGAGCCTAGTTATATATACGAATATATGTTCGTATTCCAAGCACACAGACCCCTGTGACAAAAGGGCTGTCCCTTTGTCACATTATTCGATGATGGTGCGGGAGTTTTGCTTGTGCATGGTGGCGAGCATGTGTTTGGGGACGGCGTGGATCATGCAGCTGCCGATAGTTGCGCTCGCGGCGGCTTTAGCTGCATCGCTAGCGTTTTTGGTCGCGTAGCTGTGACGGAAACGCTTGAGCATGGCGATATCGTTGCCGCCATCGCCATAGACCGCGACCTCGTCCTCGGCAATACCGTAGTAGCCCGCCAGCCAGGCCACGCTCTCGCCCTTGTTGCACGCCACGTCCGTGATCTCGAACATCACCGGATCGAACGGTGCGTTGACCACGCGGTCCGAGCGCTCGGCCAAATACGCCTTTAGGTCGCGCTCCAGCTCGGGCGAGGTCACGCGGCAGTTGATCTTGCACACATCGTGGCGCAAGATGTCGCCGATCGACTGGTCGAAATACTGCTCCTCGTGATAGCCGCCACGCGCACGCATGCCGCGCATCACGATGCGCTTGATAGGACTGTCCTTTTTAAAGCCCGCCTGATGCATCTCGAACGAGCCGCTCGAGAACATGCCATCGGGCGTGGAGCAGTCGAAGCAAATATCCGGAAACTCCTTGAGCAGCTCCTCGGTGATCTGTGGGTCGATGGTCCAGGTCTTGAGTACCTCGCCATGGCTGTTGCGCACGATGGATCCGTTGGAGCAGCAGGCGTCAAGCGCCAGGCCCGTAAAGCCATGCTCACCGATCGGCAGCGTCGAGCGCCCGGTCGCGGGAACCACATGCAGACCAGCCTCGGTCAGCTCGCGAATGGCGCGGCGGATGGTCCCATCTGCCTCGTGCAGGGCGTTCAGCAGCGTTCCGTCTAAGTCACTCGCAAACATCTTGATCATGGGCGTGCCTCTCCTTCGTCTGCACGATATTGTAGACGAAGGAGAGGCACGCCCAAACAATGCCGTCACGACGCGACGTGCCACTGCCTTCACAAATTCACGGTGCCCCAGCGCGTTAAGACAATCGCCACAAGCGACTTTTCAGCCGATAAAACAGCGCCGTCGTCAACGTCAGCACCGCCAACATGCCTGCGAATACAATCGCCGGTGTCCATCGATCATATGCGAGCCCGTAAACCAATTGGCCAATAGGCGTTGCACAGGAAAGCGTCATATAAACGAGTGCCAGCACTTTTCCGCAGAATTCCTTTGGCGCTGCCCGCTGAACAAATGAAACGATTTCGACCGATGTAATGCTTGCCCATGCCATGACCCATGCCGAGCCGGCCGCAAGCGCGGCAAACGCTAATTCATCAGGACCGCTCAGTAGCGTGACAATAATCGGCATGACTCCAAAACAGATCATCGCAACATATCGACATATGCCCTTGAAGGAAAAACGATGCGGCCAAATACCGACCAAACCACTGCCGACAAGACCACCTAAGCCCATAGCCACCTCAATAATCCCAACGAAGGATGACTGCATTCCGAGATGCTTTGCAACAATAACGGGAGCACCAATCGTTAACCCAACTAACGCAAGGTTCAAAATAGCCGCAATCAAAAACACAACGAGCAATGATGAGTTTTGCAACAGATACCGAATCGACTCCCGAAAATCGCTTCGGTATGTCGAGCAAGTCGTACTGTCCCCTGTCATTCCAGATGAGGCATTTCGCTTGAGTGCACCCCCGAACAGCAGGGCTGACATCGCAAATGTCAACGCCGCGGTTTCGCATAGAGCATCGATACCAAAGCACCCATAGACTGCCGTCCCGACCACAGGGCCCAAGATATTGCTCGCCATGGTTATCTGCGAGACCAACGCAGTGGCACGCTCAACCTTTTCTGGGCCCATCATGTGCACCGTCTCAATTTGAAGCATCGGTTTCAGCAGCGATTGGATGCCATATTGGACGCAAAGTATTGCCACCACGACAACGGCAAGAGGCAGCGAACGCTTCATGGGGATAAACAACAGCGATGCAGCCATCAGAACAATGCCGAGTACCACAAGAACCCCGCGATGTCTCCCGCGATCCGCCAAGATTCCGCCAGCCGGAGTCGCAAGCACGCCCGGCACGAACGCGATCGCCGCGACGGCACCATATAACGTTGACGAGCCGCTGCAATCGAACAAGTAAAGCGGGCACGCAAAGCACAGTGCCGACAACATCGAATACGCGCACAGCTGTGCAACAAGAAGGCCAAATAGTCTGATAGATCGCACTGTTTTTGGCGCCAACGAAACGCTAATTCTTCGCATCCCAGCCATAAGCCTGCCCCCAAATACATACCGGTAATATGTATTTAATGACTTGAAAAGGGCAGCCGTGGCTGCCCTCACAAATCAATTACATACCGTTGGTATCTATATTACCACCCAGTACGGTTCCATACGTCCCAAATCTGAGCCGTTGTCTGGAGCACTTCATTACCCAAATCGAGCCCCACCGCGGCCGCCATCTGCGCCAAACATTGCGCACGAGCGAGCATTCGATCCTTGGATTCAAGCGGACGGAACAATGGCAGCAGCCAAAGATTCGCCAACAGCGATACAGCCTCCGCCGCTTCGCGCGGGCATTCGCACGCAATGGAGCCGTCGGCGATGCCCTCCTCGATCACTGGCAAGAGACAGCCATCGGCCGACTCGTCAAACGAGCCCTGGTACTGCATCGCCAGTAGACGCGAACTTTTTGCCGGATCCGCCGCAGGATGTATGCGTGCCCATAGCTCAATTTGTGGAACGACGGACTCGGGCGCGTACAGCCGCTTGAGCTTTTGGGCTCCGGTCATATTGCCGATACCAAGCGTTGAGCGACGTTGCTCAACAATCGGAGCCATTGCCCGATCAAATGCGGCGTTGAAAATCTCTTCTTTGCTCTTAAAGTGATGATAGACAGCGCCCTTGGTCATGCCATCGAGGCGGTCGACGATATCTTGAATGCTCGTCCCCTCATAACCCTGTGCGCAGAATAGCTCCAGCGCCGCGTCGAGAATCTTCGCGACCGTCTCCTCGGGATATTTATTACGCCCCATAATCTGTCCATCCGCAACGCAAGTCTTGTGCCTCATTGCAGTATTTTAACGTTGCGGATGGCAGGCAGTCGATTCTACACCGCGGCGGGACCGTGTTCGCCGGTGCGGATACGGATAACCTCCTCGACCGGCTCGACCCAGATCGTGCCATCTCCAACGGTGCCGCAATCTTGGAAACGGCGCGGCAACGGACGCGAAACGAACGGGAAATACGCGAGCAAGGGAGCCGTGAGCGCGCCCATCCCGGCTAGCGCCGAAACAGCTCGTGGGCGCGGTCGCGGAGATTAGTTGCTCGAATGACACCTTCGTAGCGATTGATGCGCAGACGCGGGAAGGCATTGAAAAAGCGCAGGTCACGACGACTGAGTGACACGCTCGGTACCGGACGGCTCATGCGCTTACCGGCAAGGCGACGGCTAAGCGACGGACGCGGCATGCTCGGCGCGGCATCGGCCACGCGGCGGGCAGCGAGCGCCAGGCCGCGAGCACCATCCGAGATAAACGTCGGCATCGAAGCCTTCTCGCGCAGGGCATCGAGCGTCGCGTCGCCCAGCTCCGCCAGCCACGCGTTAACGGCGCGGCTGCGGATATGCGTCTGTGCCACCGAGTCGATCGCCGAATCGGGAATACGTTCGAGCATGGAGTCGGACGCATCGGCAAGAGACTCATTGATGCGGTCGGCAAGGTCGGCGCGCACACGCTCCAGCTGATCGGACAGGCGGCGCCAGCTGGCCAAAGAGCACACCGCGTCGACCATCATCGCGACCGCGACGATAAAGGCGGACAGCCGCACAATCAGAACCGGCAGATGGCCAAGCAGTCCCAGCAATGCCGGCTCCACTAAACGGCAAATGCACAGCGCACCCAAGCCAAACGCGCATGCCCAGTACAGACAGATGCGTCCGTGCAGGTTAAACGGCAGGTGCGAATAGTCCCAAAAGCGAGCGCCTGTTGTTTTTTCCAGCAGCACGCCTACGCTGTACTCAATCACGCTGCATACAAGCGCCGCGGCGACAAACTGGCTCGGGGCATCCGGAATCCCGCGCAACAAAAGCCAGCAGGCTATGCCGCCCACACCATAGATAGGGCAACACGGTCCCAGTAAAAAGCCACTGTTGGCAAATCGCCCGTGATTGAGCATGGCGCAGACTGTCGATTCCCATGCCCAACCGCAAAAACCGTAGAAGGCAAACGAGAGCACCAGCGCCGAGAGCGGACAGGCGGCAAGCGTCGCGCCGTCAAATGCCATGTCGATCGCGGTCCCCACCGTCTACCCTCTCCTCTTTTCGCTCGATTCGTCACTCACGCCATCGTCTGCCTCGTCCTTGCGCGGCAGACGGCCGGCGATCGTCTCGCGCAGAGCACACCATTTATCCGCCAGGCATACAATCCATGCCTCACGACACGTCGGCGGCACCGGCACCAGCGGAAACATATGGCGCACGATAATATTCCGCTCACGAGACGTCAGCTCAAAATCCTCTTCGGCTCGCGCCAGGGCAAAAAACGGGTGGCGAAAGCCATGCAGCCGATGGCTTGGGTCGGGATCGTGCCAGTCATAGAGAAAGTAATCGTGCAGCAGGGCCCCGCGCAGCAACGAGGCGCGGTCGACCGAGACACCGACACGGCCCAGGCGCTCGGCAAAGGACAGACTTGCCCGCGCCACCGAGGTCACATGTGCATAGACCGTCACATCACCATGCTGGATAAACCCGTGCGTCAGGTCCAAGCGGCCCGCCTGAGCGAGCTGACGGGCGGCATAGTCAACCTCGCGCGCGGTTTTCTCGGCACGAACGGTATCGGACATGCTGCCTCCTTCCAGCGGCCCGCGGCGACAAGCCACGGCCTGCGCACAATCGATAAAAACATCATGGAACACATCAGTATGGCATCGGACAAAACGTTTTGCCCCACCAGTTGGCGAATTACCGCGCCGCCGTCACATATCAAACGCCAAAATGTGCGAGACTGTCTTGTGCAATTGTGCCGGCCGAGGGAGTGCCGGCGCACGATTCGCATGGAGTAACCCACAACGATGCTGCTTACGCAAACGACAACGCCCGAGGACGTCAAGGCTCTCGACCGCGCCGAGCTTCCGCTGCTCTGCGGCGAGATTCGCCACGCCATCCTCGAAAGCTCCGCCGCTGTCGGCGGACACGTTGCACCCAACCTGGGCGTCGTTGAGCTCACGGTCGCGCTCCATCGCGTGTTTAACTCCCCCACCGACAAGATTGTCTTTGACGTGTCGCACCAGACCTACGCCCACAAGGCGCTGACCGGGCGCGCGTACACCTATATCGACCCGGAGCGCTTTGGCGAGGCCTCTGGCTTTGCCAATCCCGACGAGTCCGAGCATGACCTGTTTGCCATGGGCCATACCTCCACGTCGGTGAGCTTGGGCTGCGGCCTTGCCCACGCGCGCGACCTGGCGGGTGACACGTATAACGTCATTACTGTTATTGGCGACGGCTCGCTTTCGGGCGGCCTGGCGTTTGAGGGCTTTAACAATGCCGCCGAGCTCGACAGCAACCTGATCATCATCGTCAACGATAACGACCAGTCCATTGCCGAAAACCACGGTGGCCTCTATCGCAATCTGGCCGAGCTGCGTGCCAGCAACGGCACCTGCGAGCGCAACGTTTTCCGCGCGCTGGGGCTCGACTATCGCTACCTGGCCGCCGGCAACGATGTCCAAGCGCTGGTCGATACGCTGCAGGAGCTGCGCGATATCGATCACCCCATCGTGCTGCACGTCTCGACCGCCAAGGGCAAGGGCTTTGAGCCAGCCCAGAGCGATCCCGAGCACTGGCATCATGTGGGGCCCTTCGATATGGCAACCGGCCGCAAACTTTGCCCGGGCCATCCGAGCGAGCCCGCACCGCGCACCTATGCCGATATTACGGGCGAGGCGCTCAGCGCCGCCATCGAGCGCGATCCGCAGGTCGTGGGCATCACGGCCGCCACGCCCTACATCATGGGCTTTACACCCGAGCTTCGCGCTGCGGCCGGCAAGCAGTTTGTCGACGTGGGCATTGCCGAGGAGCACGCTGTGACCTTTGCCACCGCGCTTGCGCGCTCGGGCGCCAAGCCAGTCTTTGGTGTGTACGGCACGTTTTTGCAGCGCGCCTACGACGAGCTGTGGCACGACCTGTGCCTCAACGATGCCCCCGCAACCATCTTGGTGTTTGGCGCGTCGATCTTTGGCACCACATCCGAGACGCACCTCTCGTTCTTTGATATTTCCATGCTGGGCGCTCTTCCCAACATGCGCTACTTGGCGCCGGCCTGCATGGAGGAATACCTGTCCATGCTGAGCTGGTCGCTCGACCACCGCGAGCATCCCGTGGCGATCCGCGTACCGGGCATTGGCCTGGTTAGCCGCCCCGATTTGGCGCCCGCCGAGGACACCGACTACAGCGCCGTTCGCTACAACGTGGTGCGCCAGGGCCGCGACGTTGCCGTGCTCGCGCTCGGCGATTTCTTTGAGCTAGGCGAGCGTGTGGCAAACCGCTTGGCCGCCGAGTACGGTATCGAAGCCACGCTCGTCAACCCGCGCTTCGCAACCGAGCTCGACCGCGAGTTCCTCGACAGCCTTGCCGCCGAGCATCGCGTCGTCGTCACCCTCGAGGACGGCATCTTGGACGGCGGCTGGGGCGAGCGCGTGGCGTGCTACCTGGCCTGCACGCCCGTGCGCACGCGCACCTTCGGCATCGCCAAGGGCTTCCCCGACCGCTACGACCCCAACGAGCTGCTCGCTCAGAACGGCATGACGGTCGAGAACATGGCCGCCGAAGCCGTAAGGCTACTCAACGAGTAAGAAAACCTCCGCAAGGGAAGCATCCCTGCGGAGGTTTTAATTTTCGCGACGCGATTATCTCAATCTGTAACATCTAGGGTCCAAATTCCCGCCTACCTGTTACAGATCTAGACATTCAAATCCCCCTAAGGAGAATGTCTCAATCTGTAACAGTTAGAACCCATTTCCTCGTCTACCTGTTACAGATCGAGACATTCGAATTCCCCTGAAGATAAAATCTCAATCTGTAACAGTTACTCGGCAAAAATGGCTGCGGATGTTACAGATCGAGACAAAACAGTAAGGCATGCCGCTGCATCGGCCAGAACCATCACGAAGGTGCCTGTCCCCTTTGTGGTGGTTAGCGGTAGCTTAGCTTGAGGATTTCGACGACGTCGGGGTCGGTCAGCGTCACGGGGTCGTGGCTGAACAGGACGCCGTTGGTCGTCAGAGCGTTGTGCGCGATGGCCGGCAGCTCTTCGACCGTAATCCCCCACTCACTCATGGCGAGGTCGGCCACATGGCAAGCCTCCATCAGGCGCGTGAGCTCAATCACAAAATCGTGCGGATCATCCGCGGCGGCATTGCCCATCAGACGCGCCATGCCGATATAGCGCTCTGGTGCGGCACCGTGATCGATCATCCACATGTGATAGGCACGGGCAATCATAATGAGACCGGCGCCGTGCGGCAGGTCGTGATGATGCGCGCTCATGCCATGTTCAAGACCATGCGAGCCCGTGGTGCCCGAGGCATCCATGGCATAACCTCCGAGCGTGTTGGCAAACGCAAGGCTCGAGCGCGCCTCCAGGTCATCGTCATTATTGACGCACGTAGGCAGCGCCGCGGCGGCACGGCGGATGCCTTCGCGGCAAACCATGTCACCCATGGGCGTGTTGGTATTTGAGATGTAGCACTCAACGCAATGGAACAGGGCGTCGAATCCCTGATAGGCGGTCAGACGTGCCGGAACGCTCACCATGAGCTCGGGATCAACGATCGAAAGCACCGGAAACAGGCGCGGATCGCCCAGTCGAAGCTTCTCGTCATTGTCCTCGCAGGACAGGACACCGCCCGCATCGACCTCGGAGCCGGTACCCGCCGTGGTGGTCACGCAGACAAGCGGCAGCGGATCGTTTGGGATGGGCAGGCCGAGCGCAGTGCCACCATTGACAAAGTCCCAGATGTCACCGGGGCATTCGTTACCCTCGGCATCGGTATGCGGGTTGGTCGCCACCGCGCAGATGCCCTTGCTGCCGTCCATGACCGAGCCGCCGCCGAGCGCCAGGACAAAGTCGCAGCCATGGGCACGCGCCATCCAGCCACCTGCGTTGACGGTCTCGCGCAGTGGATTGGGCTCAATGCGATCGAACAGCTCATACGCCACGCCGGCGCGATCGAGCTCCGCCTCCACGCGTTGCAGATATCCAAAGCGCTTGACCGAGTTGCCGCCGGTGGTAACGATGAGTGCTTTGGTGCCGGGAAGCTTCTGTGCGCCCAGCTCGCCCAACTTGCCCGCGCCAAACAACACCTTGGTCGGTGCGAAAAACGAATAACCATTCATACGCGATCTCCTTACT
The DNA here is from genome assembly GCA_036313175.1 of Collinsella sp. Lineage (GTDB taxonomy): Bacteria > Actinomycetota > Coriobacteriia > Coriobacteriales > Coriobacteriaceae > Collinsella. Next base: position 21,277 of record JAXJMO010000048.1, on the reverse strand, counting down.
TATATATGTGTCGCGTTGCCGCCATTATAGCGACCGCTGCGAGCGCCCGCCCCAGCTAAAAGCTAGCGTCCCAGCTGCAATAATCGACGTTTGCCCAGATAAAACCTGCCAAAATAAACCTGTCCCTTTTTGGTAGGTATAATTACCCATAAGGTAAGTATGTTTCTGAGTTATTTCGTGTTGACCCATTTGAGCGCGATGGGGTATAACTCTACTCAACCGCTAGGGATTTTATTGAGAAAGGTGTTCTCCCATGAGCAAGAACCTCTCCCAGCAGGTCGTTCTCGACCGCCGCGGCTTCGTTGCCGCCACCTTCGCAACCGTCGCCGGCCTTGGTCTTGCCGGCTGCTCCGACACCAGCGCCGAGGCCGATAAGGGTTCCGCCGCCGGCTCCTCCAAGAGCTCCGAGGATACCGAGGCTTCCACCACGCTCGACGTTAAGGCATTCGACAAGCTCGTCAACGACGGCCCCAAGGCCGATGACGACGCCATCGCCGCCAGCACCTGGGCGACGGCCGTCAAGGACGCCGGCGTCTTTAAGATCGGTGGCGTTCAGACCTCCACGCTCTTCTCCCTCCTCAACGAGAAAGACGGTCAGACCCGTGGCTTTGACGCCGGCATCGCACAGCTCCTGTCCAACTACATTCTGGGCGAGAACAAGGTCGAGATCACCCAGGTGACCTCGGACACGCGCGAGTCCGTCCTGCAGAACGGCCAGGTCGACGCTGTCTTCGCCACCTACACCATCACTGACGAGCGCAAGAAGCTCGTCTCCTTTGCCGGTCCCTACTACTACACCCAGCAGGCTATCCTAGTGCTCGCCGACAACGACGACATCAAGAGCGTCGACGACCTGGCCGATAAGAACGTCGCCGTCCAGTCCGGCTCCAACGGCCCCGCCATTCTGGAGGAGTTCGCCCCCAAGGCCAGCCAGCAGGAGTTCAAGACCGACGAGGAGGCCCGCCAGGCACTCCAGCAGGGCCGTGTTGACGCCTACGTCATCGATAACAACATGCAGCAGAGCGCCCTGGTCCGCGAGCCCGGTAAGTACAAAATCGCCGGCAAGCCCTTCGGCAGCAAGGAGCCCTATGGCATTGGCCTGCCGCTCGATTCCGACGGCGTCGCCTTTGTCAACGACTTCCTTAAGAAGATCGAGGACGATGGCACCTGGACCGAGCTGTGGCAGATCTGCATCGGCGACCGTACGGGCGACACTAATGTTCCCGAGCTGCCCGAGATCGGCGCCTAGGCAGCGAGCCTGGTAACGGCCGCAACGAAACCATATGGAAACGCACGATGCGCTTTATTGCGATAAACTGTTTCCTCACAGAGTTGTCGGGGCTTCCGTACACACGGGAGCCCCTTTCCTTATCGGCGGGAGGTCCGCATGAGTCTCTCCGAACTCTGGTCGCTCTATGGCCAGAACTATATCGACGCGCTGCTAGCAACCTGGGGCATGACGCTTGAGTCGTTTGCCATCGCCATGGTGCTGGCCGTCGCCGTCACCGTGATGCGCGTGTCGCCGCTCAAGCCGCTGCGCGTCTTTGGCGACCTGTATGTCCAGGTCTTCCGTAACATCCCCGGCATCGCACTGCTCATCATCGTCGTCTATGCGCTGCCGCCGCTCAAGGTCGTCCTGCCCTACCGCATCTGCGTTATCGTCGCCACGGTCCTTTTGGGCTCGGCCTTTGGCTCCGAGAACTTTATGAGCGGCATCAACACCGTCGGCGTCGGTCAGGTGGAAGCCGCCCGCTCGCTGGGGATGAGCTTCAGCCGTATCCTCGCCAAGATTGTGATTCCGCAGGCGCTGCGCTCGAGCGTGCTGCCCATGACCAACCTCTTTATCGCTGTCATGCTCACCACCGCGCTCGGCAGCCAGGTGCCGTTGCAACCGCAAGAGCTCACCGGCGTGGTGAGCTACATCAACACGCGCTCGCTCGGCGGCGTCGCCGCGTTCTTTATCTCGGCGCTCGGCTACCTGGGCACGGCCTTTGTGGTGAGCCACATTGGCAACTATATCGATAAGAAGGTGAGGATCCTCCGATGAGCAAGCATTCCTCCCCTGCACTTACCATGCGCGATGCGCTCTACGAGGCTCCCGGCCCCAAGATGCGCGCCAAGATTCGCATCGGCACCGCCATTTCGCTCGTTGCCGTGGCCGCGCTCATCGCTCTGGTACTGCAGCGCTTTTATGTGACCGGCCAGCTTTCGGTCCACTATTGGTATTTCTTTACACACCTCACCACCTGGAAGTTCCTGCTTGCCGGCTTTGAGGGCACCGTCAAAGTCGCACTCACCGCTGGCGCCATCGCGCTGGTGCTGGGCCTAGCCCTTATGCTCGGCCGTACCAGCGACATTAAGCCGCTGCAGCTGGTCTGCCGCGTGCTCACCGATTTCTTCCGCGGCGTGCCGAGTCTGCTGTTCATCTACTTCTTCTTTTTGGTGCTGCCCCAGTACAAGATCGCGCTGCCGTCGTTTTGGATGCTCACGCTTCCCGTTGCGCTCGCCGCAGCAGGCGTACTGGCCGAGATCTTCCGCGCCGGCGTCAACGCCGTGCCGCGCGGCCAGGTCGAGGCCGCCCAGGCACTTGGTCTCTCCAAAGCTAAAATCACCTTTAAAATCGTGTTGCCGCAGGCGATTCGGTTTATCATTCCGTCGTTGATTTCGCAGCTTGTGGTCGTAGTCAAAGACACCACCGTCGCCTACGTGGTGAGCTACCCCGACCTCATGCAAAATGCCCGCGTGCTCATTACCAACTACGACGCCCTCGTGTCGGTCTACCTGGTAATCGCGGTCATCTATATCCTCATCAACGTCGCGATTAACAAGGCCGCCGTCTACGTTTCGCACAAGACCGGCGTGACCATCATCCGCTAACGCTTTACCATTTCGAGTCATAAGGAGCCGAGCACCATGGCACAGAGCACTTCTTCTACCGGCAATCAGCCGCTGATCAAGCTCAGGCACGTCGATAAGCACTACGGCGACTTGCACGTCCTCAACGACATCAATCTGTCGGTCGACCGCGGCGAGGTCGTCGTGGTGATTGGCCCCTCGGGTTCGGGCAAATCGACCATGTGCCGCACCATCAACCGCCTGGAAACCATCGACTCGGGCGAGATCCTCATCGAGGGCCAACCCTTGCCGCAGGAAGGCAAGGACCTTGCCCGCATGCGTGCCGAGCTGGGCATGGTGTTTCAGCAGTTCAACCTGTTCGCACATATGACCGTACTGCAGAACGTCATGCTGGGACCGGTCGATGTGCTGGGCGTCTCCAAGGACGAGGCCCGCGAGCGTGCCATGGACCTGCTGGGCCGCGTGGGCGTTGCCGAGCAGGCCGATAAGGTGCCCGCACAGCTCTCGGGCGGCCAGCAACAGCGTGTAGCCATCGCCCGCTCGCTTGCCATGCAGCCCAAGGCCATGCTCTTTGACGAGCCCACGAGCGCCCTCGATCCCGAAATGATCAACGAGGTGCTCGAGGTCATGGTCCGTCTGGCCCAGCAGGGTATGACGATGATCGTCATCACGCACGAGATGAACTTCGCCCGCCGCGTGGCCGACCGCGTCGTGTTTATGGCCGACGGCCAGATCGTGGAAACCGGCACGCCCGACGAGTTCTTCGACCATCCCCAGACCAAGCGCGCCCAGGACTTCCTCAACTCCATCAAGGGCCACTAGCTCAATTGCCATGTTCGCTCGCCATGACCATCCAAACTCGAAAGTTACACCTATGATCGGAACTCGTACTTCATCGTCATACACCCCGCACGTCGACGTTGCCCCCGCCGACCGTCCGCTCATCCTCGTCGCGCCGCGTTGGGAAGAGGCAAAACCGTTTTTGAGCGAGACGCTCTCCCCCAACGAGGAAATCGCAAGTGTCTTTGTCGATGCCATCCTTGCCGCTGGCGGCCTGCCGCTGCAGATGTCCATCACCGAGGACATTGAGGTTATCCGTCATTACGTCGACATCGCCGACGGCATCGCCATTCCCGGCGGCCCGGACGTCAACCCCAAGCGCTGGGGCGATGATCGACCCTACGACCCCACCCTCTGCTGCGAGATCCGCGATAGCTTTGAGTTTAAGCTGGTCGGCGAGGTGCTCCGTGCTAAAAAGCCGCTCTTTACCACCTGCCGCGGCACGCAGTTGCTCAATGTCGCCACTGGCGGCACCCTATGCATGGACGTGCCGAGCCTGGGCGCTCGCGAGGGCCGCACGCAGTGGCGCCACACCCACGTGCTCAACGACCCCGTGCACCCTGTCGAGGTCGTGCCGGGCTCGCTGCTGGAGCGCGCGGTTGGCGGGCACAGGCTGATCCAGACCAACTCGGCACACCACTGCTGCGTCGATCGTCTGGGTAAAAGCACGCGCTTGGTCGCCAAGGCAACCGATGGCGTTCCCGAGTGCATCGAAGTCGAAGGCCAGCCTTTCTGCCTGGGCGTGCAATGGCACCCCGAGTACACCTGGCAGACGCTCGAGACCGACTTTAACCTGTGGAAGTCGTTTGTCGAGGCCGCGGCCAAGGTAAAGCAGGCTCGTTAGCTCGCGAACCACACAGGCTAAAGCTACCCATACAGGGGGGACACCAACTACGGTGCCCGCCCCCCTGTATTTGATATGCTAGGCCCACTAACCCGTCAGGCAATTTCAATCACCTCATCGCATGCCGAAATAAGCACAGGGTCATGCGTAGCGATGAACGTGATATGTCGCCCCTTTCTTTCCTTAAGGATTTCGATAAACGCCTGCTTGCTCTGACTGTCAAGTGCAGATGTCGGCTCATCAAACATCATCACGTCCGGGTTTTTCAGCAGCTGGCGAATTATCGCTATTTTTTGTTTCTCCCCCCCTGAAATGTTGTTCTGCTTATCGTCCAGCTCGACATCAAGTCCACCACTTGAATCGACCATCTTTTTAAGCCCCATTCTCTCAATGAGGCTCTCAAGGTCACGCTCTTCAGTGCTTCTGCAGCAAAGAGTTAAATTGTCCCGTATCGACCCCTCGGTCAGGGGCGGCTCCTGCTCAGTAATCCCGATATTGCGCTTCCGCAGCGCATAACGGTCCAGAGAGCTCAGGGGCTTGTCGTTAATCCAAATATCACCCTTGCAGTTTTCTGGATCGCAACCGCTTATCACATCCAGCAGCGTGCTCTTACCGGAACCGTTCGGCCCAACGATTCCGTATACCTTTCCTTTTTCCAAAGAAGCTCGAATGTCTCTGAACGCGGTTTTTTCAGACCCAGGATAGCTATACGCCAGCTCGGAACAGCTCACCTCGTAAACATCGGCGAGGATAATGGCCCCATTTGAGTCCTCTGGCATGTCCAGCAAGCGCCGCAAACGCTCGTAGGATACTTTTGACGTTTGATAGTCCTTGCCCAGCGCAAGGAAGAATTCAATAGCCGAAGAATAATAGGAGTAATAGCTTAGCGCCGTCATAAGATAGCCGGGCAGCAAATTGCCGTCGAGAACTTCCTTTGCGCCCAGGATCAAGATTCCACCCTGTGCCAAAGATGTGACGACAGTGTTGGCAAACGTAAAGGTCGCATTAATTTGCTGGTTCTGATAAACGCAACGATATAGCTCTGCAAAAGAGTGCTCAAGCCTCTGCTTGAAAACCTCGAATAGAACATGTCTGCGGATAAATTGTGCGTTGCTAAGCTGCTTCTCCAGATCGGAAAAGAATCGAGCCTCCTGCTCTTGAGCCTCGAAACTTCTTGCGAACAAACACTTTTTGAAAAGCGAATAGACCGCGCCACCTATTATGCCAAGAGCCATACACAGCATTGCCAGGTGACCGTTTATGGTCGCCAGGACAACAAACACCACAAGCAACGTCACTATATTGCTCACGCTTTGGACACTAGCGTTTATAACAAATATCACCAAATCGTTAGCGTCATGATTAATCTGTTGGTTGTAATATGAGGCATCAAAATTAGAAAAGAAGGCCCGTGGTAGCCTTTGAACGTGACTTATCACCTCTTCATTCAATGCAAATCCCACATGTGTTTGCAGATCGACATAGACCAGCTCACTGACGCAATTCAAACCGGCTCGCACAATACCCAGTGCTGCTATCCCAGCGCCGATGGCGATTGCGCTTTCCCCATCTCGCGCGACACCGACAAAGTTGTTGACCAGTTGTCCCGTCAGAAAAGGAATTGCGAGACCAACCATAAGCGAGAGCAGGCACATTAGAAGATAGGTTATATACTTTGGATTCTTGATTATTGTTCTTGCGCAGAGATTAAACATGAGCTGAATCCAGTTCTGAAAGCAATCGCTGAGCCTTCTCGGTCAAAATCATTCGTTGGCGCACCTGATACCTTTGAGATACGCACTGTTTTGACCCTCCATGAAGAGCGTGATTAGGGCAACCTCCCATGCATGAGGGATAGGCAAAACACTCTTCACACTCATGATCGCTCGGCTCATAGTTTAGCCATTGGACCAGCTGAGCATTCATCCTCGGCCCTTCGGCAAGCGTACCGACGCAGCGTTCACGCATCCCGATTTCGTCCCAACATTTATAAAGATAGCCCTCCGGATCCACTACAAACGACCCTGCACAAACGGCGCCACAAATAGCCGGATTAAAGCGCACCGTCAGGTCAACGTAGAACCCCCTATCAACTGCATGACTATAAAAGTCCAGCTCTTCCCGAGAAAACGCCTCCATCGAAAAACAACTACTGTCACTTGGGCACGTATCGTTAATATTGTCGACAGGCGCCAGATAGAATCCAACCTTGTTTTTAAGGCCCTTTTCCTCGAGTGCATCCAGCAAATCGCCAGCACCGGCAATGTTATGGGCATCGACATTGCACCTGATAGAAATATCCAACAGATGCGTGACTTTAGAAACGTTGTCTAGAATCGCATCGTACGTCGGCTGTCCGTTCCGCAAGAACCGTCGAGAATCGTGGTCCTTTCGAGACCCGTCCAAGGTTATTTGAGCCATCTTGACGTCACAAGCCGCGAGAGTCTCGGCCACTTCTGGCGTCAGAAGATATCCATTTGTAACGATGGATGCCGAATAGGAGCACTCTGGATTAAGGATCGCCTTTATACGCTCCGTAAGCCGCTGAATTTTATCGACTTGCAGCAACGGCTCTCCACCATACCAACCGATCTCAAGCTCGCTCAGCCCCCGTGAACGCTCCTTCACGAATGAGACAAGCCGGTCTTCAACCTCCGGAGTCATTGTCGTTTTACGTTGTCCTTTTTCATAACAGTATGGGCAACAGAAGTTGCACTCCAATGTCGGGGCTATCGTCATGCCTAGAGAGCGATTGGAAAATCGAAGAAGACGGCCTATTGCCTTCATTTCCTCTTTTTCGTCACGATCATCTTCTAACAGCATTCCTCCTTGAAGCAACGCTTCGCGCAATTCATCTGGCTCCCATTCGGTTCCCGATACCATGCGGCACATACTTTCTGCATGTTGTTTATCCAACGAAAGGATTGCACCGGTCTTCGCATTCATCACCAGCGTTCTTTCGCCGTGGTTTTCAATCAAGTTGTATTGAGACGGCCTCATATGATTATCCCTCACAAACAATCAAAGAAATCTCGACCGCAATTGGTCGACGGTAAAGCAAATGGCAAGAACGCTTGCTACGTTAATCAGGCAGTCAATTAAAATCGAGGTGCATTGACTATCCTCCAACGGGGTCACGCCGCAAATCCACATGAGCATCGAGGACGGAAACGGAAGCATGGAATTGGCTCCGACCTGTATGTAGATCGTTACAACGTTGACAAGCAACAGCATGCCAATAGGACCGAAGCCGGATCCAAAATAGGAAACAACGATCACGCAAGAGACCACGTATGCAAGGCAGACCGCACTCGTCAGAAGAAGTCGATCGCAAAACATATTCAGGTTGAAATACTGTTGAGCATCCAAAACGATTGCGCAGTTAAGACAGTACAAAACGACACTTGACAGGATAAACGCGCCCAATAGGGCGAAAGAAGACAGCATCGCTCGCGCAACGGTAACGCACGCCCGCTTCCCTCCCCGAGCCTCCGACAGCCCCCACGGTTCCTCGACAAAGCTCGAACTGACAAAGCGTGGGACAACGCAAGGCGCGACAAGCGGAAAGAACAATGCATGAGCCAACGGGGCCACATTGAACAGCAAGCCGCGAAAAACCTCTGCATTACCAAATAGAAGGGCGTCCTCTGCCGACAGTTTAAGCGTCGGGTCTGGGAAAAAGCCCAAGAAACTGCCCTCGCGGAGGCTACAGAACCACATCGGGAAAGAATTAAGCTGCAATATCACCATACACGCATAAATTGCCAGGATTAAGACGTACGTCCATTCGCTTACATGCTTCAATTCTGAATGGAGGAACCTTTTAATCTGACGAGCCATTGAGCACACCTCCGACACGACAGGTCACGAGAGCGTAAATCAATACCGATAGACAGCCAGCTGCCACGCCATATCCCAGAAGCGTCAGCTGCCCCATATCGCTATACCCAAGGGCACATCCGGCTCCAAGGTACGGCCCCGGAAGGAGGAAGATCCATCGCAAGGATGGTATAGGTGCCTGAAGGAAGGTTCCGTAGAGCGTCAAGCTCATGACAAATCCAATTATTATTACAGCCCCGCTCAATACAGCGCTGCCTGTAATCCGATAGATGGTCATCGTCTCCAACGCAACCGATATCACCAATACGGCGTTGATTATCATCGCAGGCAAAAATGCAGCCAGCATGCCGTGCGTGTAGTTTTGCCCCCCACGCATTATGGCTATTGCAAACAAAAGAAGGCAAAGTGCGCTATAAGCTGCACCGACTATTAAAGCAGACGAAAGCACATGTGCCAGAGCCCCATTAAAGCGGGCGAGACCTCTTGCTGAAGAAATTCGGTATCCCTCTTTATAGCCATGCTCCTGTAAAAGCACCAAACAAACGATGAGTGGAACGAACAGGGATGTACCGGCAAAAGCGCTGCGCGCAAGGGACTCATCAGGCGCAGAAGGATCGATTGCATTCCAGAGGAAACCAATATCCTCCCCACAAACGCCATAGCCAAAGCCTAGCAACGTTGCTCCGTTATTTAGAAAAACACCGAAGAGAAGACCGCACGCCAACATAAGCGTAAGACCAAACTGCGCCGGAAACATCCTGTGTAGACGCATCATATCTGCCTTTATGGGATGGATCGCCCGCTTCATAGCGAGACCGCGTTCATCAAGCGCCTGTAATATTCTTTTAGGGACGACGCCTCATCCCTTATGACATCCATCGATTCCTTTTTCAGCAGTTCACCGTCATGAATAAACACGCAACTTGTTGCAACCGATGCCAACTCATCCAAATCATGGCTAGAGATGAGCATGGTCTTACCCTGTTCTCGATTCAATCGGCCGATAAGGGCCCATATACTCTCGATGCCCAGCGGGTCCAACCCATTTGCCGGCTCATCGAAAATTAGTACGTCGGTGTCGCCCAACAAAGCCGTAGCTATATCCAGTCGCCGTTTCATTCCCAGAGAAAAACTGCTCACGCTCTTTTTCTCATCGACGTCCAGCCCGACTAGGCCCAAGACGCGAGGAACCTCACGTGTCTCATCGAGCCCCCATTCCGCACATCGGATCCGAAGATTCTCCACCGCACTGAGGGATTGGTATGCTCCGCTGGAATCTGGCACATAGCCGACACGCGTCCGCATCAGGCTCAGCTCTTTTTTCGACTTGCCTCCAAAGAGCTCCACGCTCCCCGACGATGGCTCACAGAGGCCCAGCACTATTTTAATAAGCGTGCTTTTGCCCGCCCCGTTTGCACCAACAAGGGCGCAAAGTTCAGACTGATTCACCTCGAAGGAAACGTCATGCAACACACGCCGTTTTCCATAGCGCTTTGACACCTTTGATAGCTTTATCGCTGATGCGCTCATTGGCCTCCTATTCTGCTTGATAACAAAACCGCTGCTGCCAGACTGTCGCCTGGCAGCAGCTGCAACTGCTAGAAATTAACAACACACAAGTTTTTGCTGCAGTTATTGACGCAGACGCGTGCTCCACAGAATGCCTTGCAGTAACCGTTGCACCCACCACCGGGGTCCACATAACTCGGCTTTACAATCCAGCTCATATCGTTCCTCCTTTCTTTTATCGTTCGTTCTTGATGTTATTGTTTGCCGATAACTTATATTTGTCAAGATAATTAATAAACAAAGAACCCGTGTTAGACACGGGTTCCGCTACACTGATATTTCGTTATAGTTGTTCTTTTTATGCTACTCGTCGCTCAAATCTACAGCGAAGACCGATGTCGGAAGCGACGCCTCATTGCCTCTGCCATCCCGCATCTGCCTCACGGCATTCTTCGCGCGCTCGACAATAAGTTCCTCGAGCTCTTTCTCGCTCACGCGCTGAATAATATCTCCCGGTTGACAATCAAGCTCATCACAGATTTCAAGAAGCGTCTTAAGACGAATAGCTTTAATTTTTCCGTTTCTTAGCTTAGAAATATTAGCCGGAGTATGCCCCGTGGCACGAATCAGATCAGAGCTGGTCTTTCCGGTCTTAAGCAGCTGCGTCTCAAGCTCGATGATGAGATAGCTCATGTTTCCTCCTACACAAGCTCGTCAGACTGCTCCTGGAGCAGCGAGGCATAACTCCAAATCGCCGAGATAAACAGACAGACAACTGCGCCGATAAACGACCCAGCATCAAAGGTAGCGCCTTGGCAAATCTCAATAACAAAGGAATGAGGCACGATGTAAAGCTCCAGTCCGCCAATGGTGAGATTGACCGATCCATAGGCACCAACAAGCGAAACCGCGGCGTTAACAGCAAAGGCAAGCGCGAGAACACGGATAAGCCGCACATGCGCCCTGGTAAAGGGCGATACGCCCCGCGAAATGTCGCGGCTGATTCCGCACAAAACGACAAGCGAAATACCCATGGCAAGCGCCATGCACAGTCCGCTTGGGATAACGATGCACCCGCCATTGAGAAGCGTCACAACACCGAAAGAATCGACAGAAGCAGCGTTTGCAACCGCATACCAGATCACGTAAACAACCAACGCGGCGAAAGCGACGAGCATTCCCGCAAAAACGACCGCCATGCAAAAGCCAAGCTTCCTTACAGTCTCGCCCGCCTTGGCCATACGCTGAACGCTGTTGGACATACACTCACCCTCATCGAATCTATCGTTATCCGAATAGTTTATCGAACAACGATATGGATTGCATGCGGAAAGCCCCGCCAGTGCGCATAGGCCATTCACTAATCAGAAGGGGTGAGAGTGGATTTTTGGACACGTATCGAACGAGAGTGGATAATCTCCCACTTTGAGGCCACCACCGGGCCTAAAACGGGAGATTATCCACTCTCATAGTCATCAAGGCTCACAACCTCTTACTCGGCCGCCTCGCGCAGGGCCGACATCGTTGCCGCATATTGCTGCTGCAACGCATGCATTCCCTCGCGAGCGCCGTCAACGGCATCGGCGCCGCGCAGTGCTTCGGTCACCACAACCGCCGGCTCGTACAGATTATCGAATCCCAGGTTCTGGCTCACGCCCTTGAGCGTGTGCGCTGCCATAAACGCACCTTCGGCGTCTCCTGCCGCCATGGCGGCCTCCAGCTTGTCCATGCTCTCGTCATCCAAAAACTTGAGGGCAAAGCGGGCAAGCATTTCCTCGCCCATCAGCCGAGCGCACGCGTCATCATAATTAGCGCCGATCTTCTCATACGCCTCACGCATGGAAATCATGGATTAAAAACTCCTTTGTTCAAACTAAATCGTGGGAAACGCGACAACGTCGGCGGGGCGTGCCAACGTCTCGGCAATACGGTCTTGTACCTCGAGCAGGCAGTCGAGCAACAATGGGTTAAAGGTACCGCACTTACCGTCCAGGATCATCTGGATCGCCTCCTTGTGCGGGATAGCGTCCTTGTACACGCGCACGCTCGTCAGCGCATCATACACGTCGGCCACCGAGACCACCTGCGCGGCGATGGGAATCTCGTCGCCCTTAAGGCCATCGGGATAGCCCTTGCCGTCCCAGCGCTCGTGATGCCAACGCGCAATCTGGTACGCATATTCCATAAGCGCATTGCCGACGTGATGGCGGCCCAGCTCAAGCAACATGTCGGCGCCCATCGTGGTATGCGTCTTCATAATCTCGAACTCCTCGGGCGTAAGGCGCCCGGGTTTGTTGAGAATCGCATCGTCAATCGACATCTTGCCGATATCGTGCAGCGCCGAAGCCAGGGCAATCGTGGAGCGTTCCTCATTGTCGAGGGAGATCGTGCCGCTACGCTGGACCAGACAGCCAAGCAGCAGCTCGGTCAGCTTTTCGATGTTCGTAACGTGCCTGCCGCTCTCGCCGTTGCGAAGCTCCATGACGCCGGCCATGATGTCGATGAGCATGCGACTGTTCTTGACGCGCTCGTTGTACTGCTGGGACAGCAGGTTCGTCAGGCGGCGCTGTTTGGCGTATAGGCGGATGGTGTTGCTTACACGGCGGCGCACGACACGGGAGTCAAACGGGCGGTTGATATAGTCCGAGGCGCCCAGCTCGTACGCGCGCAGAACCGCATCATCGGAATCTTCGCTCGAAATCATGATGACAGGCAGATTATCGATACCCGATCGGCGCGACAGATCGGCCAGCACCTCAAAGCCACTTATGCCCGGCATGACAATGTCCAGCAGCACGAGCGATAACTCATCGCCATAGCGGTCGACCATGTCGAGCGCCGTACGACCGTTGTCGGCCTCGAGGATGCAATACTCGTCCTTGAGCATCTCGTTGAGAATGGCTCGGTTCATCTCGGAGTCATCGGCGATAAGCACCAAAGGCTTTTCGCTTTGGAAGGCCTCGATGGAATCGGCATCGGTCACGACCGTACCGGCTTTTGCCTTAGCGCGGCTCAGTAACTGGACAGCACGGCCAACGCCCTCATCGACCGTCTCGCCATAAATGCGAACGCCACCAACACATGCCGTCAAGCTCACGTACTCATGGCCCGGAATAATCGTGGAATGAACGGCTTCGGATACCTGATGCAGGCGACGGGCGAAGTCATCGGAGGGAATATTGGGCATGACGACCACAAACTTGTCGCAGCCATAGCGCACAAGCTCGTCAGTCGAACGAATTCCGCTGCGTATGGCTGTCGCCACAGCACCGAGTGCAAGGTCGCCGGCATGACGGCCACACGTATCGTTGAAGGCCCTAAAATCATCAAGGTCGATCATCGCAACGCCGGCATTCATGCGGGCGCTTCGGAGCTTTTCCTCGTAATATCGGCGATTGTGCACGCTCGTCAGCACGTCGGTATAGACAAGGTCCTCTTCTGCAGCCTCTTGCTCATCGATCGGACGCACCATCAGCAGGACGTGAGGCTCGCCCTCGACCTTCAGAGGGCGCAGATGAGCGCGGTACTCAACGCCATCGTTGAACAGCCGCTCCGATACACCATCGGAACCTGCCAAGGCCTCAAGACTTGACTGACGCAGGCAAGGGCACCGATTGCCGGCGAGTAGGCAGTTAGGCTCGTTCTTAATCTGATCGGCCGACAGCAAACGCACCACGGGGTAGGTCTTCGCGACACGGGCGACCTCGGCGGCAGCCTCCTCGTCGGTTAGATTGACCTCGTGATTATTGAGCATATGGGGCCCTTTCGATAGTTTCGCATGGTAGCGGTGGGTTCCAAATGCTACAAGGGTAGCACCTTGTCGATGCGGGTAAGCACGTGAATGCTGTTACATTTTTATGAGTTGCCAGACGGCGCGATTGAAGCCGCAGACGTGAGGTTTTGAGCACGTTTGTCAACACGGCCGAAACGTTTGCGGATGAAGTCTGCTTTGGCTATTGCGGGTGCTAGAACCCCAGGATGCCACGGACAGTCTGGGCAGCCGCTACCGGGCGATCGCGCAGGCCGTTGTGCGCGCCGGGAACCATTACGAGTGGACAGTCCAAAAGCTCAGCCGCCACCCTCGTACCCGCCTCGCGAGGCGTGCCAATCGAGAGCTCGCCCAGGAGCACGGCGTCCACCGTTCTTGACGCGCAGACGCTATCCCAATCGGGAGCATATGTCATATTTGTTCCGTATTCATTGGCCATGAAGCAGCGACCATTGCGCAGGGCATGTTTGACTTCCGCTTCGGTCGTCCCAGGAGCCTCGGGGTCCAAGTCGCCGAGGGCTCCCAAGAAAAGCCGGAGCGCCCTTGAAACCTTTCCAGCCGCAATCATATCGAGCAAAACCGGAGCTGCGCCCATGCCGACGCCTTCGGCCGACACGGCCGGCTCATGCAGAATCGCACGGGCGACGAGATGGGGTTCGGTGCGAAGAAGCTCCAGCGCCACCAACGTGCCGGCGCTGTGCGCAAGCACATTTGTCGGAGCGCCAACGTACTCGATCACGGCTCGCAGGTCGGCGGCCTGAGTGGCAAGATCATAGCTGCCGTCTGCCGCATCGCTGCTGCCACCACAGCCGCGGCGGTCGTAGGCAATTACGCGGTAGTTGCGACTGAGCTCACAAGCGATGCCGTCGAAAAATGTGCCGTCGACACAAGCGCCGTGCACGCACACCAAGGCAGGAGCATCAGGCGACACATCCGGGCCGGCATATTCGCGACAGGCAATCGTGGTGCCCGCATTCTCGACCGTAAAATCCATGTTGTGTCCCCATCATCAACGCCCATCCAGTTGCACGTCAGTACGGTTGGATGGACCCGCATTGCCTTACGCCTTGTTAACAGATTAACTGTACCCGACCCGAGACTTTTCATGGCACGGCATAATGAGCGACGCGAAAAAACGAAACTTGCAAAGCAAGAGCCCGCACCTTGCTTTGGAGCCGATGCTATGCTTAGGCACAATTGTCTTGAGGAGCACATGCCTATGTCTACGTTTTTAAATGCCAGCCCCATCTTTGGGCCCGTTCGCAGCCGTCGCCTGGGCCTTTCGCTCGGCGTCAACATGATGCCGGCCAGCGGCAAAATCTGCACGTTCGACTGTATTTATTGCGAAAACGGCCTCAACGCCGAGCGCCCCTGCCATGAGCCGTACAACACAGCTGCCGTGGTACTCGATGCACTCGAGGCAAAGCTGCGCGAGATGGCAGCCGAGGGCGAGCTGCCCGATGTAATCACGTTTGCCGGCAACGGCGAGCCCACCGCCGCGCCGGAGTTTCCGCAGGCCATCGCCGGTGCCGTCGCGCTTCGCGACCAGCTGGCCCCAAACACCAAGATTGCCGTGCTTTCCAACGGTACGCACGCCGACCGTCCCCAGGTGCACGATGCGCTCATGATGGTCGACGACAACATCCTCAAGCTCGATACGGTCGATCCGGCATTTATCCAGCTGCTCGACCAGCCCGTTGGCCCCTACGATGTAGAGCACCAGATCGAGACGTTCGCGAGCTTTGACGGTCACGTTATTATCCAGACAATCTTTTTGACCGGCGAGTACCAGGGCAAGCTCATCGACAACACCGGCGAGGAGTACGTTGCCCCCTGGCTCGCGGCGCTTGAGCGCATTCGCCCACAAGAAGCGACCATCTACACGGTGGCGCGCGAGACACCGGTCACCGGCCTTGCTAAAGCGGCGCCCGAGGTGCTCGACAAGATTGCCGCACGCGTGCGCGCCCTCGGCATCCCCTGCCAGGTGAGCTACTAGCAAAACCACGCAGCAGCTAGTGCCCGCCATCCCGCTCCATCAGTTGCGGTGATATAGTTCCTATTTGTGCTGTTAAACCGCTTAAATCGGAACTATATCACCGCAACTTTTATGGACGCGTGGGTGGGCTATACTAGCTGCGGATGAAAGGAAGTTAGCCATGTATGACAAAGGACCCGTGCCTGGCCGCAACGACGCTTGCTGGTGCGGCAGCGGCAAAAAATATAAGAAATGCCATAGCGCCTTTGATGAGCGCCTCGAGCGCCTGTGGGAAGAGGGCTGGGAGGTTCTGCCCCGCACGCTCTACAAGACGCCCGCCGATATCGATGGCATCAAGCGCTCGGCCGCCGTCAACGTGGGCGTGCTCGATTACGTGGGCGAGCACATCGCCGCTGGCATGACCACCAACCAGATCGACCAGATGATCTACGACTACACCGTCGAGCACGGTGGCACGCCGGCCGATCTCAACTACGAGGGCTATCCCAAGAGCGTGTGTACCTCGATCAACGACGTCGTCTGCCACGGCATCCCCTGCGATACGGACGTGCTGCACGAGGGCGACATCATCAACGTGGACTGCTCCACGATTTTGGACGGCTACTTTAGTGATTCGAGCCGCATGTTCTGCATCGGCGAGGTCTCTGCCGAGCGCCAGCGCCTGGTCGACGTCACCCGCGCCAGCGTGGAGGCGGGTCTGGCAGCCGTCAAGCCATGGCTGCCGTTGTCCGTTATGGCCGAGGCCGTGCAAAAGACGGTCGAGGACGCCGGCTTTAGCGTGGTGCGCGAGTACGGCGGACACGGCATTGGCAAGGAGTTCCACGAGGACCCGTTTGTGGGCTTTACCACCGAGGCACCCGATGTGGACACTATCATGGCCCCGGGCATGGTCTTTACCATCGAGCCCATGGTCAACGCCGGAGCGCCCGACATCAAGATCAGCAAGGGTGACGGTTGGTGCGTGCGCACCAAGGACGGCAGCGATTCGGCCCAGTGCGAGGTACAGCTCGTGGTGACCGAGGACGGCTACGAGCTGCTGAGTTGGTAGCTGTAGATGCGCCGGATGCTGACGGGCACGCTCGTCTTGCATCCGGCGTTTTTTTGAGCGTTTTGCCTGATAAAACCTGCCAAAATAAACCTGTCCCTTTTTGGCAGGTCGAGCGGAGAGGACTGCTTGTGAACATCCTGGTTTTGCTGCCCGTCAATGACCGCCATCGCGCAATTCTTGAGTCGAGTGCTCCGGGCGAGGACTTTATCTATACGAGCGCCGACGCCATCACACGTGAGCAGGTCGCCAACGCCGACGTGATCTTGGGCAACATCGACCCTGACATGCTCACGGCATGCGAGCATCTCCAGCTGTTGCAATTGCAGACCGCGGGCTATGACGATTACCTTGCCACCGGTACCGTGCCGGCTGAAGCCAAGCTGTCTTGCTCAATCGGCGCCTACGGCCAAGCCGTGAGCGAGCACATGTTTGCCATGGTCCTTTCCATGATGAAGCGCCTGCCCGGCTATCACGATCTGCAGCGTGAGCATCGCTGGGAGGATTTGGGGCCGGTTACCTCGCTCAAAAACGCCAATGTGCTGGTGCTGGGCGCGGGCGATATCGGCGGCCACTTTGCCACGCTCTGCCGCAGCATGGGTGCGCACGTCCGCGGCATCAAGCGCCATCCGCTCGTCTACCCCATTGTGTTTGAGGATATGGATGGCATGGACGCCCTGCCCGATCGCCTGGCCGAGGCCGACATCGTCGCATCCTTTATGCCCAGCACGCCCAAGACCCGCGGCATTGCAAATGCCGAGTTCTTTGCCGCGATGAAGCCGGGTGCCTTCTTTGCCAACGGCGGCCGCGGCGATCTTGTGGTCACCGACGACTTGGTAACCGCCCTGGAGTCGGGTCATCTCGCCGGCGCCGCGGTCGACGTCACCGACCCCGAGCCGCTGCCCGCCACGAGCCCGCTGTGGGATGCACCCAACATGCTCATCACGCCGCACGTCTCCGGCTGGTTCCACCTAGCCGCCACGCTCAATAACGTGGTCGACATCGCCGCGGAGAATCTGCGTCACCTGCAGGCAGGCGAGACGCTTCGCTGCTGGATCGAACACTGATTGTTCCGGCGTTTTACCAAACGCCGGAACCCCTCGACGCTGCGAGCCCGCCGTTTGGCCAATCTACCGTTCAATTTCAAAGGCGCGACCAGAAGGTCAGCGCCTTTTCATTTCACGGCACCTTGGCTCAAACGGCGGGCTCTCGCTGACTTTTGCTCTACATGCAGCGTTTCGCTGGCGCCAGCTTTATCTGCAAGCCTTAGCAGTTCCGTCTTGCCGTTGGCGTTGTGGCATTTGCCCAGATAAAACCGGCCAAAATTAACATCCCTTTTTGGCAGGTTTTAGAGCTCCACGCTTTCGGCACCGTTGATGGTTAGGTCGCGCTCGTAGAAGGCGGTGAGGGCGCGGATGGCGTACATCACGTCGCGCACGCCGCCGGTCTCGTAGCTCGAGTGCATGGCAAGCTGCGGCAGGCCCACGTCCACGGCATGCATGCTCGCCTGCATATTGGACAGATTGCCGAGCGTGGAGCCGCCGGCCATGTCGCTCTTGTTGGCGAAGGCCTGCGTGGGCACGTCGGCGTCATCGCAGATGGCCTGGAACACCGCGCGGCTAAAGGCATCGGTGCAGTAGTGCTGGTTGGCGGCTTCCTTGATGACGATGCCGCCGTTGAGCACAACCTGATTGCGAGCATCGCACTTCTCGGCGTGGTTGGGGTGCACGGCATGCGCGTTGTCGCAGCTCACGAGCATCGAGGCGGCAAGCGCGCGATGATACGACTCGTCATCGAAGCCCAGCGAGCCGTTAATGCGGCGCAGCGCGTCGGCCAAGAACGTCGACATGGCACCCTGCTTGGTCTCGGAGCCAACCTCCTCGTTATCGAAGCAGCAGAAGACCGAGACGTCGTGCGCGTTCTCAGCGCCCAAAAATGCCTGTAGCGAGGTATAAGCGCAGGCCAGGTCGTCGAGCTTGGGTGTCGAGATAAACTCGTCGGCCCAGCCCCAAATGCGCGCATCCTGACGATTGACCAGGAACAGGTCGCGGCCCAGGATCTGCTCGGGCTCAACGTCCAGCTCATCGGCAATCAGGGCATCAAAATCTCCCTGCTTGAGTTCGCCGGCGCTGATGAGCGGGCACAGGTCGACGGCTCGGTTGGGAGCAAAGCCCTCGTTAACGCCGCGGTTCATGTGGATGGCAAGACTCGGAATGATAGCGACCTCGCGCTCGGTGGCAAGCAGGCGGCTCTCGATACGGTCGCCCTCGCGCACCAGCACGCGGCCTGCGAGCGCCAGCGGGCGGTCGAACCAGGTGTAGTCGATCATGCCGCCGTATGCCTCGGTGTTCAGGCGCAGCGTCTCGCCCGCGCCGTCGAGTTCGGGCACAGCCTTGACCTTAAATGTCGGCGAATCGCTGTGCGACGCCGTGAGCTGAAAATGATAGTCACCCGCAACGCCGTCCTCGCCCCACGTCGCGGCCAGGTCCTCGCCCACCTTAAAGGCGATGACGCTCGAGGTATTGCGCTGCGTGTAATAACGCCCGCCCGGCTCGATGTCCCACGCCGCATTCTCGGGCAGATAGGTGAAACCCGCCTCGTCGAGCTCGGCCATAATGGTTGCCGCCGTATGGAACATGCTGGGGCATGCCTCGATAAAGTCGATAAGGTCGTTGGCGGCCTCGATATCATCGGCCGTCACATGCGCGCGCTCGGGCGTTTCCTGATCCGTCATGCTCTCCCCTTTCGCTGGGTTGATGGTCCCCTCCAGCATACCCCGCCACGCCAGCGCCACACTCTTCATTCCGTGCTTAATTCCGCGTTGCCCACCGGCTTGCGAATTTCTAACATTGTTTACATTTCTATACGCTTGAGCTAACACGTTTTACCTCCGTATCAACAGTGTGCGGGGGTAAACTTATGCGCATGTTATAACTTGCCCGGAAGGATTCATCATGCTTAGGATCGGTCTTCTTACCAGTGGCGGCGACTGCCAGGCGCTCAACGCCACCATGCGCGGCATCGTCAAAACGCTTATGACCAATAGCGAAGAACCTATCGAGATCTATGGTTTTGAGGACGGCTACCAGGGCCTTATCTACAGCAGGTTCCGCGTCATGACGCCCGCCGATTTTAGTGGCATCCTCACCCGCGGCGGCACTATTCTGGGCACGAGCCGCACGCCGTTCAAGCGCTTGGACATTCCCGAGGCCGATGGCGTCGAGAAGGTGCCCGCGATGGTCCACACCTATCATAAGCTGCAGCTCGACTGTCTGTTTATGCTGGGCGGCAACGGCTCCACCAAGACCGCCAACCGCCTGCGTGAAGAAGGCCTCAACGTTATCGCCCTGCCCAAGACCATCGATAACGACACCTGGGGCACCGAGTTGACGTTTGGCTTTACGAGTGCCATCGACGTCGCCACCAAGTGCATCGACGACATCCACACCACCGCTTCGAGCCATGGGCGCGTGTTCGTTATCGAGATTATGGGCCACAAGGTTGGCTGGATCCCGCTGCATGCCGGCGTCGCGGGCGGCGCAGACGTCATCCTGATTCCCGAGATCCCCTACGACATGGACAACGTCATCAAGACCATCGAGCATCGCATGGAGACCGGCAGCCGCTTTACGATCGTAGCCGTCGCCGAGGGCGCTATCTCCAAGGAGGACGCAGCGCTGTCCAAGAAGGAGTACAAGAAAAAGCTCGCCGAGCGCACGAGCCCGTCGATTGTCTACGACATCGCCAAGGAGATCGAGGCCAAGACCGGTCGCGAGACCCGCGTCGCCATCCCCGGCCACACGCAGCGCGGCGGCCAGCCCGATGCCCAGGATCGCATCTTTGCGACCCAGTGCGGCGTCGAGGCGGCACTGGGGTGCCTACGCGGCGAGTTTGGCTACATGATTGCCCTGCGCGACGGCAAAATGTGCCACATGCCGCTCGAGGATGTCGCTGGCAAGCTCAAGTTTGTCGATCCCCAGAGCGACCTGGTACGTGAGGCCAAGGCGTTGGGCATCAGCTTCGGCGACGAATAGCCTCGGCTGGAAGTGCTCTCATCGGAGGCCCCAGGGCTTACCTCCCAAATCGTCCTCGGACATGTCAGGACCCCGCTGCGCGCTTCGCGCGGCGGGGTCCTTCCGTCCTGCGGAAAGATTTGGGAGGTAAGCCCTGGGGCCTCCTGCGGTAACTAGGGAGGCCGAGGCTATTCGCCTTCTTGCTGCGGGTGCCTGGTCTGAAATTAAGTTGCGGTGGAATAGTTCCTGCTTAGCCCGCAAATGGCTGAATCTAGGAACTATTCCACCGCAACTTACGAATGATCGGAGCGGCTACAGCACAAGCGTCGGCGTTCGTTTGATGGTCCGCCACGAAAAGGGGCCATCTACTACGTTTAACTCGATGAGGCCAACCATGACCGCCTTTTTCGAAAATCGACAGCCCTTCTACCTGCACTGATAATTGTTCTCGGGGGAAGCGGGCACTGCGGGGCGCGGCAACGGCGCGCGATTTCCGCGTCGCAGCGCTACCCTGATGCTGAATGCCGGGACGATGACCCACTGACCTGCTGACGCCTCTTCGGCC
>JAXJMO010000047.1:0-7594 GCA_036313175.1 Collinsella sp. | reverse complement strand
GTCGAAGCCCGTGACCGTAATGGGCACAAAATCAAACCCAGCCTCGGGGACCAGACGACCCTCGAGCTTGCGCGACTGGCCCACGAACACAACGTGGTGGCCACGGTCACGCAGCTCTTCGGCCAAGGCGAGCGCGGGGTTGATGTGCCCGGCCGTGCCGCCGGCTGCAATAGCAACGGTCATTTTATCGGTCATGGTAGTCCCTTCGTACACGCGGTCCCTGGTCGTCGGTACGCAGACGCGCCGACGGGTCCGAGTTCAAATCGATTCGATTATATCCGCCGCCCGCGTTGCGAGGGCTGGGGCGCTGAGGACGACCTTGCGGCGCCGTTCGCTGACGCGGGCGGGCTGCCGGCTCGGTCGCAGAGCCATCCAGGACGGTAAAACCGTTACGCGAAGATCGCTCGCCGCGCACGTGGGGCACGCCGGCGGTACTCTCATCCATAACGGCAAAGCTCTCGCGGCGGCGGTCATACTCATCGCGGCGGGCGCTCTCGTACGAAACGCGCAGGATCAACCCGGCAAGCATGAGCGACACAATAATCGACGAACCGCCGTAGCTAATAAACGGCAACGGTTTGCCCGTCATGGGAAACACGTTGAGGATGCCCAGCGCGTTAATCAAAAACTGCACTGCGAGAATGACCGCGGAGCCAGACGCCATAAGCGCGCCCCGGCGATCGGTCGCCTGCTCGGCAATGCGAAACGCCGAGTAGATCAGCATCGCAAACACCAAGAAGAACAGCACGGTTCCGACAAAACCGACTTCCTCGCCAATGATGGCCAGGATGTAGTCATTGTGCGCCTCGGGCAGATACGAGTACTTCATGGTTGAGTTGCCGATGCCACGGCCGAACAGACCGCCCGAGGCAAAGGCCATAATGGCAAGCGTGGCCTGATAGCCGTCACCATACTCGTCGGCCCAAGGGTTCAAGGCAACCTGAATACGCACCATACGGTACGGCTCTGCGACAAGCGCAATCACGATCACGAGAATGCCGAAGATTAGCACGCCGATGATAAATCTGGGGTCGAGACCCGCAAACAACGCCATGCACATGAGGGTCAACAGGATGATCAGGACAGTACCGAAATCGGGCTGGATAAAGATCAGAAAGAGCGAAATGCCCAGGTAGATGCCCATCTTGCGAAGGAATTCGTTGATGTTGCCACCGGGCGAAAAGAAGCGATCAAGCATGATGGCCGAATACGCAATGGCAAATGGCTTTAAAAACTCGGAAGGCTGGAACTGAATACCGGCGATGTTAAGCCAGCGCGTGGCGCCACGGCTGCCGCTGCCCACCAAGAACACCAGAAACAGTAGCCCTATCATGCCTATGAGGAAGATCCTGAGCACATCCTCCCCAAACCAGCTGTCCGGCAAAACGCGCACGATGGCAATCAGCGCCAGAACACCGACCACGGCAAACGCGGCCTGTCGACCCAGAAAAAACGTCGCCGAGCCATTCTCGTGCAGCGCCTCGACCGAAGACGCCGAGTACACCATCAGCAGGCCAAAGCATACCAAGGTAAACAAGCAGGCCATGAATATCAAACGGGGGCGCATGATACGGGCGGGAACGCCGGCAATATAGCGTTCGCTAAACGACTGCCCGCCGCGGCTGGAACGCGGTGTGATACGACGTGAGGAAGCACGGTCCGAGTCGGGCCTCCTCATACCTTGTCGGGGGCTCTCCTCTCTCACCGCAACCCCTATTCCATTTGTGATTTCGCTGCAGCGGCAAGCTGGGCCACGTAGTCCTTAAACACGCGGCCGCGCTCCTCATAGCCCGAGAACTCATCGAACGAAGAGCAGGCAGGAGAAAGTAAGATCACGTCACCACGGCTCGACAGCGAACGGGCGACGTCCACGGCGTCGCGTAGGTCATCCGCCTGGGCGATATCCACATCGCCATCGACATCGGCCTCGTCCATAGCGGCGGTGAAGCGCTCGCGCGCATCGCCAAAGCAGACGACCGAGCGCACGTTGTCCATAACGACGCGCGCGAAGTCCGTGAGCGGCGTGCCCTTATCGTGGCCGCCGAGCAGCAAGATCACGTCGTCATCGGGAAATGCCGTCAGTGCCTTCTCGACCGCATCGGTGTTGGTCGCCTTGGAATCGTTGACGTAGCGCACGCCGTCAATCTCGCCACACGGCTCCACGCGGTGCTCGAGCGGCTGGAACGAGGCAAGACCGCGGCAGACACCATCGACATCGGCACCGACCGCCAAGGCAGCCGTGGCAGCGCACAGGGCATTGATAACATTGTGATGGCCTGAGATCTTGAGCTCGGATGTAGCGATGAGCGGGGTCTCGACGCCTTTCAGACGCACGATCATCTTGCCATCGCGCACAAAGGCGGCATCCTCGCCCTCAGGCTCGTCAAAGGCAACCTTGCAGATGCGACGACCCGGCGTGTAGATGTACTCATCGAACTCGTGAATGCCGGCGTCTTCGACGTCGACAACCGCCAGATCGTCATCGACCATATTGTCAAACAGTTTGATCTTGGCAAGCGCATAGTTCTTATGGCTCTTATGCCAGCCCAAGTGGTCGGGAGTGATGTTGAGCAGCACCGCCACGCGGGGGTGGAGCTCGGTTGTCGTAGCAATCTGATAGCTCGAGAGCTCAGCCACAAACCACTCGTTGTGGGCTCGGCCGTCAATCTCGTTGACCGGCGGCTCGCCGATGTTGCCGACAGCAACGCTTGCCTCGCCGGCAGCCTTAAGCAGATAATCAGTCAGCGACGTGGTGGTCGTCTTGCCGTTGGTGCCCGTGATGGCAATCCAGTTATCGGGCGACAGGCGATAGGCAAACTCGGGCTCACCCATAATCTGGGCGGCATGCTCGCGCCCGGCCTTAAAGAAGCCCGAGAACTCCGAGATGCCCGGGCACGTCACGCATACGTCATAGGCGCCCTCGACCTGTTCGGTCCCATAGACAAACGACGCACCAGCAGCCTCGAGCGCACGCGTGGCGTCATTGGGCTCAGAGGTGCCACCGCCATACACGGTAACGGCACTTACGCGCTCGGGATGTGCCAGCGCCCAGCGGGCGACATCGAGACCGGATTTGCCCTGACCCAAAACGAGCAGGCTAAAGACATCAGCAAGAGACATGAAAGACCACTATCCCAACTGGAAGAACAGAGCAAGGCCAACGGCACCAAAGGCAGCAGCGATAATCCAAAAACGGATGACGACCTTGGTCTCGGCCCAGCCCTTCTTTTCGAAATGATGATGGATGGGCGCCATAAGGAAGACGCGCTTGTGCGTAAAGTGGAAGTAGACAACCTGAATCATGACCGACAGGGTCTCAACGATAAACAGGCCGCCGATGATGAGGGAGACGACCTCGGTGTTGGTCATGATGGACGTGCAGGCAAACGCGGCGCCCAGGGCAAGCGAGCCGGTATCGCCCATAAAGATGCTCGCCGGATAGCAGTTGAACCACAGAAAACCCAAGCAGGCACCGGCACACGCGGTGCAGAAGATGGACAGGTTCACGTCTCCGTGCAAAAACGCCATCGCAGCCATGGCGAGCATGGCAATCATGGAGGTGCCGCCAGCAAGACCGTCAAGGCCATCGGTCAGGTTCACGGCATTAGAAAGACCGGCGATCATCAGCCAGCAAAAGACAATGTAGAGCCACGGGAACGAAAGGCCGCAGATGGTGGTCGAAACAACACCGAGGTCAATCGTCAGGCCGCCGGGAAAACGAATCTCGGGGGCGACGCCGCACCAGTTGACGGCAAGTACCGTAAAGGTGACACAGATAATGGTTAGGCCGATCATCTTGGCATGAGGCGTCAGACCGAGCGAGCGCCCGTGCGTAACGGAGGTCAGGTCGTCGATCAGGCCCAGCACGCCGGTCGCCAGCGTGGCGAGCAGCACGAGCACGAGCTCGGTGGTGAGCTTGCCCATCAGCAGGCAGGTCAGCGAGATCGCGACGAGGATGACAACGCCACCCATGGTGGGCGTTCCCTGCTTAACCAAATGACGCTTGGGGCCGTCGGCACGAACCTGCTGGCCGATACCCTCGACCTTGAGCAGCTTGATCCACCACGGCATGAGCAGCAGCGCAATGGCAGCGGCGATGCCAAGCCCCAAAAAAGCCTGATACGTTGGATACGAGGGATTGCCGAACATGGGCTAGCACACACCTTCCACAAAGCGGTCGAGCTCAACAAAGCGGGAACCCTTGACCAGTACAACATCATGTTTTTCAAGCGCGCCGCCCATGCGGTCGAGCACCTGCTGATAATCGGAGAACACCTGGATGCGGTCCTCGTCCATGCCCATCATGCGCGCGGCATCGGCCATAAGCTGGGCCAGCTCACCACCCACGCACGCCAGCATGTCGAGCTTCTTGGCGGCGGCATAGGCGCCCACGAGCTCATGCATGCGAGGAGCCTCATCGCCCATCTCGCCCATCTCGCCCAGGATCGCCATGCGAGACCCCGTGCACGAAAGCGAGCACAGTAGATCGAGGCCAGCAGCCATGGATTCGGCACTGGCGTTATAGGAATCGTCGATGACGCGGGCACCGCTCTTGGCGCGCTTGATCTCCTGGCGGTGACCGGTGATCGTGAGGCCCCTAAAGGCAGCATCGATCTGCTCGGGCGTCACGCCCAGGCGATAGGAAACCGCGGCGGCCTTAACGGCATTAGGAACGGACTGCACGCCGGGGATGGCAAGCATGGTATCGATCGTCTCACCCTGGCCAAAATCGAGCGTAAAGACCGGACGTCCCTCGTCATCAACACGAATGTCGCGGGCACGGACCTCATCGTCGTCCGAGACGCCGGCCAGCATAACGTCGATACCAGCAGGCTGGGCGAACGTATCGCGAATGAACGGCGTAAAGTCGTCCTCACCGCCCAAAACCAGCAGCGGCAAGAAGTCGCCGGCGGCGCACATACCCTGGACAATCTCGGCCTTAGCGCGGGCGATGTTCTCGCGGCTGCCCAAAATGCCGATGTGAGAGGTACCAATCTTGCTCACGATGGCAAGGTTGGGATTGGCGGACTTGGACAGGCGCTCAATCTCGTGGAAATGGTTCATGCCCATCTCGAGCACCAGGACCTCAGTATCGGCCGGAGCGGAAAGCACCGTGAGCGGCATGCCGATCAGGTTATTGAAATTGCCCTTGGTGGCCCAGACACGATAGCGCTTGGCGAGCACGGCGGCGAGCACGTCCTTGGTCGTCGTCTTGCCGATGGAACCGGTAATGCCAACGACCAGGCAGCCAAGCTCCAGGCGATACGTGTGCGCCAAACGCAGCAGAAACTCCTCGGGATCATCGGTCAGCAGGATGGCGCACCCCTTGTCCTGCGCCAGCGAGACCAGCTCGGCCTCGGGCTCACGCGTCATCACGACGGCGCCGGCACCCGACTGGACGGCACGGGAAGCAAAATCATTGCCGTCGACGTTTTCACCGGGAAAGGCGACGAAAATCGTCCCTTCCTCGACCTGGCGCGAGTCGATAACGCACCCGCGGCATACCCGATCGGCTTCTCCCGTCACGGTTCGGGCCCCTGTTGCGGCCGCGAGGTTGTTGACGGCGATCTCTATCATTGCAGCTCCCCTGTAAACCTAATAATGCTATCGGCGTATTGTATCCCAGCGCCGCACATGCGTGGTGCAGGGCATGTGAACACCCTCATATGGGACAACAAACCACGCCCCAAAGATTGTAACCCCCTACTTCGTGTGCGGGATACCCAGCACGTCGAGCGCGTTGGCCATAATGGACTGGAACGGCACCGCAGCGGCATCTGAGCCGCTCGGCGTTCCGTCGAGCGTGATATAGCACAGCACCTTGGGCGATTGTGCCGGTGCAAAGCCCATAAAGGACGACATGTAGTTCTCCTTGAGGTAGCCGCCGTTCTCGTCGGCACGTTCGGCCGTACCGGTCTTACCCGCCACGTCATAGCCGTCAACCGCGCCGCCAACGCCCGTTCCCTCGGACACGACCGTCTGCATGCACGATGTCACCTGGGATGCGGCGTCCTCCGAAATCGCGCGCTCGCCTTCGCCCCAGTCCTTCTCGTCGCCTTTGCTGGACTTATAGAAGTGCGGTGTCATCATCACGCCGCCGTTGGCGATGCCGCCCACGGCGCGTGCGATCTCAATCGGCGAGACGGACAGCGCCTGTCCAAAGCTCATCGAGCCCAGCGTGGCGCCGTCATACTGGTCACGCTCCTTGACGATACCCAGGCTCTCGCCCGGAAAATCGACACCAGAGCTGTGACCGATGCCCCACTTGTCCACATAAGCGGCAAAGTCATCGGCACCGATCTTGCGCCCCACCAGGACAAAGCCCACGTTGGACGAACGGCGCATCATCTCGCGCACATCCATGGTCATGGCGTAGTCGCGCTTGTCGGCATCGGTGACGGTATCGTCGCCCACCTTGATGCTCGCCGGCACCTCAAACGACGTACTCGATCGCACGACGCCCAAGTCGAAGCCGGCGCCCGCCACGAGCGTCTTAAAGACCGAGCCGGGCTCGTAGGCGTCGGTGACCAGGCGCAAGTTCATATCCTCGGTCTTGGCGTTTTCCAGATTGGTCTGGTCGTAAGTCGGATACGAGCAGGCTGCCAAGATCTCGCCTGTCGTAGGATCGGTGACCAGCGCCGAGCCGTTCTTGGCCTTAGTCTTCTCAACTGCCTCTGCCAGGGCATCCTCGGCCGCACGCTGGATATTGACGTCGAGCGTCGTCACGATATCAACGCCGTCGACCGCAGCCACCTTTTTATAGGCACCGCCCGAGATATAGCTGCCGTCCCTCGCGCGCTCGCGTACGAGAGAACCGTTCGTGCCGGTCAGAAGCTTGTTGTATTGCTTTTCGAGACCCGTCAAGCCATCGTTGTCCACATTCACTACACCCAGCACCTGCGATGCCAGATTGCCGTATGGATATACGCGCTTCATGGCCTGCTCAAAAAGCACACCGGGCAGGTTCTTCTTCTCCAGCGTCGCAGCATCGTCTTCGTCCACCTGGCGCTTGATATACACCCAGGTTCCATCGGACTCAACGAGCTTGCGGCAGGTCTTTTTATCGATTCCAGTTGCCTTGACCAGCGCCGACACCGTCTTGTCAACGTCCTCGACAAGCTGCGGGTTCACGGCGATGTTGCGACATTCGACCGACGAGGCCAGCACGTTACCGTTGCGGTCGTAGATGGTGCCACGTTTGGCATAGAGGGTCTGCGCAAGCAGGCGACGCGCATCGGCACGCTCGCGCAGTTTATCGGCTTCGACAACCTGATAGTCGGCAAGGCGAAAGACGCCCAAGCCCAAGCCAAGCCCAATGAATCCCATGACGGCTTTGCGGCGAGGCAGAGGCGTGCCTGTGAGCCATTCGGTCGGCGAACTCTTGCGCGACCTGGTGTTATGCACTTGAGGGCCGCCCGAGCCGCGAAGTCGCGACGCCGGGTCGTTGCCACGGGACCGCCCGGCGTTGTAAGATTGCCGACCCGTTCCTTGATAACCAGAACGTCCCCGCGACGAGGGACGTCCAGAACCGCGGCCCCTATCGGAACCGCGGCGATAGTCATTTGTCATACTCAGCTACCGTCTTGCTACTGAG
>JAXJMO010000046.1:0-19125 GCA_036313175.1 Collinsella sp. | reverse complement strand
CCACGGCGTCCTGCGCCTGGTCGCCGCGGCCGAAGCGCTTGGTGAGCCCGCGCGTCTCGAGCATGTAACCCATGGGTTCGTCCTTTCTCTTCCGGGCGCGCGGGCCGAGTCGCCGTGCCCGCGCGCCTTACCTTTCGGGTTCACCATCCATGGTGGGGCGCGTTTCTAACGAAGCCGTAACGGTCGTTGGGCTCTTTTGGCGCCAGCCCTTCTCGACCCGTACGCCACTCATGGTATGTTTGTCGCGTTAACAAGGACGGAGGTGCCCGTGGCACGCAATAAGTACCCGGAGGAGACGGTCGAGAAGATTCTCGACGTTGCCGAGCGGCTCCTCGTGGAGCGCGGCTACGAGCACACCACGATGATCTGAAGAGCAATACGCTAAACCGAAAAAGGTAATCGAAGCCGCGCCTGTGGACTTATCGAGGGTCGAGATTCCCGCCCCATCCATCGGCACCCAGCAGAAGGTCGTCGACATCCTCGACCGCTTCGACTCCCTAACGAAATCACTCACCGACGGTATCCCCGCCGAAATCGAGGTACGCCGGGCGCAGTACGGGTACTACCGCGACCGCCTGCTCGACTTCCGAAACTAAGCGAGAATAAGTTATCGGTACGCTTTTTTATAAAATGTAAAAAAGTACCCCCATAACTGATAAAATGGACACTGAAAAAAGGGGTGCATCTTGCGTATATACCGACGTGAAAAGTATCTGAAGCGAATGCGTGGTTTCTACCACGATGACGGGATGATCAAGGTAATCACCGGTGTTCGCAGGTGTGGTAAATCCTGCCTCATGCAATCAATCGCAGATGAACTTGTGGAATCCGGTGTAGCGAGCGACCACATCATCTATATCGACCTCGACTCACGGGAGAACAGGAAGGTCAAGACGACCGATGAGCTCGAAAATCTGATTGACATGTCGACCTCAGCAGACACTGAGGAGACGAAGTACCTCTTCATCGATGAGATTCAGAACGTAGAGGAATTCGAGCTGCTCATCAACGGCTACCGGACAGATGGCGGTTGGTCCATTTTCATTACCGGTTCGAATTCATATCTGCTTTCTGGGCAGCTTGTTACAAAGCTGACGGGTCGCTATATCGAGTTCGAGGTGTTCCCACTCGACTTTGCGGAATATATCGATATGAAGCGTTTTCTCGGCAAGCCTGTCAATGACGTTCTCGTGGGAGAGTTTACCGAGTACCTGACCCTTGGAGGCTTTCCCAAAGCGCTGGAGTATGAGGGCGAGGATGAAAAGCGCACCTATATCAAGAGTGTTATTCATGAGATCTTTGAAAAGGACGTCAAACATTCGAACAAGATTAAGAATGTCTCGGTTTTCGATGCCGTCCAGACGTATCTCATCAACAACTTTGGTGCGCCGACGAACCTGAAGAACCTCCTTGCGTACTTCAATGATGTCGAGAAGATTCCCATCAAGCGCGAAACGCTCAATCGGTATATCCAGATTCTTGTTGACGCGAAGATCCTTTATCGCTGTTCGAGGTTCGATCTCAAGTCTCGGCGATCGCTTATCCGCGAAGAGAAGTACTACCTGGTTGATCCCGGCTTCTATTTCGCCATGAACACGGATGCGAGGATTAACTACGGGCCGGCGTTGGAGAACGTGCTCTACCTCTATCTTGCATCGCGTGGGTACGAGCTTTCTGTGGGCCGTATTGGGAAGCTCGAGTGTGACTTCATTGCTCGTAGGCGCAATGCTTACGCCTACATCCAAGTCTCTATGTCGATTGCCGACAGAGGCGTCGAGGAGCGCGAGTACAGGCCGTTCGGCCACATCAGGGATGGGTATCCGCGCTACTTGTTCACGCTTGATCCTCTATTGCAGGAGAGGGATGGCGTCAGGCACCTTAACATGGCGTCGTTTATGCAAGATGGCGGTGATCTTATTTGAGCAGCGGCCAGATTCCTTTGGCGGCGTTATCGAACGTGTGCGTTCTCGTAGGCTCCTTTGATCTCTTCCAGCAAATCGTCGGGAATCAGCGCCTTCACCCTATTCTCACTGCCATCTTGAATCGCCTGTTCGTAGTATCAGCATTTGAACCTCAGCATATCCAGCGCACGGTTCATGTCCGCGCCGCCGAGAGCAGTGCGCCCAAATCGGCCTGGATCGCCTCCGCCTTGCTCTCGAGCTGCAGCGGGACCGAGTCGCCCGAGATATTTACGCTCAACAGATGCGCATCCGGCAGCTTCGCGGTCATGCTCCAGAACGGGAGCGTGATGATGCCGGGGGTCATCTCGCCCACGCCAAGCTCCAGCAACAGCACGCGGCAATCGGTGCGCTCGCGCACGAAGCGCTCATATCGTTCGATGCTCTCGCGCCATGCCGCGCCCTGCAGAAATGTGTCATCGCGCACCCACGGCACAAGCTGCCAGCCGCAGTGCGGGCATCGGGGGACATCCTCGCTGCGGACCTCGATGCCCGCACTGCCCACGTGGTTGTAATGATTGGCGTGAAGGCGGCCGTTGGAAAGAAGCTCATTTCTGTGGGGAAGAATCTTCTCGGTGAGTAAAGCTCATCGGAGCGGGGATAGAGCTTTGTCTGCGAGGTACGAAATGCTGACTAGCGGTTGCGACGCCTTGTTGCGGAAATGCCAACTGCCGCGACTACACCACCGGCAACATTCAGGGCTGCCGCCATCGCGCTGTTGTCGCCCGTCGCGGGTAGGGTGGTCTCGGCTGGTTTAACTGCCGTTACTGCCTTGGTGGAAACGGGATTTGCCGTCGGCTTTTTTGCTTCGGGCTGCGGTGTGGGCTCGGGCTTGGTTTCCGGTTCGGGTTTGGAACCGCTCGTATCGGTTGCAATCAAGTGCATGTCGCTGTCGAAGACGTAGCGGATGTAGTAATCGTGCCGCGTCTCGTGCGTAATCCCCTGCCCGCTGTCGAAGTCGCGGTCAACGTGTGTGCCGAGGCGGGTTGAGCTGGTGAGGTTCAGTCTGTAAGGGATTTGGTCGTCGGCGTAGCCGCCTGTAAAGACAGCGGTTGCTCTAACGTGATTGTCGATCATGGTCAGGGCAATAGAGACGCTGGCCTCTTTGGGGTTCTCGGTTTTTATAAGGCCTTCGGTATCGGTGTCGATCTTGAAGAGATGGACGGTGTCGTTAAGCCCGTAGATGAAGTCCTCGGGTTTGTCGGGGAAATCGTATACAAACGCCTCATTCTGGACCAACATGAAGGCAGGAGGGAGCTCCAGGTCATAGTTATGGTCGACAACGGTGGTAGCTGTGAGGCTGCCTTCTGCGTTGGCTTCGTTGCAGGTAATGGGTGCTGCGACATCGGTTTCGGGCATTTCTGTCGCCAGTGCTGCGCAGGGTAGCAAAAGCAGTCCTGCCACAAGAATGCTTACTCCGAAGGCGGCGATTCTGGCGTCTGCATGACGCTTGACGTCGCGGATAGACAGGCCAGTCCGTTTGTTATGGGTCTGCGGTGCAACATGCTGTTCATACATAAGACGCTCCTTGTTCGTAGGCCGGTTTCGCGGATCTATATTGCGCCTGGCCGATGCGGCTAGGCTCTTTCACGCGAACGCTTACGCGAGCAGGGAGAAAGCTCAAGCTAATTTTCCCACAGTCGATACTTTGTGAGCAACGATTTGCTGTTCAATTTTCGGAGAGAGAATCAAGAGAATCAAGACGGTCGAGGAGTTATCAGGCAATGAGATTGTGTCTAGAGAGCGCGAACGAGAGATGCGATCTACAGACGACTGAATAGCTCCATCTGTTTTGGTTACAACGAAATGTGTGCCGCGCGCCTGCGGCATGAAGAAGGGAGATTCTTATGAATATCGTTGTATTGAGCGGTAGCCCGCGCAAGGGCGCCAATACCGACACTATGGTCGAGGCCTTTGCCGAGACCGCGCGCGAGGCCGGCAATACGGTCGAGGTCATCCGCGTTGCCAGCAAGAAGATCGCTGGTTGTCTGGGGTGCCAGTATTGCTTCGCCCACGAGGGCACTTGCGTGCAGAAGGATGACATGGCCAACGTGATCGAGTCGCTGAAAGACGCCGACATGGTTGTCTTCGCTTCGCCTATCTACTGGTTTGATATCACTGCGCAGGAGAAGGCCGCCATCGATCGCCTATACGCCTTCGGTGCTACGGGCTTCCCGTTCACCAAGACGGCCCTTTTACTCAATAGCCACAGCGAGGGCGTCTATGATGCGGCGATCGCTATGTACAAGTCGACCTGTGCGTACTGCAAGTGGGAGGACCAGGGCATTGTCGCCATCAGCGGTATGACCGAGCGCGACAGCATGGCATCGTCGCCCAAGTTGAAAGAGGTGCGAGAGCTCGCTCGCAAGCTCGCCTAAGGACAAGAAGAACGCATGGCAATAAGCGTTGGCGGAAATGCTTGCTGTCCTTACCAAGAGGATTACTGATTGCCATGCGTTGATGTCCTTATGGACAATCTCCGCGTGCTAGGAGACTTTCTCGCTCAGGAACTCCCTGAATGCGGGGATGTCAAAGCCAACGAGACCACGCCCACGTTCCCCGATGACGCCGTCCTCGAGAAGGCGGCGTTTGTATTGGCTTGCGTAGTTGCTGGCGACGCCCATGCGTTTGGCTATCTCCGAGACCCTGCTGGGGCCAGAATCGGGCAGCATCGCGAGTAAAAACTCAATGTCTTTATCGGAAAGCTCTCGATAGGTCGTTTCGAGAATGCGATCACGCAGCTCCATGCGTGCGAGTAGGGAACCCTGCTGGACATCGGATGCACTGATTTGGGGCGAGTTCTCCGAAACATCCCAAGTGCGATATCCGACGAGCTGCATCATGTAGGGGAATCCGTCGACGGCCTTCACAGCATTCTCGAGCGCTTCTGGTGTGATTGAACGTCCTCCGGCCTCAACGGTTTTGCGAAACGCGTTTGCAATTTCAACGTCAGTGATTCGTCCTAACTGATGATATTGGGAACGCCTGAGGAACGAGACGGAATCGTTACGCAGCAACGCCGATACTTTGTAGGGCAGTCCTGCCATGAGTAGGGCAACTTTTTTACCTTCGCGTACAAAGTGCTGGTAAACAGAGGCAAATTGAAGCATTTCTTCGAGATCGACGGTGACTTCATCGATGGTAATGAGAAGTCCGATGTCATGTTTTTCGAGTTGCTTAAAGATGCCATTCATGCGTGTGCGCCAGTTGCCCTGGACCTCTTGAGCATATGTCCAATCGATGCCCACTGGACCAATTTGAACGCCGTTTATGCGCGCATGAGGCTGTGAGAGGTAGCTATCTGCGGCTTCTTTGGTTCGCTCGATAATATCTTCGAGCATGCCTGGCATGGCGGAGACATTTGCTGCGATCCAACCGTGTTCAAGCGCCGTTTCTGAAAGGAGCGAGAGAAGCGCCGTCTTGCCCGTTCCCCTTGCGCCCGTAAAAATGGTCGACAGGTTGGGATCTCCCGGGCCGTTGATAAAGCCACGGTTGATGTCACGCAGAATATGCTCGCGACCCGCTAGAAAGGGAGGGACGCTTCCGAACGTCGGGGTAAAGGGGTTCTTGCTGTACTCCATGGTGGCTCCTTTGCAAGTTTTGCTAATTTTTGCAAGTTTTGCTAACTTTTGCAAGTTTTGCTAACGACTGACCAAAGGGCATCGAAGCAGTGGCGCTGACATTTTTTACGCAGAAAATTAAGCAGAAATCAATTTATCTGCGTTAAAAAATAGTTGAGAAGAAAAACGACGAGTCCCGGGCGCAATGACGTTGCGTTCCGGGCCTCGTCGCTTTGCGAAGTATCTAACGATCTCGTTGCCGTCGTCCTAGTCAAACAGGCTCGGCATGTCGTTTTCTTTCATAAGGGCACCGGCGGAGGGGAGGCTCTGCGCGGTGAACTTCTCGGCCGAGACGCCGGCGCCAAGGATTTCCTCGGTCGTGCCGACGGTGGTGACCGAGCGGCCCTTCTTGGCGGTAAAGGCCTGGACGCCCTGCGTGTTGGTGGTCGTCTTGGTCTTGAGCAGCGACGTGTTGAAGTTCATCAAACGATAGTCGCTCGAGACCAGCGCGATGTCGCGATCTTCCTTGAGTACCTGGGCATACAGCAGCTTGCTGCCACCGTAAATGGCGTTCTTGAGGCGCTTGCGGTTGGTCTTGGTGACGTATCCAGAAAGCGCGACGCGCACCACGCGGCCGTTCTCAAAGACAAACAGCACGTCGGCCTTGTAGTCCTCGGGGTCGATGACCCAGATGACGCTCTCGTCGGGTTCCATCTCGAGATCGGTCGGCAGGTACGAGCCCAGCTGTGCCGACTTGGTATCCTCAAACGCCGCGACTTTGCACTTATACACCTGGCTCTTGTTGGTAAACACGAGCAGCTCGTGCGTATTGGAGGACGGGAACTCGATAAAGGGTTTGTCGCCGTCCTTGTACTTGAGCGTGGTCGCCTTCTTGAGCACGCGGTCCGTCATCTTCTTAAGATAGCCATCGCGCGAGAGCATGATGGTAACCGGGTACTCCTCGACCTCGGGCTCCAGGCTTACCTCGATGACCTCGTGGGGCTCGATCCTGCCCGTGCGGCGCGGCATCACGTACTTCTTGTTGACCGCGGCCAGCTCGTCGCTGATGACCTTCTTGATGTTCTCCTCGCTGGAGAGGATCTCCTCAAGCTCGGCAATCTCGCCCTCAAGCTTGGCAATGTCCTTGGTGCGGTTGAGGATGTACTCCTCGTTGATGTTGCGGAGCTTAAGCTCGGCAACAAACTCGGCCTGGGTCTCGTCGATGTCGAAACCCTTCATAAGGTTGGGCACGACCTCGGCTTCGAGCTTGGTGCCGCGGATGATGGCGA
Source organism: Collinsella sp. (assembly GCA_036313175.1). GTDB lineage: Bacteria > Actinomycetota > Coriobacteriia > Coriobacteriales > Coriobacteriaceae > Collinsella. The sequence continues at coordinate 12,318 of JAXJMO010000046.1, read as the reverse complement.
TGGCCTTGTCGATGTCGAGCAAGATCGCCTCGAGGCCGTGCAGCAGGTGCAGGCGCTCGGACTTTTTGCCCAGGTCAAAGTTAATGCGGCGACGCGTGGACTCAATACGCCACTTGACCCACTCGTGCAGAATCTGGCGCACGCCCATAACGCGAGGGTAACCATCGACCAGCACGTTGAAGTTGCACGAGAACGAATCCTGCAGCGTGGTCGAGCGATAGAGCTTGGCCATGAGCTTGTCGGGGTCGACGCCGCGCTTAAGGTCGATGGCGATGCGCAGACCCGAAAGGTCGGTCTCATCGCGGATGTCGGCGATCTCCTTGACCTTGCCCTCCTTGGAGAGCTTGACGATGCGCTCGATGATGACATCGGTCTTGGTGGTGTAGGGAATCTCGTACACCTCGATGATGCGCTCTTCGGGAATCCAGCGCCAGCGGGAGCGAATCTGGAAGCTGCCAAGGCCGGTCTCGATGATCTTCTCCATCTCCTCGCGACGGTAGATAATCTCGCCGCCGGTCGAGAAGTCGGGCATGGGCATGTACTCGAGCAGGTCGCAGTCGGGATCCTGCAGGTAGTGCATGGTGGCAGTACAGACCTCGTTGAGGTTGAAGCCGCAGATGTCGGATGCCATGGCGACGCCGATGCCCTTATTGGCCGAGACAAGGATGTTGGGAAACGTGGTGGGCAGCAGGCGCGGCTCCTTCATGGCGCCGTCGTAGCTGTCGACGAAGTCGACCGGATCCTTGTCGATGTCCTTGAAGATCTCGGCGCTGATGGGGGAGAGCTTGGCCTCGGTATAACGCGAGGCGGCGTAGCTCAGGTCGCCCGAATAGTACTTGCCAAAGTTGCCCTTCGACTCTACGAAGGGGGCAAGCAGCGCTTCGTTGCCCGTCGCCAGGCGCACCATCGTCTCGTAGATCGCGGCGTCGCCGTGCGGGTTGAGCTTCATGGTCTGACCCACGATGTTGGCGCTCTTCTGGCGCTCGCCCTTGAGCAGACCCATCTTGTACATGGTGTAGAGCAGCTTGCGGTGCGAGGGCTTAAAACCGTCGATCTCGGGGAACGCACGCGAGACGTTGACGCTCATGGCGTAGGGCATGTAGTTGACCTCGAGCGTCTGCGTGATCGGCTGGTCGGTGACCTCGGAGTGCAGGCCGATGACGTTTTCGGCGTTGACCTGCTTTTTCTTTGGCTGGTTCTTCGTCTTCTTCTTTGCCACGATTTCCTCTTGAACTTCTTATGGGCCGTCGTTATCGATTTGCTGCTATTGCAGGTCCAGCTGGTCCAGATATTCCTTGCCGTGCTCGGAGATATGGCGCTTGCGGCCTGCCTCGTCGTTGCCCAGCAACAGGTTGAACATGGTTTCCATCTTGGTGACGTCCTCGGGCTCCACCTTGATCAGACGACGCGTCTCGGGATTCATGGTGGTGAGCCACATCATGTCCGGGTCGTTCTCACCAAGACCCTTGGAGCGGTTGATGGAGCACTTTTGGTCGCCAATCTCCTTGAGGATGCCGTTCTTCTCGAGCTCGGTGTAGGCAAAGTAGGTCTTCTCTTTGCAGTTGATCTCGTAGAGCGGCGACTCGGCGATATACACGTAACCCTCGTCGATAAGTGTGGGCACCAGGCGGTAAAGCATGGTGAGCACAAGCGTGCGGATGTGGTAACCGTCGACGTCGGCGTCCGTACAGATGATGACCTTGTTCCAGTTGAGGTTGTCCAGGTCAAAGGCACCAAGGTTCTTGATGCGCTTGTCTTTGATCTCCACGCCGCAGCCCAGCACGCGCATGAGGTCCATGATGATGTCGGACTTAAAGATGCGCGGGTAGTCCTCTTTCAGGCAGTTGAGGATCTTACCGCGGACGGGCATAACGCCTTGGAACTCGGCATCGCGCGAGGTGCGAATGGCGCCTGCTGCCGAGTCGCCCTCTACGATGTAGATCTCGCGACGGTTCTTGTCCTTGGAGCGGCAGTCGATGAACTTCTGCACGCGGTTGGCCATGTCGGTCTTCTGCTGCAGGTTGGTCTTGATGCTTTGACGCGTCTTCTCGGCGTTCTCGCGCGAACGCTTGTTGATGAGCACCTGCTCCATGATCTTGTTGGCGGCGTCTTTGTTCTCGATCAGGTAGGTCGAGAGGCGTTCCTTAAAGAAGGCCGTCATGGCCTGCTGGATAAAGCGGTTGTTGATGGCCTTCTTAGTCTGGTTTTCATAGGACGTTTGGGTGGAGAAACAGTTGGTCACCAGCACCAGGCAGTCCTGGACGTCCTGCCATTTGATGCCGCTCTCGTTTTTGTTGTACTTGCCCTGTTGCTTAATGTAAGCATCGATGGCACTGGTCAGAGCGCTGCGGGCGGCCTTCTCGGGCGAGCCGCCATTCTCGAGCCACGATGAGTTGTGGTAGTACTCCTGCATCATGAAGGTGCGCGAGAAGCACATGCACGCGGTAATCTTGACGTTGTAGTCGGGCAGGTCCTCGCGATCTCGACCGCGACGGTCGGCCTCGATAAAGAAGGGCTCGGTGAGGTAGTCGGTACCGACCTTCTCGAGCACGTAGTCCTCGATGCCCTTGGGGTAGCAGAAGTCCTCTTCGGAAAACTCGCCATCGTCACCTTCGATGCGCAGGCGGAAGGTCACGTTGGCGTTGACCACGGCCTGGCGGCGCATGGTTTCGCGATACCAATCGTGGGGGATGCTGATGGAGGTAAAGACCTCAAGATCGGGGCGCCACTTGATGGTGGTGCCGGTGCGGTTCTCGTCGCTGGGCTCAATCTCGAGTGCCTTCTTCTTGGCGCCGACAACCTTGCCCTTCTTAAAGTGCAGGGAGTACTTGTTGCCATCGCGCCAAACCGTGACGTCCATGTACTCGGAGGCGTACTGGGTCGCGCACGAGCCCAGGCCGTTGGTACCGAGCGAGAAGTCGTAGTCGCCGCCCTGGTTGTTATTGTATTTGCCGCCGGCGTAGAGCTCGCAAAAGACGAGTTCCCAGTTAAAGCGCTTCTCGGAGGGGTTCCAGTCGAGCGGGCAGCCACGGCCGTTGTCCTCTACCTGAATGGAGCCATCGCGAAAGGCGGTAAGGGTGATGAGCTTGCCGTAGCCCTGGCGCGCCTCGTCAACGGCGTTGGACAGAATCTCGAAGGCGGCATGCGCGCAGCCATCGAGTCCGTCCGAGCCGAAGATGACGGCAGGGCGCAGGCGTACGCGCTCCTCGTCCTTGAGCTGGCGGATACTGTCGTTACCATAGTTTGCGGTGTTTTTTGCCATACTCGCTCTCTCGGTGCTCCTTTGCTGCGTTTTAGTCATATAGATAGTCAAGGTAGCATAGCCCAGCCCACAGACGATTCCAACCAACACGAAATCCATCGAACAATCGTTCGATTAGATAATGAATGCTTGGAATGCGGGAGGGACCTGTCCTGTCCTATCCAAACATCTGCGGCAGGTCGATGAAGACGGTTCGATCGCTTTCGCCAGCTTCGAAGCCCGAACGGGAGAAGAATCCATAGCGATGGCACTTGAGTCCCGTTGCCTCGACTTGGGCGATTTCCTCGTCGACCATTTTTTGCGTGATGGGGGATTTGCGGAACTTTGCTTCGTAGAATGCGTAGCCCTCGGGGTCTTGCGTTACCACATCGAATTCGCCGCTCGTTTTGTTTGCGGGGTCGTCGTACCAGTACTTGCCTATGGCGTCGAAAGCTGGTTCGATCTTGCCGGTCCTGTTCTGCCGCACGAGGTATTGACGGCAGATCTCCTCGAACATATGAGGAACGTAGTTTTCCTCGAAGTCTTGGAAGACGTGACGATCATAGAAGACTTCCGAGTCGAGCAGCTGACGCGCTGAGGCATTGCGGAAAACATAGCGATAGTAAAAGAGCGAAAGCGGATCCACTACAAAGTAGCCAGACTTGCGCTTGTTCGTAGGGTCGTTGATGGGTGCACGCTTTTGGACGATTTCGAGTGACATGAGCTTGTCGAGCACGTCTGCCATGGCCGGACCGCTCGAGACGTGCGACTGTGCCAGCACGTCCCCCCAACGGGAGTAGCCTTGTGCGAGAGCCCCGAAAACTTCGTTGGCGTTGGTCATCTTCGAGATCTCGGCGTTGAGATAGGACGGCACCTCGCTTTCTAAGCGGGCGCCAGGTTCCGTGACGAGCTCGATGATGTTGTCGCGTACGCTTTGGGATTGATCGATGAGGCGATTGTAAAAGGGGATACCGCCAAAAACGCTATAGAGCCGCACCTTGTCCTCGGGCGAGAACGCGGGATAGAACTTCGCAGCGTCAAAGTAATCCATGGGCTTAAGCTCAAGCGCGAGATCAATTCGCCCGTAGAGGGGGCTTTCATGCTCGATGAGGGATTTCATAATCTCAACGTAGGAGCCGCACAGGACAATGTTTAAACGTGAGTCTTCCCTGTGGGCGTCGATTGAGGTCTGAAGAATGCTGTCTAGGCCTTTAACCGCATCTCTCAAGTAGGGGTATTCGTCGAGAACGAGGGTAATGTTCTTGTCTTTAGCTTGGGCAAACAGAAATTCGATGAGCTCGCGGATGCCTGTGAAGGCGAGCGGAGGAAAGCTCAGCGCTTCAGCAACAAGGACGGACAGACTCTCGAGGTTGTCTGCCTCGGAGGTTTGGCGGCACTCGTAATAGACCGTTGCGACGTCCGACAAATCGGTTAGCGCCTGCTTGATGAGCTCACTTTTTCCGACGCGACGCCTGCCGTAAATGAGAACATTGCGCTGCTCGGGTGCTTTGAGCGTTTTCTTAATACGGGCGAGCTCACGCTCCCTGCCAATAAATTCCACTTACTCGGTTCCTTCCGACTCGGTTTTGTCCGAGTTAATTGTATCGCATGGATCAGTTTATGCTCGAGTTTACTCGGACAAAACCGAGTCGGTTCTGCCCGAGTAAATTTGAAGGCGGCCGAATGCGTCTTGCTGCGTTTGCGGTTGGATACGTTGTCGAAAACGTGTCGTGCGGATTGTTGGATCGAATCGAACATTGGGACAGACGTCTCGTTTTATGGGCCGGGGGCGTGCATGTGCGAGTTCTTTTGGCCCATAAGGAACGCTGGTGGGTCGTTATTTGGGCCACGGGTCACTTCGCCGGCGCCGTGTTTCGTCATACGCTCATAGTGGAAGCCGATGCCACGGGACGACGAAGGCCTTGGGCAACGGATGAGGTGCAAGCGAAAGGAGCGGTGAGGATGATGAAGCCCATGACGAAGAAGCTGCTGTTAGGAATTCCCACCGTGACGCTTTCGGCCGTGCTGGCGTGTACGGTGGCCGGCTGTGGCGGTAGTGCTCCGAGCGGCTCGGCTGGCAGTTCGGGCGGCAGCGCGCCTGTGCAGGAAAAGCCCAAAGCCTATGATTCGCAGGCGGTCGAGGTGGCAGGCATTACCTATGAGTCGGTGGCTCACGGTACGTTCTATCGCGGCGATGCCAAGCTGCAGGACGGCTTTTACCTGCACATCAAGATCACCAACAACAACACAAAGAACAGGACGTTCAGTTCCTTTAACGTGCATGCTGCCCAGGGCGATCTTGAGGCAGGCGACCCGTTGTTTACTTCCGGCAAGGCGGCCGTGCTCGACTACGTTGCAAGCGAGGCTCCCGATGATCTGCACAAGGGAATTGACCTTTCCGAGAGGCCAGATATCGGCCCGGGCGAGACCGTTGAGTACGTGTATTTCTGGGCGCCCAAGACGGCGTACTACGGGCCCATCACTGTCGAGTTCGTAGACGCTTATGCCCCCGCCAAGAATCATGAGGCCATGCACTTTGACACCACGGGATGCGAGACCAAGGAGTTCAAGGCGGCCGGCGGCGTGGCCGATTCTGGCGAGAAGGCAGATTTAACGGGCATCGACTGCGCATCGTACAGCATCGAGGCCGCCGATGGGTACACGCTGGATTCGTCCGACGAAGAGCGCGAAAAGGCAAACTTCTTCCACGACGAGACTGGAGAACGCCTGAACATCAGCATCTTCCCGCGCTCGCCGGAAGAAGAGGTTGCAAGCCTAGAGCAGGTCTACGAAGGCAAGGAGACAACAACCGACCAGATCGAGTACAACGGCATAACGTGGCTGCGCTTTACCGGTCCCGACAACGGCCATACGCTGTTTGCGACGGCTCCCGCGACGGGCGAGACCGTCCGCGTGTCGATCGGCTGGAAGATCGATTGGGATGCCGCCGTGCCCATGATGGAGGCTCTGAAGCTCAAGTAACAGGCTGCGATTCCCACGTCAGGCGATTCAGGGCTGGCTCCGAGTTATCGGGGCCAGCCCCTTTTGGTGTTCGATGAGCCGAGTCGGCGTCTCTCACAAAAGTAACTAGGAGCTAGCGAGGCTTATCCGAATTGACCTCATCGGTGGTGTCTTTTTCGAGCGCCGTGCGGCGGGTGCTGTAGGCGACGAGGCCTGCGCCTGCCGCGGCGAGTGCTGCAGCGGCTGCCGTAAGGGGAGCGCTGGCATCGCCCGTGCCTGCAAGCGCGCCCGCTTTTCCGGAGCGCTTGTTATTGCTGTGGTCCTTGCCACTGCTGGAGCTGCTTCCGCCGGAGCCGCCGCCCTTGTCAGTACCGCCGCCACTCGAGCCGCCACCGCCGTCCGCCGTCATCGGTGCATCGTGAAGCCCCGTCGTATCCGCGCTGTCGCATACGCCGACCTGAACTTCTGAGCGTTCGCATGCCGCGTCGGGCACATGAAGCTCGTGCAGTACGGCACCCAGCGCCGAGTTTGCGCCCGGTCGAATTTCCTCGAGCGTTACGGGATCGAGCGCCACCAGATTACGCGCCTTCGCATACAGCGTTACGCGTTTGCCCACTTCGTCGCTCCAACTCTCGGGGATAGCGAAGCTCATGCGGAACTGTGCCGTGCAACCCGGTGCCAGCACGGCGTTGCCGCTGTCGGCTACCAGCGGGTGCGTTGCAAAACGTGCGTCCAGCGTCTCGAGCGCGTACTTCACGTGTGCCATGTCGTTGGCCGAAGCGTCCTCGGCAAGCTCTGGATCGTAGATAGAAGCCATGCGTGCGTTCGCTCCGAATCCGATGGATGCGCTGGAGAACGGCTGGCTGGAGCCCTCTCGGTACAGATCGATCATGCCGGCGGTCAGCAAGGTGTTGCCGTCGTTTCGCACCGTGACCATGAAGGATTCGCCTGCTGCTCCGGGCACCACCGCGCCCGAGGTAGCGACTGCGCCCGTCGGAGTGGCACACGCCACCAAGGGCACTTCGATGCCGTGTAGTTCTGCCTCGCTCTTCTCCGCGCTCACAATGTGCGTGGCGAGCGCGGAGAGCATGCCCCCCGACGTCAAAAATGTCGTTATCTGATCGATGGGATGGTCCAGTTTGCACATCACGAACGGCTCCGTGAACAGATCGCCTGCCAAGGTGCTGGCGAAGATGCGGAAGTGCTTGCCCATCACTGCTACCGGGTTGCCTTCTTCGCCGTAGGTTTGTCCCACCTTGCCATCGGTGTTCTCTACATAGAGCACGCACCTGCCGTTGTTGCTTACGCTAAACGATGCCGGGCCACAGCCTGCGGCACCCACGGGCTGCGTTGCAAATGCCGATGCGCCTCGCGTCCAAGTAATATGCTGCAGTTGCTCGTTGACGGTAGCCAAAAAGCCCGTGTGCTGCGGCCACGGCACCGCGTGGGGTACTGTGGCATCTGGCGACATAACGCCCCAGCCCGCAATGGACTGGCCGATCACGGCGTACGATGCACAGCCACAACCGCCTGCGGTCTCGTATGCAACGGGCACCACCATTTTGCCGTTGATATTCTCGGGCGCGCCGAGCTCGATGCTCGACGGTGCCTGTGGAAAGCGGAGGACCTGACGGAACGTGAGACTGTCGCCCGAAACGTCCGACCACAGGGTAAAGCACTCCAGCGCAACCTCGGCCTCGCTGCCGAGCGCCTTTTCTGCGGTGGTTCCGCGGCGGTGGAGGTAGGCGCCCGACAGGCGCCCGTCGACAAGTGTCTTGCCCACCGTGATGCGTGGGCACTGCAGGCAATGGTAGCCATCCTCCTGAAGGCGGCCGCGCGAGATGCTGCGCCACGACGTGTGCGATATCACGCGAACTCCGTCGTTGCTTATGCGCAGGCGCACAACGGACAGTATGCCGGATGTGCTCGCCGTATCGAAAAGGGTGTTGTCGCCGGCGGGGCGCTCGCCCGAGACCAGCAGCACGTAGGCGTCCTGGTTTCCTCTTCCGTCCGTATATTCCACCACGTCGAAGTCGTAATCGTATATGCCGTCGCGCTCCACGTCGCCCTCGCCAAACCCAAGGGGGAAGTCCACGGGCGTGGGAGCGGACCACGTGCCGTTCGTCTTTGTATGCACCACCAGACGCGAACGACCATTCTCGCCGTAGCGCACCGAGGCGATACGGAATAGGCACTCCACGCCGGCAATCATCGTCAGCTTCATGTGGGCTTCGCTGAGCACGCCGGAAAACAGCACGTTGTCGCTCGAGGGTTTTATGCCGCCACGCTCGTCCTCCGACGCGCCGGCAGAATTGGCGTTCGGGTCGGCAACGGTGTTCGTTGCCTGACCGATGTAGGTGTACTCATACATCGGCGCGGTGTTTTCGTCGTTCTCCATCAGCACGTGGACGAAATGCTCGATCTGTCCCGTGTCGTCGCTTTCTGCATCCGCCTCGAGCTCAATGCGCGTGACCGCCCGCTCCCAATCGCGCACGACGGGCGCGGCGTTTACGGCAGTGGCCTTAACCTCGGCGCGTGCGAGCAGTTCGGCGTTGGTGACGATGGTGGCCGATGCGATAAATTGCGGCACGCCGCCCGCCTCAATGTTGCCGGGCGTGCCGAAGCGGGCATCCAACGTGTAAGGCGTATCTCCACCCAATGCGAGCTCAGAGCGCTGGAGTACATACTGGTCGCCATTGTCCACCGACATATTCCACGAATCGATGAGTGTGGGCCACGACCCCGACCAAGCCTTGGTGGTCCACTTGAACATGACGAACTGGAGTATCACATCGACATCGACGTCTGCACCTACGCGCAGTCGCGGAAGCTGGTGTCCATCTGCCTTCTCGTACCCAATGAACAGCGTGAGGGATGCGGCGCCGCGCACGGCAGACGAAGCGACGCCTGCAACGCCGGCGCCAAAGGTGACGGCAAGCCCGATCTGGATGGTGAACGAGCCCGACGTGTTTGAATAGTCGAGCGAAATGTTTTTAAAAAACGCCGCGCCGCTGCCGTGCGTGTGGGCACCCACGGCGAGCGCCAGTTTTGCCAGCACCCAGGGGTTGACGTTTAGGAAAAATGGCACCGGTCCTAGGGTAAACTGCTCGGTCCAATTGAGGTCGGTTCTTACCTGGAAGAGGGCCTTAATATTGCCGTATGCGGGGTCGTTGTTGTTACCCCAGGTTTTGCCCACCCAATCGTAGGCGAGCGAGCCGTACAGCTGTGTGGCGATATCCATCGTGAACAGCGGCGTGCAATGGTGGCGAAGGAGCTTGGTGTTTCTTGGATCGGTGCCTGATCCGGCACTCATACTCTTGTACTGATTCCACTTCCCCTCCATCTCGTCGAGGTAGCGGTTTGCCTGCTTGGCGCCCGACTCGCGCGGCGATTTCTTCCAGTATTCCGGATCAGGGTTGCCCGAATCGTTCATATAGCTGGCTGGTTTGTATCCTCCGCCAAACAGCACGTATCCAGCAAACGAGAAATCGAAGAGGATTGGAAATGTGGGCATCCAACACGTGAACTTATTACCACCGATGCCGGGAAACGATGCGGGGAAATCAAACGGAGTGATCTCTTGGTCCATGGTGGTGGGAATGATGGTGGTTGAGCCTGATTCCGCCTTTGCGGCCGGCGCGGTGACAACGGCCATGGGGGAGGAGAGCGTGTAGGTTTTGCCCTGATAGTCGAGGACAAAGCGCAGCTTGCACCCTTCTTCCAGAAGGCCCGATGCCGCATCGAGGAACTTGTCTTCGAGTGTGAACGTTGCCAGATTATCCGCGCCCGATGCGTTGGCCTTGACTTGGCCAATCTGTGTGACGGTTTCGGGTGAGCTGCCCGCGGCAGGCGTCACTTTGTTGATGCGCAGCGTTGCCTGTCCACCCTGTGGCAGATGTGCCTGCACGGTAAAGTCGTGCGTATCGGGCTGCTCGTTTGCCGTGTCGTCCTTCGGCAATGCCATGAACGTGGCTTCAGCGTACTGGATGTCCCATTCGTCGAATGTGAGCTGGCGGAAGTACGGCTCGCCGTCGGAAAGCGGACGCGTGGGAGCGGTAATGGCAGTACCGCCCAGAATGCGAGCGAGGGGAATCTCGACATCACGGTAGCCCGCCACGCTAATGGAAATGCCGCCGTTAAAGTCGTACGCGTCGAGAAGCGTTGCCTCGTCCACGTAGCCTTCCGAAAGAGGGGCGACCTCAAAGATGGCCGTGCCTTCGTCATCGGTCGTGGCGGTGAGCTGCTTGCCTGCGGCATAGCGCGATGTGAGCGTGACCTGGGCACCCGTGATGGGCGTATTCTTGTTGGCGACGTCGAGCACGACCACACCAAACATGGTGCGCGAGAGCACCAAGACCTTGAAGGGATCATCTTCGTCGGCGTATGCCTTGGCGGGGGCGAACGGCAATATGAAGGCGTTTGCGCTTCCCGGCACGCGCGGCAACATAATGCTCGCCAGCGAGGACGCTCCGGCAACAAGTAACGAACGGCGATCAAGCATCTTTGGCTCCCATCCCGCAGGTATCGGTGGAAATAATCCAATTTTGCGAGAAGGCATCCTGTCACGGTAGTGCCGTCCGAGGGCCAAAATGTCCAATTTGAGCGAGCGAAGCGCCGGGGCTCCGGGGCGCACGTGCCGCGCTAGGCAGTCTGGCCGCTAACGCAGCATATGAGCGACCAGTTCGGTGCGCGTGCCGATGCCAAGCTTTGCATACACGTTGGACAGTCGATTTTTAACGGTACCTGGCGACACGCCCATGTGGCGTGCGATTTCGGCGTTGGTCCATCCTCGGCAGGCGAGCATGGCCATGGTGAACTCCGTGGTCGTTAAATCGTCGGCAACGTCCTCGCCCGAATCGGGGTTGTGGATGCGCCGCCAGCCGTAGCTGAATCGATACGTAATCTCGATGATACGTGCGAAATCGTCAGGGTATTGCGATTTTAGGCATGCCTCGATGAGCCCCTGCAAAAGGCCGTGGTGCTCGCCAATGAGCTCGATAAGGCCGTCGGGGCGCGCAATGTTCCAAGCGGCTCCGAAGTGCGTTTTTGCGGCGTCGACGTCTTTGAGACTCATGCATGCCATGGAAGCTGCCAGGTGCAGGAACAGTTCCGAGATCGGATAGCTCCCCTGTTTCATGATCAGGGCGTTTTCCGCCATGCCCAGACTGCGGCCATATTCGCCGCGCAGGTACAGGGCATGCGCCATCACGTAGCTGGCGAACAGGCGCAGGCCTTCGGGCAGATGCGCCGCAAGCGGATAAAACTCTTCGGCAGAATACGGGGAAGACAAGTGCAGCAGGACGCTTGCGGCCGAGGCGAACAGGATATGCGTGGCGTGGACGGCGGGTGATTCCTCGTCAGTTGGCGTATCGAGGATGCCCGCAAGACAACGGCGGGCGTCGGCGATACGGTTGAGCGACAGGCTGGCGTATCCGCAGATAAAGCATGCGGAATAGCGCAGTGCGGAATCGGTGGCGTCAAGATAGGGGCGCGCCGTCTTGGCAGCGAGGGCGGCCTGTCCGCGAAAGTACAGCGCTTCTGCCGTGGCGATGGTGCGTGAATCGGGGTCGGAAATGCCTGCAACCGCAGCGTCAATCTGCCCCGGCACAAAGGCAGTGCACATCAACGGCATGGGAACGCATGGGTAGCCATCGCAGTCCATCTTCCATCTCCCAACAGCTGGCAACAATAGCAGCAATTGTACTCCTGTTGCTCGGGACCCCTTTCGTTTTACTGCTCGGTTGACGCTGCGGATCGTTTTGGAAGGCTTACGAGCATGGTGGTCCCGTTCTCGGAACTTGCTTCGACCTCTACCGTGCCGCCGTGTAGGGCTGCAATCTCCCAAACAAGCGCTAGCCCGAGTCCTGCGCCGCCGTATGCCCTGCTGCGGGATTTATCTAGACGAAAGAACGGCTGGAAGATGCTCTCTCGGTACTGTTTGGGTATTCCCGGGCCCTCATCTTTGACTCGCAGGAGCACGTGGCTGTCGCTGTCGCTGATGGAGACGTTGACAGTCGAGCCGGGGCGGCTGTAACGGATGGCGTTTTCGACCAGATTGAACACCAGCCGATAGAGGAGCGTATCACTTCCGATTGTCAAAGCGTCTCCAGCACAAT
>JAXJMO010000045.1:0-11012 GCA_036313175.1 Collinsella sp. | reverse complement strand
GGTGATAGAAGAACAGGTTATACGACTCTGCGCGACCACCGTGGTGCTCGTTCAGGATATAGCGCAGAGCTACCTGGATCGCATCGGCGAAGAGATCCGCCTCGGCTTGGTTTCTCGTGTCATCGCTGGCGGCGATTCCCTGCGGGGCTGAAACATTGACCTCAAAGAACCCCATAATCGGTTCGGTTGAGATGTTGACCGAGATTCTCCCCTGTTGCCAGACATTTATGCCTTCGAAATTGGCGGAAGTCAGCGAAGCATAACCGTTTTCCTGCTCCAAACCCACAATCTGCATGTGCGGATGAACGAGACTACCGCCCGAGAGCGGACCCTTGTTCTTGTACATGAGAACGCTGCGATACTGTCGGGAGTCAATCATCCGCTGCCAGCAATCCAGAGCAAACCGCATAACATGATGCAGCTCGTCCGGCGCATAGGTCACCAGGTCGGCGTCGTGGTCGGACGACTCAATCAATACGGTCTGGCGAGTGGCCCGCAAGGTCTTAAACTTATTCTCGAGCCAGATGCAGTCACCGTCGCGCCGGATGATATTGGCGAGTTCCTCGGTATCGCAAAAGGGGCACGCGGTGCCGGGGCGGCGGTTGTCGTCGGGCTTACCGCTCGCCTGCCGAACGTCAAATACCAGCGCCACGGGTTATACCTCCAGCGGCACGATCTTGGTGCCATGGAGCTCGGAGACGCCCAGTGCCGCCGCCACGGTATCGCGGTTGGCCGTAGAAATGCCACCGCCGGGAAGGATGGTCAGGCGGTCGCCCGCATACTCGATAAGACGCGACAGGTGCTCCAGGTTGTCCTCGATCGGCGTTCCGGCAGCGCCACCATGCGTCAGGATGCGCGTGATACCGCAGTCGGCGAGTGTGTCGACGGCATCGAGCTGAGCCTCGGGCGAGAGCTGGTCGAAGGCCATGTGGAAGGTAATATCGATGGGCCCGCGCTTGCACTCCTCGGTCGCGCAGCCCGCGGCCATCACGAGGGCACCAAGCGTAAGCTCGTCGAGCGCCCATCCGCCAGCGCAGGGCTTGCAGCAGCCAAAGACCAAGCCGTCAACGCCGGCGCTCACGGCAAGGCCCAGGTCCATCTCCATCATGCGCAGCTCGTCCTGGTTGTAATGAAAGTCACCGCCACGCGGGCGAATCATGCACATCACTCGCGCGTCATGCTCGTGAGCATAGCTGACTGTAGCGCTGATAACACCGGCCGAGGGTGTAGTGCCACCGACGGCAAGGTTGTCGCACAGTTCAATACGCCTTGCACCGGCATCGATAGCCGCCGGCACCCGCTCAAAGTTCTCGGCACAAAACTCGTACAGCATAGATAGACCCCCAAAGACAGCAGATGTTTTCCGACGGGCATTGTCACACATCCCCATGAAGTTGCGGTGGAATAGGGACTCATTTGGCCTCTGGAGCCCGTATTCAGTCCCTATTTCACCGCAACTTAAAAGGGGGCGCTGACCGGGTTGGTCAGCGCCCCCTTTGTTGAATGGATTAACCGCCCAGATAGGCCTTGCGGACGTTGTCGTCGTGCAGGAGCTCTTGGCCCGTGCCGGTCATGGTGATCTTGCCGGTCTCGAGCACGTAACCGCGTGTGGCAATGGAAAGCGCCATCTGCGCGTTTTGCTCGACCAGAAGCACCGTGGTGCCGGCCTTGTGCAGGTCCTCGACAATCTGGAAGATCTGTTCGATCAGAATCGGCGCCAGACCCATGGAAGGTTCGTCGAGCATAAGCAGTTTGGGGTTACTCATAAGGGCGCGCCCCATAACGAGCATCTGCTGCTCGCCGCCTGAAAGGGTGCCGGCGACCTGGCGACGACGTTCCTTCAGGCGCGGGAACTGCTCGTAGACGCGCTCCAGGCCCGGAGCCACCGTGGACTTGGGCTGTGTATAGGCACCCATCTCCAGGTTCTCCTCGACCGTCATCTGCAAAAAGGCGCGACGACCCTCGGGAACCTGAGCCAGGCCCTTACCAACCAGCTTATCAGCGGGCGTATGGGTAATGTCCTCGCCCATAAACTTGATGGAGCCGGTCTTGGAGCGCAGCAGGCCCGAGACGGTCTTGAGCGTTGTGGACTTGCCGGCACCGTTGGCACCAATCAAGGCCACGATCTCGCCCTCGTTAACGTTAAAGGAGATGTCCTTGATGGCGTGGATGGCGCCGTACCAGACGTTGATGTTGTAGACGGAAAGCATCGGCTCTGCCATTTAGTTCTCCCCCTTATCCTGCTTACCCAGATACGCCTCGATAACGGCGTCGTTGTTCTGGATTTCCTCTGCTGTGCCCTTGGCGATAACCTTGCCAAAGTTAAGCACGCAGATGCCCTCGCAAATGTTCATGACGAGCGACATATCATGCTCGATAAGCATGATGGCGATGCCGAAGGTGTCGCGAATCTTGACGATGTTCGCCATGAGCTCTGCGGTCTCGGACGGGTTCATGCCGGCGGCAGGCTCGTCGAGCAGCAGTAGCTTGGGGTTGGTGGCAAGCGCGCGGACGATTTCCAGACGACGCTGAGCGCCGTAAGGAAGCGAGCCGGCCTGTTCATTTGCCAGGTGCTCCATGTCAAAAATGGACAGCAGCTCCATGGCGCGCTCGTGGGCGGCCTTCTCGTGCTTCCAATACGTCGGCAGGCGCAGCACGCCCTCAAAACCGGAGTAGCGCTCCTGATTGTGCAGGCCGACCTTAACGTTGTCCTCCACCGTCATGGTATTGAACAGGCGGATGTTCTGGAACGTACGGGCAATACCCATGCGGTTGACCTGGTAGACCGACTTGCCCGAAGTGTCCTCACCGTCGAGCAGGATGGTGCCGTGCGTAGGCTGGTACACCTTGGTGAGCAGGTTGAAGACCGTGGTCTTGCCGGCACCGTTGGGGCCGATGAGACCGGCGATCTCAGTCTTGCCGATGGTCAGGCTAAAGTCATCGACTGCCTTAAGGCCGCCGAATTCAATGCCCAGGTGGATGCACTCGAGCGCCGGGCGCTGGCCCAAGTCGCGGTCGGGAACGATGGCGCCAGAAGGATACGGGACCATCTTGCCCTTGTTGAACTCAAACTTACTGGGCATCGGCTGCCACCTCCTTCTTGGAAGCAAAGCGGTCCTTAATGCGTGCGAAGAACGCCTTGAGCTGTGGGTTGTTAGTAAAGACCATGACCAGAATCAACACGATGGCGTAGATGAGCATGCGGTAGTCCGAGAACTGACGGAGCAGCTCGGGGAGCACCGTGAGCAGCGCCGCGGCGATAACGGAGCCGCGCATGTTGCCCAGGCCGCCCAGGACCACGAACACCAGAATGAGGATGGACGTATTGAAGTCGAACTTAGTGGCGGAAAGCTGCGAGAAGTTACCGCCGAACAGGGCTCCGGCAGCACCGGCGAGGGCAGCGGAAACCACGAAGGCGATCATGCGGTACTGGGTGACGGAGATGCCCACAGACTCGGCAGCGATCTTGTTGTCGCGCACGGCAATAATGGCACGACCGGTACGGCTGCGAACCAGGTTGAGCACAATCACGAGCGCGACCATGACCAGGATTGCGCCGGCAAGGAAGGTCGAATAGGTCGACACGCCCGATGCGCCCTGCGCGCCCTTGATGATGGCGGTGCCGTCCTCGAGCAGGTGCAGGTCGTCGATCGTAGAGTTACCCGTGATGTTAAAGATCACATGCAGGCCGCGGGAATCGACGCCCACAATGAGGCAGGTGACGACCTCTTTGATGATCTCGCCAAAAGCCAGGGTCACAATGGCCAGATAGTCGCCGCTCAGGCGCAGGACCGGGATACCGATCAAGAAGCCCAAGATGGCAGCGGCGATAGCGCCGACCACAATGCTGATGATCAGACGCATCGGATCGGACGGAACGGTGCTCTCCAGCGCGACGGCAGTGACGATGCCCGTATAGGCACCGACGCTCATAAAGCCCGCGTGGCCCAGCGACAAGTCGCCCGCGATGCCGACGACGAGGTTAAGGGAGATGGCCATGACGATATAGGCCGTGATGGGAACCAGCTGACCGGCGATCATGCGCGGGATCATGTGGTTGGACTGCATAAAGAACACGATGGCGAACGCCACAACGCACATGGCGTACGTGACAAAGTCGTGACGCGTCTGCTTGTCTTTAAGAAACTTCATAACGCTCACCTACACCTTCTCGGGGACGTACTTGCCCAAGAGGCCGGCAGGCTTGACGAGCAGGACGATGATCAAAACACCAAAGACGATGGAGTTGGCAAGGCTCGTGGAAATGTAAGCCTGCGCCATCGCCTCGATGATGCCGATGAGAATGCCGCCGACAAAGGCACCGGGGATGGAGCCGATGCCGCCGAAAACGGCAGCGTCGAAGGCCTTGATGCCAGGCATGGCGCCCGTGGTGGGCTGCAGGACCGGCGAGTAGGAGCACAGGAGCACGCCGGCGATGGCGGCAAGGGCGGAGCCGATGGCGAACGTCATCGAGATGGTGCGGTTGACGTTGATGCCCATGAGCTGAGCGGCGGCCTTGTCCTCGGACACGGCGCGCATGGCCTTGCCCATCTTGGTCTTACCTGTAAAGAACATCAGGCCGGCCATGATAACCAAGCAGGCGACGATGGTGACGAGCGAGACGGCGCTTACGTTAAACTTGGCCAAGAACTCCGGCACCGGGAAGGTGACGAGCGAAGTAAAGTTCTTGGGCGTGGCGCCCCACAGAAGCTGCGCGGCGTTCTGCAGGAAGTAAGACACGCCGATGGCCGTGATCAGAACGGCCAGCGGGCCTGCTTGGCGCAGCGGCTTATAGGCCAAACCCTCAATGAGAACACCGAGAACCGTGCAGACCACACAAGAGAGAACTACAGATGCCCAGCCTGGGAGGCCGAGATACGACGTGGCGCAGAACGAGACATAGGCACCGACCATGATGACGTCGCCGTGAGCGAAGTTGAGCATCTTGGCGATACCGTAGACCATGGTGTAGCCCAACGCGATGATGGCGTAGACGCTGCCCATGGACAGGCCGTTGACCAGGTATTGGATAAAGACCGTCATGTTCCACATCCCCCTTTCGAATAGGTTTCCAGTTAATGTATGAAACAGGGACGTTACACTGTCCCTAGATACCAAGCAAGCAGGGAAGGCCAAAACCTCCCCTGCTTGGGATCAAAACCGCTCTATGTAAGGCGGCCAATTAGGCCTGTACGTACTTGCCGTCGGTGATGACGTACGCCGTGGGCTCCTTCTGGACCTGGCCCTTATCGTTCCAGGTGAGCTTGCCGGTCAGACCGTCAACGGTAATCTTGAGCATAGCCTTGGACAGCTTCTCGGCGACCTCGGTCGGATCGGCGTCGACACCAAGACCGGCCTCCTTGACGGCCTCGGCCACCGCGTGCACGCCGTCGTAGGCGTCGGCGGCAAACTGGTCGGGGGTATCGCCGTACTTATCCTTGTAAGCGTTAACGAAGTCGGCGTTCTTCTCGTCGTCGGCGGAGAACGGGGTCATGAGCAGCAGACCCTCGGCAAGAGAGGTATCGAAGCCCTCAACGCCCAGGATGCCGTCCATGCCGTCGCAGCCCATCATCTTGACGTCGTAGCCCATGTCCTTGGCGTTCTTGAGCAGGACGGACGCCGGCGTGTAGTAGATCGGCGCAAAGATCATGGTGGCGCCGGCCTGCTTGGCCTTGGTCAGCTGATTGGTAAAGCTCGTGGCGGAGTCGTCCTTAAAGGTCTCCTCGTCGACGATCTCGAGCTTGGACTCAGCGGCCTGAGCCTTAAAGGAATCCGCGATGCCCGAAGAATAAGCGTCGCCGGAGTTATAGAACAGCACGAACTTCTCGTCCGCATACTTCTGCGCCAGGAACTTGGCAGCGTTGACACCCTGGTTGGGGTCGGTGAAGCAAACCTGGAAGACGCAATCCTTGCCGTCGGTGACGTCCTCGGAGGACGCGGACGGGGTGATCATGAACGTCTTGGGGTCGTTACCGCACTCGGCGGCAACGGCAACCGACGCACCCGTGGTGGTCGGGCCGACGAGGGCCTGCATGCCCCAGTCGAGCAGGGTGTTGAAGGCGTTGACGGCCTTCTCGCCGTCGGCCTGGTCATCCTCGGCCTTGCTGGCAAGCGGCAGCTCCTTGGTCGAGAAATCCTTGCAGCCAAGCTCGACACCCTGGGTAACGGACTTGCCGTAGGACGCGTTGGCGCCGGTCAGCGGGCCGATGGTACCGATCTTAAACGAAGCGTCGCTCGAAGCGGAACCGCTGTCGCCGCCGTTGGAGGAGCAGCCAGCTAGAATGGACATCGCCCCCAGACCTGCTGCGCTCGCGATAACGCTCCTGCGATTCATAACAGGGTTCAATGACTTACCGGTGAGGCTCGACATGCGGCTCTCCTCTCAAATCTCGTCGGGTTTCGGTTACCCGACAGGCCATCCTTCGCCGTGTTCGGCGTTCGCAAAATAGTAGACGCTTTAGTTGAGAAAAGTGGCGATTATTTCGACTTTTCTTTGGATTTGTTCATTTATCCATGAATATGCGTATTTCTATCGGTTTATACAGTTTAGCCACTTTATTGTGTGAAAGTAATGTTTCCGTTCTGTTACAAGCATCCTTGCCCTGAATAAAACGGCCCCACCGGTCTCGTTATATGCACTCAGGCGGCGATGTACTTGCCGTCCTGAATCACATAGGCCGTAGCGGACTTTTCGACCTGGCCCTCGTCGTTCCACGTGAGCTCGCCCGTCAGGCCCTCGATCTTGATCTTGCGCATGGCCTTGGCAAGGTCGCCGGCGATGTCGGCACCATCGGCCGTAATATCGATGCCCGCCTTGTCGATGGCCTCGGCGATGGCGTGGACGCAATCGTAGGCGTCGGCGGCAAACTGGTTAGGCGTCTCGTCGTAGGCATCCTTATAGGCCTTGACGAAGTCGGCATTCTTCTCGTCGTCGGCAGAAAATGGGGTCATGAGCAGTACCCCCTCGGCAAGAGAGGTATCGAAACCTTCCACAGAGAGCAGGCCGTCCATGCCGTCAGTGCCCATGAGCGTCATGTCGTAGCCCATGTCCTTGGCGTTCTTGAGCAGGACGGACGCCGGCGTGTAATAGATCGGGGCAAAGATAAGCGTGGCGCCGGCCTCCTTGGCCTTGGTGAGCTGGTTGGTAAAGCTCGTGGAAGAGTCATCCTTAAAGGTCTCGGTATCGACGATGTCGAGCTTGGACGCCTTGGCCTGCTCGGCAAAAGCGTCGGCAACGCCCGAGCTATACGTATCGCCGGAGTTGTAGAACAGGGCGATCTTGGCATCCGCGTACTTCTCGGCCAAGAACTTCGCGGCACTGGCGCCCATGGTGGGATCGGTAAAGCAAACCTGGAAAACCGTGGTCTTGTCCTTGGTGACGTCGAGCGACGAGGCCGAGGGCGTGACCATGAGCATATCGTCGGCGATCTCACCCGAGACGGCGACGGCAGCACCGGTCGTGACGGGGCCGACGAGCGCCCGCATGCCCCAGTCGCACAAGGTATTGAAGGCGTTGATAGCCTTCTCGCCGTCAGCGACGTCATCCTCGGACTTAAGCGAGAGCTTGAGGTCCTTGGTCGAGAAATCCTTGGCGGCGAGCTTGGCACCCTTCTCGGCCGAAACGCCATAGGTTGCCGCGGCGCCGGTCAAAGGGCCGATGACACCGATCTTGAAGGTCTTACCGTCATCGGCAGAGCCGCCGTCCGAGCTACCCGACGTGCAACCAGCAAGCGCGACGGTGCTGCCGAGCGCCGCGGCGCCGAAGAGAAAGTTCCTACGGCTGAGCGTGCTGTTGATGTTGAACATGGTGTCCCCCTTTTTCGCTGGCCGCAGTGCGGCCGTCTTGCGGTACGGGGCAAACCTTATGGCGCAAACGTTGACAGTTTGTTACGGAAGTTCGTTTATAGCGAGCATGTTTCCAATGTTTCCGCAGCGTTTCGGGGGTGCTGTTTTGTGCGACTCCTGTTGCCTGGCGAGCACGCGCCCTCGGTTCACGCTAGAATGCACTCAACCTTTAAGCGGTTAATCCATCCATAAGATGCACGAAGGAGCTATCTATGAGCGAACCCCTGCGCACCGTGAACGTCGGTCTGATCGGTCTGGGAACCGTCGGCGGCGGCGTGGCCCATCTGATCAAGAGCCACCACGATGAGTACTTGGCAGCCTACGGCATCGACCTTAAGCTGACCCGCGCCTGCGCGCTTGCTTGGGAGCAAGCCGAGGCGGCAGGCATTGAGCGCGAGGCCTTTACGAGTGACTGGCACGACGTCGTCACCGACCCCGCCGTCGACATCGTCGTCGAGCTGATCGGTGGCGAGCATCCCGCAACCGAGATCTTCACCACTGCCTTTGAGCACGGCAAGCACGTCGTCTCTGCCAACAAGGCCCTACTGGGCCGTCATGTCGAGACGCTTGCCGAGAAGGCGCGCGCGTGCGGCGTGCAGATTAAGTGCGAGGCCAGCTGCGGCGGCGGCATCCCCATCGTGAGCACGCTCGAGCACGACCTGGTGGGCAACAAGATCCTGACCATCGCCGGCATTCTCAACGGTACCACCAACTATATCCTGTCGCGCATGGACGCCGAGGGCGCCGATTACGCCGACGTGCTTGCCGACGCACAGGCCAAGGGCTATGCCGAGGCCGACCCGTCCGCCGACGTTGACGGCTTCGATGCCGCCAGCAAGACGGCCATCCTCGCCTCCATCGGCTTTGGCACCCGCGTTACCACCGACGATGTGTACCAGCAGGGTATCCGTACCATCGGTGCCGAGGACATCGCCCAAGCCCGCGAGCTCGGCTACACCATTAAGCTGCTCGGTATCGCCCGCAACACCGACACCGGTGTCGACGTCCGTGTGCATCCCACGCTGATTCCCGCCGACCATATGCTTGCCAAGGTCAACGGCGCCATGAACGCTGTCTACGTGGTGGGTGACGCCGTAGGCGAGACCATGTTCTACGGTGCCGGCGCAGGCTCCTTCCCCACCGCGAGCGCCGTCGTGGGCGACATCCTGTCGCTCTCCGAGCAGATCAGCCGCGGCGTGGCTCCGCTGCCCGAGATTGAGCCCTATGGTCACAACCTCGCCTTTAAGCCCATGGACGAGCTCCAGACCAAGTACTATGTGCGCCTGAAGGTCGCCGACCGCGTGGGCGCCCTGTCCGAAACGGTCGACATCTTTGCCAAGCACAACATCTCGATCTCGCTCATCAACCAGGTCGAGGACGGCAAGTCGGGCGTCAGCGATGCCTGCTCGGTCATCTTCCTGACGCACCGCGCGCTCGAGAAGGACGTCCAGGCTGCCGCCGCCGAGCTTGCCAGCGTCGACTGCGTGGCCGAGGTCGCCAACGTCCTGCGTATCGAGGACGTCGAGGCCTGGACCGAAGGCGTCATGGCCAACTAATCCATCAATCGCCTAGCAATACGCGCTTTGAGGGCTCCCGTCCGATGTGGGACGGGAGCCCTTTTGTCTCCTGCCCCAAGCACAACGGCAGAGCAAATTTGCGCGAGCCGCTCATCGGTAACGCGGGCTACCGTTCACCGATATGCAAACGCGGTCGATTCCGGCTACCGCTACGCTGTGCTGCGTACGTCCACCCCCGAAGAATGGAGGCACCATGTTGCTCGAGGGCAAGAAAGCAATCGTCACCGGAGGCACGCGCGGTATCGGCTATGCCATCGCCTGCCGTTTTATCGAGGAGGGCGCCTCCGTCACTGTCTTTGGCTCGCGTCAAGAGACCGCCGATGCGGCCGTTGAGAAGCTGACAGCCGCCTATCCCGACGCCAAGGTCTGGGGCCGCTCCTGCGACCTCACCTCACTCGAAGCCGTGACCGAGGCCTTTACCCAGGCTGCAGCCGACATGGGCGGCTTGGACACGGTCGTCAACAATGCCGGTATCTCCCAGCGTTCACCCCTCTTGGACTACACGGCCGAGGAGTTCGCAAAGGTCATGGACCTTAACGTCGTCGCCGTCTTTAATGGCCACCAGGCTGCCGCCAAGATCATGACCGAGGCCGGCCACGGCGGCACCATCACTACCACAAGCTCGATGGTCGCCAAGTACGGCCAGCCCTCCGGCGTCGGTTACCCCACGTCCAAGTTTGCCGTCAACGGAATGGTCCAGTCGCTCTCGCGCGAGCTCGCCCCTATGGGCATTCGCGTCAACGCCGTCGCCCCCGGCGTGACCAAGACCGATATGGTCGCTAACCTTCCCGAAGAGGTCATCAAACCCATCATCGCCACCATTCCGCTCGGCCGCATGGGCGAGCCCGAGGACGTCGCCAACGCCTTCGTCTTCCTGGCGAGCGACATGTCCTCCTACGTCACGGGCGCCATCCTCCCCGTCGACGGAGCCGCCCGCTCCTAAAGGTCGCAAGCCACGACTCCTAGCCTCAACATTGCTCAACCAAAAGGCGCGCTGTCTGCATCAACTGCAGGCCGCGCGCCTTCTTCTGTTTGAAGTGGAAGCCGTGTCCCAGAATTTCGGCTCAGACCGGGACGCAGCTTCCCTCAGGGCCATGTTTCGGAAAATGTGCCCCGTTTTGAACGCCGATTCTGGGACACCGTTTCCGCAACGGGTCTCTCGCGGAAACTGTATCCCACTCTGAGCGCCCATTCCGGGACACAGTTTCCCCAAGGCCTTTGTTTCGGAAAGCGCATCCCATTACGCGTCTTCAAACTGGGACGCGCTTTCCGGCAGGGGTCCAAAGCGGAAACTGCATCCCGCTCTGAGCGTCCATTCTGGGATGTGGCTTCCCGATGGGGGCCGATGCGGAAACCGCATCCCGTTCCGAGCCTTCAAAGCGGGACGCGCCTTCCCCTAGGGAAGCATCTCGTTATTTGCCGTCGTCGTCCTGGGCTTCATCGCGCGCGTGATCGCGTCGAAAATGTTGGTGTAAGGGTGACGCCCTAGCGCCCGTTTAACGAAGAACGGCCTTCGTCCTAGAATCTGAAATCACCACAACAACAGGTTCTAGGAAAGGACGAAGACCGCTATGGAAATCTTATCAGACC
>JAXJMO010000044.1:0-21167 GCA_036313175.1 Collinsella sp. | reverse complement strand
GACCTCGACGACTTCGTGGTCCATTGGAACACGAGGAGGCGCCAGGTTAAACTGAAGGGACTGACCCCGGAGGAGTTCCGGAGACAGTCCCTTGCGGCGTAGTTCTTATTTAAGCCGTCCAAGTTTTGGGGTGCAGTTCACAAGGGGGAGCGCGGGGGTTTCTTCTGTTCCGACGGCGATGCGCCGGGTTACAAGGACGATGCGATTACAGTGCGAAGTCGCCGCCGACGAGCGTGGAGACGGGCTCCTCGTGGTAAACGGCGGAGATGGCCTGAGCGAACTCCTCGGCGACCGAGATGGTCTTGATCTTGCCGCCGACCTCGACGGGAATGGCGTCGGTGACGAGGCACTCGACGATCGGGGCGTCGTTCAGACGCTCGATGGCCGGACCGGAGAAGATGCCGTGGGTGGCGCAGACGTAGATGTCGCCAGCGCCCATAGCCTTGAGCTCCTTGACGTTGGCGCACAGGGTGCCAGCGGTGTCGATCATGTCGTCGTTGATGATGCAGGTCTTGCCCTTGATGTCACCGATGATGCCCATGACCTCGGCAGCGTTGTGGCGCGGACGGCCCTTGTGGGCAATGGCCAGGTCGCAGCCGAGCATGTCGGACAGCTTCTTGGCAGCCTTGGCACGACCCACGTCGGGGGAGACGACAACCAGGTTGTCGGTGTCGAAGTGCATGTCGTTGTAGTACTGGCCAAACAGCGGCAGTGCGGACAGGTGGTTAACCGGGATATCGAAGAAGCCCTGGATCTGGCCCTGGTGCAGGTCGAGGGTGATGATGCGGTTGACGCCGGCGCGTTCGAGCAGGTTGGCGACGAGGCGGGCGGTGATGGGCTCGCGCGGGCCGGCCTTGCGGTCCTGGCGGGCATAGCCGTAGTGGGTGATAACGGCGGTGATGGAGCGGGCGGATGCGCGCTTGGCAGCGTCGGTGGCGATGAGCAGCTCCATGAGCATGTCGTTGACGTTGCCGCCGGCCACGGACTGAATCAGGAAGACGTCGGCGCCGCGGACGGTTTCGTCGTAGCGGGCGTAAATCTCACCGTTGGCGAACTGCTTTAGCGTAAGGCCCGAAAGCTCGACCCCAAGGTACTCAGCGATCTTCTGAGCGAGGGGACGGTTGGAGGAACCGGAATACACGCGGATGGACTTGCGCATATTCTCCGACTTCTCGGGATCATTAATCGGCATTACCCTTCTCCTTTATATCGAATGCCATATAGATGCCTTGTTGCATTGTAACCGCGCGGCGGGGTTTATCGAGTCTTGATAACGTCTTTACCGCCAACGGACACGAACCGACCACTCATCCGGTTGCGCAGGTCACGATAGAAAAAGGAGCCGCCCCCCACGGGAACAGCTCCTTAGATGCTTGGTAAAACGTTATACCTCGTCGTCCTCGTGCAGACGGCGGCGATAATCGGCAGCCCAGCCCTCAATGTTTACCTGACGGGCACGACCCAGGCCAAGTGCGTCGGCCGGGACCGGCTCGGTGATGACGGAGCCGGCGGCCACGAGCGCGCCGTCGCCGATCTGGGCGGGCGCGACCATCATGGTGTCGGAACCGATGAAGGCGTCCTTGCCGATGACGGTCTTGTGCTTGTGCACGCCGTCGTAGTTGCAGGTGATGGAGCCTGCGCCCACGTTGACGCCGGAGCCCATGGTGGTGTCGCCGATGTAGGACAGGTGCGGCACCTTGGAGCCCTCGCCGATCGTGGACTTCTTGATCTCCACGTGCGTGCCGGCCTTGGATCCGTCGAGCATGTGGGTACCCGGGCGCAGGTAGGCGCGCGGGCCGCAGTCGACGCCGTTCTCGATGACGGCCTCGATGGCGATGGTCTCATCGATGGTGCAGCCGCTGCCGACGGTGGTGTCGGTGAGGCGGCTGTTGGGGCCGAGCTGGCACTCCTCGCCCACGGTGACGTGGCCGATTAGGTGCGTCTGCGGCCACACGACGGTGTCGCGGCCGATAACGGCGTCGGGGCCGATCCAGGCCTGCGTGGGATCGATGAACGTGACGCCCTCGGCCATCCAGTGCTCGTTGATGCGGTCGCGCGCAATGGCGGTGAGCTGCGCGAGCTGGATGCGGCTGTTGACGCCCAAGCCGTCGCGGTAGTCGTCGCAGTGGAAGATGGAGACTGCCTGGCCGTGGCCTTTGAGGATCTCGAGCATGTCGGGCAGATAGTACTCGGACTGCGCGTTGTCGTTGCCGATCTCATCAATGTGGGCGGCGAGCTGCGCGCCGTCAAAGGCGTAGCAGCCGGCGTTGCACTCCAGCAGCGTGGCGGCCTGCTCGGGCGTGCAGTCCTTCTGCTCGATGATGCGCTCGATCTGACCGTCGGCACCCAGCTTGATACGTCCGTAGCCGAAGGGGTCGGGCGGGGTCATGGTCATGACGGTGCAGGCGAGCTCGCCGGTGGCGACGGTTTGCGCGAACTTGGCGACGGTGTCGGCGGTGATGAGCGGCAGGTCGCCGTTGAGCACCACGACGGGGCCCTCGGTGATGCCGCAGGCCTCGAGCGCGACCTTCACGGCGTGGCCGGTGCCCAGGCGCTCGGTCTGCTCGACGCACTCGACCTTGGTAGCGCTGTTGGCATAGGCACCGTCGATGAGGGCGCGCATCTCGTCGGCGTGGCTGCCGATGACGACCACGACGCGGCTGCAGCCGGCCTTGATGGTGGCGTCGACGATCCACTGGACCATGGGCTTGCCCAGGATCTTGTGCGAAACCTTGCAGTGGTTCGACTTCATGCGGGTGCCCTCGCCGGCAGCGAGGATAATTGCGGTTGCGTCCATGTGATCTCCTGTTACGTTATAGAGACGTGTGTTTGGAAACGATACACGGCGCAATATGATACCGCAGGCATATGTTGAGCGCGTAGCGATTGGTTTGCGGCGGTTGAGGCTTGCGCCGCCGGCGTGGCGTTTGCGCTGCTTGCGTGCGGCGTTGGCGGTGCTGCGGAGCTGTCGTTTGAGCGAGGGGACGGGGTGCCCGTGGACAACATACGAGAGGAGTTTGGCGGCGAGCCCGTCGCGGCATTCTCGATGTCGCATCCGGCTGTGCCGGCGCTCTATATAGTGTTGACGCTGGGGCTCACCATGTTCTCGATGCAGCCGGTACTGATTGCGCTGTCGCTTGCGGGCGGGCTGGCGTATGGATTTGCGACGCGTGGGGCTGCCCGCACGTTGGGCGCACTCCGCTGGCAGCTGCCGGTGATTTTGATTATCGCGCTGGTCAATCCGCTGTTTAACGCCTCGGGCTCGACGGAGCTGTTCCGTATTGGCACGCGCGCGGTGTATCTGGAAAGCATGGTTTACGGCCTGTGCATGGGCGGGCTGTTTGTGGCGAGCGTGCTGTGGTTTGAGGCCGCGGCGTCGATGCTCGAATACGACAAGGTGCTCGCGCTGCTGGGTAATGCCGCACCGGTGATTGCGCTCATGATCTCGATGTGCATGAGGCTTATCCCGCAGTTTTTGCGCCGCGGTCGTACGGTGCTGGCGGTGCAGGATGCGATTGATGTGCCGGGCCGCGCGCCCACCGATCCCGTGCGATCGCGCCTGCGGGCGTCGAGCGTGTTGATGGGCTGGGGCATGGAAGATTCGCTGGAGCGCGCGGACGCGATGCGCTCGCGCGGGTGGGGTGCCGCGACACGTCGTATGACGTATGCGCGGTATCGACTGGGGCGCAGCGACGTTGCCGCGCTGGTCGGGCTCGTACTGTTTGGCGCTGCCGCGGTGGCGGTGGCGTGGACCGCGACGACGCAGTATTCGTTTTATCCGCAGCTCTCGGTGCCGGCGCCGTGGCCAGGCTATGTCGTGTACGCCGCCTGGATGGTGTTGCCTTGCGCGTTGCACGCGATTGATGAGAAGAGGTTTGGCTGATGGCTCGGTTTGATAGGAGCTCGGCGGCGGGTGTGGCATATGGCTCGGCCGCGCCGGCGATTGAGGTGCGAGGCCTTAGTTTTGCCTATCCCGGGGTCAAGGCACCGGTGCTCGAGGGGCTTGATTGGCATGTTTCCCAAGGTGCGTTTGCACTGCTTGTTGGCGGTACCGGTTCGGGCAAGTCGACGCTGCTGTCGCTGCTCAAGCCCGAGATCGCTCCAGCGGGCGAGCGCACTGGCGATGCGCGCGTGCTGGGCGAGAACGTTGCCGACATGGACGTGCGGGCATCGGCAGAGCGCGTGGGTTATGTGTTTCAGGATCCCGAGAACCAGATTGTGTGCGAGACCGTGTGGCACGAGATGGCGTTTGGCCTAGAGAATCTGGGTGTGTCGCGCGACGA
Source organism: Collinsella sp. (assembly GCA_036313175.1). Classification (GTDB taxonomy): domain Bacteria; phylum Actinomycetota; class Coriobacteriia; order Coriobacteriales; family Coriobacteriaceae; genus Collinsella. The sequence goes on along the minus strand of JAXJMO010000044.1, from coordinate 16,884 downwards.
GATGCGCCGCCGTGTTGCCGAGACCAGCTATTTCTTTGGTCTGGAGGACTGGCTTCATCGTGATACCGATACGCTTTCGGGTGGCCGCAAGCAGCTGCTGTCGTTGGCGGCCGTTCTGGCGCTGCGCCCGCACGTGCTGCTGCTCGACGAGCCCACGTCTCAGCTCGATCCCGTTGCCGAGAAGAATTTCCTGCACGCGCTGTTTCGTGTAAATCGCGAGCTGGGCTGCACGGTTGTTGTGGCGACGCATCAGCCGCGCCCAATGCTCGAATACGCGACGTGTGCGTACCGGATTGAGGATGGCCGCGTGCACGAGGCGGCGGATATGGCATCTTTGGGACGCCGAGAATCGCTGTTTTCCGATGACACGTTGGGGTGGGGTGCCATCCGATGTGCAAAAAACGGAGTATTCAGCAGGCGTGAGGACAATTTAGGCTCTCTGGAGCCGCCCGGGGACGTATCGAGCGCGAAAAAAAGTTCGGAATTGGACAAATCGTCCGAATTTATGGCGCAAACGTCGCTCGAGAACGGCTCGGAAGCCTTCCCGCGCACGGATGGAAGCAGAATACTCCAAAAAATGCACGCTGGGTCGGCTACCACCCTGTCGGAAGGTTGGTTTCGCTACGATCGAGCGTCCGGCTGGGTGTTGCGTGGGCTCGATGCGTCGTTTTCGGCCGGTGCGGTGCATGCGATCGTGGGCGGCAACGGATGCGGTAAGTCGACGATGCTCTCGGTGCTGGCGAAGACCGCCAAGCTGCAGCGCGGCCGCATGGTGCGCGGAGCGGCCTCGGCGGCGTTGCTGCCTCAGAATCCCAAAGCATTGCTGGTTGCCGAGACGGTGTGCGACGAGCTGATGGAATGGGCTTCAGCCTGCGGATATGACGAGACCGTGGCGCGGGAGCGCGCGGCGAGCTTGGGGCTGGACGGCCTGGAGACGCGCCACCCCTACGACCTCTCGGGCGGACAGCGCCAGCTGCTCGCACTGGCAAAGCTGCTGCTGATCGGCCCCGAGCTGCTGCTGCTTGACGAGCCCACGAAGGGCTTGGACCTGGAGAGCCGCCGCATCATCGCCCGCGCCCTGCGTGACCATGCGAAGGTTGGCGGCACCGTCATCATGGCCACGCACGATCTGGATTTTGCCGAGCAGGTTGCCGATGACGTTGCCATGATGTTTGACGGTGAGATTGCCTGCATGGAGTCCCCGGCCGACTTCTTTGCCGACAACGTGTTCTATAGGGCGTGATGGGATGGCGGATTTTCGCGCCTCGCGCCTACTCACAAAACTTGAGATTCCGCTGTTGTTGGCGGTGCCGGCGGTAATGGCCGCAGCATTGCTGGCAGGCATTGAGCAGGCAGCGCTTGCCATGCTGGTTGTGGTGGCGCTCGTGCTCGCGCTGTTCTTTGCGGGTTACGAGGCATCTCGTCCGGGTTTGCGCCAGATTATGCCCACGTTGGTGCTGGCGGCGCTGGCGGCGGCGGGGCGCATCCTGTTTGGGCCCATTCCCGACTTTAAACCGGTGAGTGCCATCGCCATTATCGCGGGGGCGACGTTGGGTCGACGCAACGGCTTCATGGTTGGTGCGCTGGCAGCGCTGACCAGCAATTTCTTTTTTGGACAGGGCATGTGGACGCCATGGCAGATGTATGCCTGGGGTCTGGTTGGCTATGTTGGCGGCGCGCTGGCGCATGCGGGCGCGTTCGACCGCGCCGACGGCACCGTGCGATTGCCGGCGCTACTGGCGTACGGCTTTGCGTCGGGCTTGCTCTATGGCGTCGTGATCAACGCGTATGACATCATTGGTTTTGTGCAGCCGCTCACGTGGGCGGGAGCCGTGGCGCGTCTTGTCACGGCAGTGCCGTTCGATATCACACACGGCCTCGCGACCTGCGTGTTCTTGGCCGCCTTGTACAAGCCTTGGTGCCGTCGCATTAACCGTGTCGTCGTGAAATACGGGCTGTAGGGCATTTCGCGTTCCCTCACGAACTTGCGGTGGAATAGTTCTTGTTTTTGGCTATTTGCTGCCCAAACAGGAACTATTCCACCGCAACTTATAGGGGGAGAGGGGTCACATGATCTGTTTTCCTCTGTCCCCCAGGAATTACTTGGCGCTAGAGCTCTAGCGTGAGGGTAACGGGGCAGTGGTCGCTGCCAAAGATGTCGCCGCGGATGCCGGTGTCGCGTACGTTGTCGGCGATTGCGTCGCTTACCAGGAAGTAGTCGATGCGCCAGCCGGCGTTGTTCTTGCGGGCATTAAAGCGGTAGCTCCACCAGCTGTAAACGCCCTCGACGTCGGGGTTTGCCGCGCGCCAGGTATCGGTAAAGCCGGCGTTGAGCAGCTCGGTAAACTTGCCGCGTTCCTCGTCCGAAAAGCCTGCGTTGCCGCGGTTGGACTTGGGGTTCTTAAGGTCGATCTCCTCATGCGCCACGTTAAAGTCGCCGCAGGTTACGACGGGTTTGCCGGTCTCGCGCTCGAGCGCGTTCAAAAAGCCGCGGTAGGCATCGTCCCAGGCCATACGCACGTCGATGCGCGCGAGCTCATTTTGTGCGTTGGGCGTGTAGACATCCACAAACCAGAATTTGTCGAACTCGAGCGCGCAGACGCGGCCCTCGGTTGCGGCTTGGGCGACGAGCACGGCCGCCTCGCCTCCGCCGGCGTAGGGCAGCAGCGCATCGGCGCGCAGTACGCGCAGCGGCTCCTGGCGGCTAAAGACCGCGGTGCCCGAATAGCCTTTACGCTCGGCGTAGCTCCAGGTTTGGTGATAGCCGGGCAGGTCAATATCGACCTGGCCCTCCTGCAGCTTGGTCTCTTGCAGTGCCAGGATATCGACGTCGAGTTCTTGCGCGATCTGGATAAAGCTCGGGTCCTTTTTGAGCACGGCGCGCAGGCCGTTGACGTTCCACGAGGCGAAAGTGTAAGCCTGAGGCATGGTGTCCTTTCGACGGGGTTGGCAGGCTTAAGATTAGCGCAACAGGGGCGGGGTGGGATCCGCGCATGCTGACTTAAAGGCCGCATGCTGGGACGTCGCTCAACGCTGCCCGACCAACAAGGACGGAGGACTCATATGACGCAGGCAATAACGGATCCCAAGCAGGCCTCCGCCGCGCTGGCGGAGCTGTTCGGCACCCATAAGCGCGTGGTCTTCTTTGGCGGCGCTGGTGTTTCCACGGCAAGTGGCATTCCCGATTTCCGCAGCGTGGACGGCCTGTATCACCAGCAGTTTGCCTATCCGCCCGAGACCATGCTGTCGCATAGCTTTTACGAGGCGCATCCTGCGGAGTTCTTCGACTTTTACCGCACCAAGATGATCGCGCTCAACGCTAAACCCAACCGCTGCCACACCAAGCTGGCCGAGCTGGAGCGCGCCGGCAAGCTCGACGCCGTGGTGACGCAAAATATCGACGGCCTGCATCAGATGGCCGGCTCACAGCGAGTGTTTGAGCTGCACGGATCGGTCCATCGCAACATTTGCCAGTCGTGCGGCGCGGTCTATAGCGCCGAGTGGATTTGCTCGCGCGAGCACGAGGATGCCGCGGGCGTGCCTGCGTGCCCCGCGTGCGGTGGCCGCATCAAGCCCGATGTAGTGCTCTACGAAGAGCCGCTCGACGAGCATGTGTTGACCGGTGCCGTTGCCGCCATCGCCGCGGCCGATGCCCTCATTGTGGGTGGGACCTCGCTCGTGGTGTATCCGGCGGCGGGCCTTACGCGTTACTTTACCGGCGATACGCTGGCCATATGCAACCTTGCTCCCACCGATCAGGATGCAAATGCCGACCTGCTGATTTCTTGCGACATCGCGGCCGCGTTTGCGTTCTAGCCCGCGCGCGCGGATACAATAGAAAGACTGAGTGCAAAGCGACCCCGCCGCCAGCTCCCCAAGCTCGGCGGCGTGGGCATTTTAGGAGGATGTTCATGGCGAACGACAGCAAGACATGGCGGTGCGGAAAGTATGAGCTCAGCTTTGACCGTCCGCGCATCATGGGCGTCCTCAACGTGACGCCCGATTCGTTTAGCGACGGCGGGGAGCACTTCGACCCCGATGCCGCCATCGAGTACGGCCTGGCGATGCTCGATGCCGGCGCCGACATCATCGACGTGGGCGGCGAGTCCACGCGCCCCGGCTTTACCCCGGTCAACCCCGACGAGGAGGCTCGCCGCGTGCTGCCCGTGGTGCGCGCGCTGGCCAAGGAGGGCGCCATCGTCTCGATCGACACGCGTCATGTGGCGGTTGCCAAGGCGGCCGTGCGCTGCGGCGCCTCGATCGTCAACGACGTGACCGGCTTCACCGATCCCAAGATGGTCGAGTTCGTTAAGACGAGCACTTGCGGCGTCATCGTGATGCATGCCGGCGAGGTCGCCGCGCCCGTCCGCACGCACGCAACGGTGCAGCTCGATACCTCGGCAGCGGCGTTTGTTGCCGAGAAGGCGCGCGAGGCGGCTGCCGAGGCCGCGCGTGAGGCCGAGAAGCCGGCTCGCCGCCGTCGCGGCAAGTTGCTGGGCGAGCCTAAGCCGGAGGCCAAGCTTCCGGGCGGCGTGGTGCAGCCCTCGTTGCCGTTTGGCGAACCGGAGCCCACGTCCGAGCCTGCAAGCGAGCAGGAGACGCCGGCCGCCGAGCAGGCTGCTGCCGCCGAGACCGTCGCGCCCGCGCCCGAGGCCGCGCCCGCAGCCACCGAGGCCGCATCGGAGTCCAATGACCGCCTGGCCGCCATGATGCGCCGCAGTGCCCGCCGTGAGGAGGCCTATGTGCCCACCTCGCAGCTCCGCCGCTTTACCCTGCCCGATTCGGCGCCCATCATGCGCCGCGTCATGGGCTTTCTGTCCGACCAGGCCCGCACGCTCATCCATGCCGGCGTGTCGCGCGACCGCATCTGCATCGATCCTGGCCCGGGCTTTGGTAAGTCGGCTAACGAGGACATCGTCATCCAGCGCGAGACTGCCAAGATGGCGTCGCTGGGCTACCCGCTCATGTGCGCCGTGTCGCGCAAGCGCTTTGTGGGCGCCGTCTCGGGCGTGACCGAGGCCGCCGAGCGCGATGCCGCTACGTTTGGCGTGTGCCTGGGCGCCATCCAGGCCGGTGCCAACATCGTGCGCGTGCACGACGCCGCGGGTTTTGCGCAGTTCCTGAACGGTTACTGGGCGGTTGCCAAGCCGCAGCCGCGCCGCGCGTTTGTGGCCGTGGGCTCCAACCTGGGGCATCGCTGCGACAACATCCGCGCCGCACGCGAGATGATCGCCGAGATTCCACTCACCTGTGTGTCCAACTCCTCCAAGATTTACGAGAGCGAGCCGGCCTACGAGACGCGCCAGGACGCGTTTGCCAACGCCGTCATCGAGATCAAGACCGAGCTGGCGCCGCTGGTGCTGCTCGATGAGCTCATGAAGATCGAGGCCGAGCTGGGGCGCGACCGCTCCAAGAAGGCCAAGGCCAACGGTCCGCGCACCATCGACCTGGACCTGCTGTGGATGGATGGCGAGACCCACGGCGGCAAAAAGCTGCGCCTGCCGCATCCTCTCATTGGCGAGCGCGACTTTGTGCTGGTGCCGCTCGAGGACCTGATGCACGACCCGGCGCGGTTCTTCCGCTACAACGGTGTCGAGGTCAAGGAGCCCGAGGACCGCGTGGGCCATATCGTTGGCGAATTGGGGCGTATGTAGATGATCGAGATGAATGCTGTTGCCGCCGGCACCGAGCTCGACGCGGCGCGTAACGCGGGCCGCGAGGGCGTGTCCGCGGGCTGGTGCGCGTGGAGCGCGGGCGATGCTTCGCTGACGTTTTCGCTGGTCGTGCGTCCGGATGTGAATATGCACGCCTTCCACGGCCTGCCGTTTGTGGCCGCGATGGGCATGATGGATGCGCTTGTGGGCACAGTGTCGACGCCGGGCCTGGGCCTTGCCGGCAAGGTGGGTATCCGGTGGCCGAGCGATATCGTGTGCGGTGCGCCTGCGTTTGAGACGTCGCTCGCGCGTGTTGCCGTGAACGGCGGTGCCGGTGCCGCGGGCATGTTCGGTGCCGTGACGGTGGATATTGAGCGTTCGGCGTTGAGCGAGCTTGGTGTGGACGTGGCTGACGAAGCGCTGGTCGAGGCGCTGGCCGCCGCCGTGCTGGCCCGCGTGGACGCCTGGGCGGTTGTTGCCAACACGCCGCAAGGCGCCGCAGGGCCGTTGGCCCCCGTGTTGGGCGAGTACTTCGATATGGTGCCGCTGCTCGGTCGCCAAGTTGCGGCGGTGTCGCCCAACGGCTTGCCGCTTGCGGTCGGTGTGTTTGCGGGCCTGGACATCTGGGGCCGCGCGACCATTAAGACCGATGCCGGCGAGCAGGAGTTTCCGCCCGAGGCCGTACGAATTCGCGGGCTGTAGCGCGGGGCGTTCGCGCCCAAAGATAGACATGACAACAAGACCCTCCTCGGCCTGTGCCGGGGAGGGTTTCGCCTATCTGGGGAATGGGTTGCCAGCGCCCTATTCCTCAAAACTGAAAAATTTTCGTTTTTGAGGAATAGGCTTGGCGAGCCTTTGCGGGGACTGTGGCATCGGGCGTGCTCGACTTAAGCCCCTGTCCTACCCTAGCTCCTGCATGCGGCGGTAGATTTCGCAGATACCCTTGATGGTGAGCTGTCCGTCGACCACGTCGAAGGCATCGGTCGAATCGGCGACGATGCTGGCGAGACCGCCCGTGGCGATAACGGTGGCATCCTCGCGGCCCAGCTCGCGCTTCATGCGCGCGACCAGGCCCTCAGCCATGGCGGCGGCGCCCGTTACGGCGCCGACCTTGATGCACTCCTCGGTATCGCGGCCGATGGCGTGCTCGGGCGCCTCGAGCGGCACGCTGGCGAGCTTGGCGGCACGGGCGGCAAGCGCGTCCATGGAGATGCGAATGCCCGGCGCGATCGCTCCGCCAATGTAATAACCGTCCTCATCGATGACGTCGATATTGGTCGCGGTGCCAAAGTCCACCACGATCGCCGGCGCGCCATAGAAGGTCTCGGCAGCGACGGCGTTGGCGATGCGGTCGGCACCAACGGCCTGGGGGCGCGCCGCCCGCAGCTTGGTTACGGCGGCCGTCTGCGGCCCGATGACGATGGCGTCCGCGGCAATGCGGTCGGCCACGGCGTGCCACTCGCGCGAGAGCTGCGGCACCACGCCCGCAAAGGCGATCGCGTCGACCGCATCGAGCGAAAGGCCGTACATCTTAAAGAAACCCATCAGGCGCACATGGATCTCGTCGGCGGTATAGGAGCGGTCGGTGGGCATGCGCCACGACTGCACCAGCTCGTCTCCGTCAAACAGGCCCATGGCCGTCTGCGTGTTTCCCATATCGATAGCGAGCAGCATGTCTACTCCCGGTGTCGGCATAAAAGGACGCGCACCATTGTATACGTGCCGTCGACGGCGCTCGGCTGCGATTCGTTTACGGTGATAGGGGCTGAGGGGTTTAAATATGAAGGAATTATGCTCTACGAGATTTTCCTTGCCGTTTACCGAACTCCCGCGTAATATTCTTTCTTGCGCACATGAGGCGCCCAGACATTGCGGGGTGGAGCAGTCTGGTAGCTCGCCGGGCTCATAACCCGGAGGTCGTAGGTTCAAATCCTGCCCCCGCGACCAAGAACTTGCAGCTCGTCGGCCTAGCCGGCGAGCTTTTTTGTTATTCCGGGACTGTGTTTTCGGTCCAATTCTTGGCCTCTCAAACAAAATCTCGATCTGTAACATCTAGACCCGATTTAGGCGGCTAGGTGTTACAGATCGAGAAAAACCAGCTGTTGGGCTCATCCCATCCACCTGCCGCCACCTGATATTCGCCGATTTCCGTTGTGCTGCTGTGCCTCCATGCCATATCCTCTAGATAACTACGCGGCATCATCGCCGCCGCGCCTACAAGAGAGGAATGTCCATGACCACACCTGCATCCAAGCTGCTCCAGCCCATTACGGTTGGCCCCCTTGAGCTCAAGAACCGCATTATGTTTCCGCCGCTGACCACCGGCTACGAGGAGCGTGACGGTTCCATCGGCGAGCGCAGCCTGGCTTTTTACGAGCGCTTGGCCCGTGGCGGCGTGAGCTACATCGTCATCGGCGACGTCGCTCCCGTCATGACCGCAAGCCCCACGCCCAAGCTGGCAACCGACGCCCAGATCCCCACGTTTAAGGCGCTGGCCGACGCCGTCCACAAGCACGGCGCCAAGGTCGCGCTGCAGCTGTTCCACCCCGAGTACGACGTGCCCGGTGTCGGCCGCATGGTCATGGGATCCATGGCCGCCGCCAAGGCCGCGCAGGAGGCCAAGGCCGCCGGCGACGAGGAGACCTTTGCCGCCAAGATGGCCGAGTCCAACGAGATCCGCAACCAGGCCTACGCCAAGCTGCACCACGACATGCAGCACTTTGTGAACGAGGCGAGTGTGGAGCAGCTCACCCAGATCAAGGAGGCTATCGCCGCCTCGGCCGCTCGCGCGCAGCAGGCCGGGATCGATGCCATCGAGGTCCACGGCGACCGCCTGGTAGGTTCGCTGTGCTCGGCCATCCTCAACCAGCGCACCGACGAGTACGGCGGCTCGTTCGAGAACCGCGTTCGCTACGCGCTGGAGGTCGTCGCTGCCATTAAGGAAGCCGCGCCGCAGCTGATGGTGGAGTACAAGCTCCCCGTGATCATGGAGAACCCCGACGGCACGCCGCGCGGCAAGGGTGGCCTGCAGCCCGACGAGGCCTGCGAGTTCGCCAAGCTGCTCGAGGGTACGGGCATCGATATGATTCAGGTCGCACAGGCCAACCACACCGGCAACATGGGCGACACCATTCCGCCCATGGGCGCCATGCCCTACAACTGGACGCTGCCCGTGGCCGAGCGCGTCAAGGCCCTGGTCTCCGTGCCGGTGGCAACCGTCGGCCGCGTTGTCTCGGTTGAGGCCGGCGAGAAGATTCTGGAAGACGGCGCCGCCGACATCATCGCCTATGGCCGCTCGCTCATGTGCGACCCCGACATTGCGCTGAAGGCCGCCACGGGTGAGCCCATCCGCGAGTGCCTCAACTGCAACAAGGGCTGCGTCGATGCGATTCAAAACCGCAAGTACATCTCGTGCGTGCTCAATGCCGAGAACGGCGACGAGGCTACCATCGCCATTAAGCCGGGCGAGGGCGACAAGAAGATCGCCGTGGTGGGCGGCGGCATCGCCGGTCTGGAGGCCGCGCGCGTGGCGGCCAAGCGCGGCTACGACGTGACCGTCTACGAGGCGAGCGATCATCTGGGCGGCCAGATTGTGCTGGCGGCCGCGCCTCCGCGCAAGGACGAGATCATGCGCTCGGTCGAGTACTACGAGAAGATTCTGCCCGGCCTGGGCGTGAAGGTCGAGCTCAACCATGCCGCTACCGCTGAGGACCTCAACGCCGCCGACGCCGCGATTGTGGCCGTGGGCGCGCACGACGTGGTCATCCCCGTTCCGGGTGCCGACTCGGACAAGGTCGTCTCGAGCTGGGACGTGCTGGCCGGCAAGGTGGAGCTCAGCGGCCGCGTCGCCGTCATTGGCGGTGGCCTGGTGGGCACCGAGACTGCCGAGTATCTGCTGCAGCACGGCTGCGAGGTGGCGATCGTGGAGATGCTCGACAAGATTGCCGCGGGCGAGTCTGAGACCATTCTGCCGCTGATTATGAGCGACTTTGCCGAGCACAACGTGGAGCAGCACGTGAAGACCCGCCTGACCGCCATTACTGACGAGGGCGTGGAGGCCGTTCGCACCGCCGAGGACGGCGCCGAGGAGCCGGTGAAGATCGCCTGCGATTACGTGGTGATGGCCGTGGGCTCCAAGGCCAACGCGTTTGACCTGGATGGCGTGACGGTGCCCGTGACCTGCGTGGGCGACTGCTCGGGCGAGCGCACCGCCGACATTGCGAGCGCCATTCGCACGGCGTATCACGCGGCCAACGAGCTGTAGTTGGACATCGCGGCCAGGCGGGGCGGTAGCACGGATCCGTCTCGCCCGGCTGTGTCCCGTCGGGTGTCAACCGGTGCGGGGCCTGCAAGCGCAGCAGGTCCCGCCCTTTTTGTTTTGCTCCAGTGGATGGCAATGCGCGGTAATCATGAGGAGTGAGGACGTCTACTGCATTGCAGATCACTCAAAATTATTGTGGGAGGGGTTAATAACTATATCCTCTATACCAAAGGACATAAAGAGATGTCAATTTTGTTGACAAGCGAATGACGATTAGCTGCGAGTCAGCTACCAGCGTAAATAATCGATAAAGAAATGTCGTAATTTGGTGCCAAATGCCCAGATAACGCCGCGTCTATTTTAATTAACTGCTTTGAGCAAACAGTAAAATGCTACTATCTAACTTGCACGTAAGAAAGCAGATTAACGGTTAAGGCTAAGAAGTGGCAGGTATGTCGGAAGCAACTAGGACTCGCACGCATGCGCCCGAGGTTAGGCAGCGCGCCGTCGAGATCCTCCAAGAGGGGGTCGGCCATCGCGCCCTCGCCGCGGAGCTTGGCATTCCCCAGGCCACAGCTCGTCAGTGGGCCCGCGCGTATGCTGTGGGCGGTGCCGACGCCGTTCTCAACGCCGGTTCGCATCATCACACCTATTCGTACGAAGTTAAGCTCGCCGTGGTCAAGGGCCGCTTGGAAAACGGCTTAACGGTTCGCGAGGCCATGATCAAGCACAAGATTCCCAGCGAGTCTTCGGTCAAGGCTTGGTGCCGTCAGTACCGCGAGAGCGGTGAGTCCGCACTGGTCGATAAGCCGCGCGGTCGCAAGCCGCGCGTTAAAAAGGCGAAATAGCAAACGGGATGGTGCGCCCACAGGGGCGCATTTTTCTTGCCGCCTCTCTGCTCCAAAGCGGACGTGCCCTTGCCCCGTACGCCTAAAACTCCCCAGTTGACCGAAAACCCGCCGCCGCTACTCATCAATTGAGCTATAACGTTAAACAATTGCAGCGTTTTTGCATGGGGGAGTGATGGTATGACGCTACTGTATTTCCTTACCCTGTTTCCGCTGGTACCGGCGCTGGGCATGCTGCTCGCGCGCGGTGACCGCGCCCGCGATGCGGTGGGACTCATAGGCTCCGGCATTATCATGGCGGTGACAGTTGTAGTCGCCGTCATGTTTTTTTGCACGGGTCCGCAGAGCTTTGAGATTGCCCCCGGTACCTCGCATGCGCTCTCGATCATCAGCTCCGTCATCGACGTAATTCTGTGCGCCGTCATCCTGTACAACGCGCACAAATATAAGAGCGTGCTTACCACGGTGCTCGGCATAGTCCAGCTGGTGGGCTCGCTCGTCTTTGCGGCCATGACGCTGCCTGCGGCCGAAGCCGTCACGGCGACGCCGCTCTACCTAGACTACATGAGCGTGATCATGGTCCTCGCCGTCGGCATCGTCGGCAGCCTTATCTGTATCTACGCTTTGGGCTACATGAAGGACTTCCAGGCCCATGATGAGCACGAGGCCGCGCTGCGCGGGCAGACCGCGCCCGACCGTCGTCCGCAGTTCCTGGCGCTTATGTTCCTGTTCCTCTCGGCCATGTTCGTCATCGTGACGAGCGACAACCTTGAGTGGCTGTTCTGCGGCTGGGAAATCACCACCGTGTGCTCGTTCCTTATGATTGGCTATACGCGCACGCCCGAGGCCATCAAGAACGCCTTTAACCAGATCATCCTCAACATGCTGGGCGGCATCGCGTTTTTGGCCGGACTCATGTACCTGCACGTTAACGGCATGCCGCTGACCATCTCGGGCATGATTGAGCTTTCCGGCGCCGGAACCGCGCAGTCCGCGCTGCTGGTGATGCCGGTCATCCTGTTGTCGCTCGCCGCGCTCACCAAGGCCGCACAGATGCCGTTCCACACTTGGCTGTTGGGTGCCATGGTTGCCCCCACGCCCACGAGCGCCCTGCTGCACTCGTCAACCATGGTCAAAGCCGGCGTGTTCCTGATGGTCAAGCTGAGCCCGCTCTATGCCATCTATCCCGTGACCGGCTTTATGGTCACGAGCGTGGGCGCCATCACGTTTTTGCTCGCTGCCCTTATGGCCATCTCGCAGAGCAATGCCAAGCGCGTGCTCGCGTACTCCACCATTTCCAACTTGGGCCTCATCAGTGCCTGCCTGGGCGTCGGCGCGCCCGAGGCCGTATGGGCGGCCATCTTCCTGATCCTGTTCCACACGGTGGCAAAGTCGCTGCTGTTCCTGTGCGTGGGCACGGCCGAGCATCATATCGGCAGCCGCAATATCGAGGACATGGACGGTATGTTCAGCCGCATGCCGCACCTGACGCGCCTGATGATGCTGGGCATCATGGGCATGTTCGTGGCGCCGTTTGGCATGCTCGTGTCCAAGTGGGGCGCCCTGGTGGCGTTTGCGCAGACCGGCAACGTGCTCATGATCATGGTGCTGGCCTTTGGCTCGGCCGCGACGTTTTTCTTCTGGGGCAAGTGGCTCGCCAAGCTTTCGGGCGTCGACCCCACGGCTCAAAACGTTGAGGTCAATGTCCATAAGACCGAATGGATGGCGCTCAACACCATCGCCGCGCTGCTGATTCTGTGCTGCGTGGCCTTCCCGCTCATCTCGAGCGGTCTGGTGTCGCCTTACCTCGCCATGGTGTTTGGCCGCGTGCCGTACGTTATTGGCAAGGACGCCATGTATCTGATGGTGGTTATCGTGGCGTTTATCGCCGTGGTGCTGCTGACCTCATTCCGCGTGAGCAACAAACCGCATGTAAACGTATATCTTTCGGGTGTGGGAACCGACAATTACCGCCATTTCCGCGGCTCGATGGGACACGAGGTGAAGGCCGAAAAGCGCAATTGGTACTCGGAGGACGCCCTTGGCGAGAAGCGCATTGGCCCCGCGGGTAGCGTCGTGTGCTGCAGCATTATCTTGTTTGCGCTGCTGTGTTGCGCGTGGATTGGGCCCGAGCGGCTTGCCATGAGCGCGCCCTCGGTGCTGCGCGGTAAGTATTTCGAGGGCTCGGGCGTCGTGGGCATTTTTATTGGTACCGTGGCGTTTGCCTTGCTGGCGCCGCTTGTGGGCGGCCTGATCGACGGCGTTGACCGCAAACTATCGGCCCGCATGCAGGGCCGTGTGGGTCCGCGTCTGCTGCAGCCCTTCTACGACGTTGCCAAGCTGCTGCGCAAAGCCCCTGCCAGCGTAAACACCATGGACGATACCTATATGGCGTGTGCGCTCATCTTTACCGTGGTGGGCGGCGGCATCTTTGTGTCGGGCTCCAACACGCTGCTGTGCGCGTTTATGGTTACCCTCGCCGCGATCTTTGTGGTGTTGGCGTCCGCCTCGACGCAAAGCCCGTTTGCCCAGGTCGGCGCCGATCGTGAGTTGCTGCAGGTCATGAGTTACGAGCCCGCCGTTCTGCTGATGAGCGTGGGCCTGTACCTTGCCACCGACAGCTTCGATTCCATTGCTGTGACCGGGCAGTCGGCGCCCATCATCGTGTACAGTGCGCCCATTTTCCTGGCGCTGCTTGCGGTACTCACCATCAAGCTGCGCAAGTCGCCGTTTGACCTTTCGTACTCACATCACGCGCATCAGGAGATTGTCCAGGGCGTCGCCACCGAGATGAGCGGCGGCACGCTGGCCAAGATGACCCTTATGCACTGGTGCGAGACCGTGCTGTTTTTGATGTGGGTGGGCATGTTCTTTGTTTGGGACAACCCCGTGAGCTGGGTTGTAGCCCTGGTCGTGATGGCCGCGACGTATTTTGTCGAGGTCCTGATCGACAACACCTTCGCACGCAGCACCTGGCGCAGCTGCTTTAGGCTCGGATGGGGCGTGGCGCTGGTGTTTGGCCTGCTCAACCTTATGCCCATCCTCGTCGACGTGTTTATTTAGGAGGCGGCATCCATGGATCATAAAATGTCGCGCTCGCCGTGGGTTATTCATTACGACGGTTCGAGCTGCAACGGATGCGATATCGAGGTGCTGGCCTCGCTCACGCCGCTGTTCGATGCGGAGCGCTTTGGCGTGGTCAACACCGGCAACCCCAAGCATGCGGATATCTTTTTGGTGACGGGGTCGGTCAATGCCCAGAACCTGCCCGTCGTGCGCCAGATTTACAACCAGATGCTCGAGCCCAAGTGCGTGGTGGCCTGCGGCATCTGCGCGTGTTCGGGCGGCGTGTTCCGCGATGCCTATAACGTGATCGGCGGCGTGGACCGCGCGATTCCCGTGGACGTGTATGCGCCCGGGTGCGCCATTCGTCCCGAGACCGTGATCGATGCCATCGTGGAGGCGTGCGGCATCCTTGATCAGAAGGAGGCCGTGATGCGCGCCGGCGGTGACCCGCTTACCGTGGGCGGCGCTGCTACCTGGGATGGCGGCGTCGAGTTGGGCGAGGACGGGTTCGTGGCTGCAGCTGGGGCCGGGGCTGACGGTGCCGGTGACGCGCCTGCCGAGAAACCCGCAGCGCCCGTCGCTGCAAAGGAGGCCGAGTAATGCAAAAGGCTATCTATGCCACCGTTGGGATCGACGAGCTTCTGTCGCATGTCCAGGCGCTCAAGGGCGTCGGCGCGCGCTTTGTGCAGATGCATGCCGAGCGCTGTGTGGACGACGGATCGTATCGCCTGGTCTATACGTTTATCAACGTCCGCGCTGCTCAGGAGAATATTGCGCAGGACGGCAGCTATGCGATCGAGAACCTGGTGGTTGAGGGAATTGATCAGTATCAGGAGATTCCGTCCATCAGCTCGTACTATCCGGCGGTATTTCCGTTTGAGAACGAAGCGCACGACCTGTTTGGGCTTGCCATCACCGACATGCAGATCGACTTTAAGGGCTTTTTCTACCAGGTCTCGACTGCCGAACCCATGAGCGTTATCACGCCCGAGGTGAAGGCCGCACGCGAGAAGGCCATGAAGGTCCGTGCCGCCGCCGAGGCCAAGGCGCGCAAAGCCGCGGCCGAAAAGGCCGCCGCGGCTGCGGCTGCTGCAGGGGAGGGTGCTGCGAGCGCCGGCGACGCCGCGGGCGCCGCTGCTCAGCCCGCTGCGGCTGCCGGCTCCGATGCTCAGCATGACGATGCCGCCGCCAAGGCGGCGCTCAAGGCCGCCGAGATGGAGGCAAAGCTCGCCGCCATGGATCCCGAGAAAGCGGCCAAGGTCCGTGCAGCGCTTGCCGCCAAGGTCGCCCGCGACAAGCAGAAAAAGGAGGCGTAAGGTCCATGGCACATCGCTCCGTTATTCCGTTTGGCCCGCAGCACCCGGTGCTGCCCGAGCCGCTTCATTTGGACCTGGTGATCGAGGACGATCGCGTTCTCGAGGCAATTCCGCAGATCGGCTTTGTGCACCGCGGACTCGAGAAGCTCACCGAAAAGCGTGACATGCACCAGTTTGGCTACATCGCCGAGCGCATCTGCGGCATCTGCGCCGTGGGCCACAGCTGCGGCTATGCCAGCGCCTGCGAGCGCATGCTCGACATCGAGGTGCCCGGCCGCGTGCAGTATATCCGCACCATTCTGCACGAGCTTTCGCGCATTCACTCGCACCTGCTGTGGCTGGGCCTGCTCGCCGATGCCTTTGGCTTCGAGGCGCTGTTCTATCGTTCGTGGACCCTGCGCGAGCAGATCCTCAAGATCTTCGAGAGCACCTGCGGCGGCCGCGTGATTCTGTCGATTAACGAGATCGGCGGCCTTAAGCACGACATTGAGGACTCTGAGCTGGCGGGTATTGTGCAGACGCTCGATGCCATGCGTCCCGACTACGAGGCCCTGGTGCATACGTTTTTGGACGACAACAGCTGCGGCGAGCGCCTGCATGGCGTGGGTGTGATCAGCAAGAAGGACGCGCTTGATCTGTCGATGGTCGGCCCGTTCGGTCGCGCCTCGGGCGTGGACTACGACGTGCGCATGTTTGGCGACGGTGCCTATGCGGATTTGGCCGCGTTTGAGCCTATCGTTGCTAGCGATGGCGACTGCTATGCCCGCTGCCAGGTGCGTTGTGCCGAGGTCACACAGGCCATGGACATCATTAAGGAGCTTGTCAGCAAGATTCCGCACGACGGTATCGGCGGGCGCACCAAGCTTACGCCGGCCGACGGCGCGCGCGGCGAGGTTGTGATTGAGCAGCCGCGCGGCGAGGCGTACTACTATGTGCGCGGCAACGGCACCAAGAACCTGGACCGTTTCCGCGTACGCACGCCGACGTCGCAAAACCTGGCGGGTCTGACACATGCGCTGCAGGGCGTGCTCCTTGCCAACGTGCCCATGATTATCTTGACCATCGACCCCTGCATTAGCTGCACGGAAAGGTAGGCACGGCATGAGTTTACTGACATTTGCCAAGACGGCCTTGGGTTCTATGGTCAAGCAACCGGTCACGGTGTGCTATCCGCAGGAGGAGCTGACGGCGCCCAAGCGCTTGCGCGGGCACATCGTCAACGACATGGACGTGTGCATCTGCTGCGGCATGTGCGCGCGTCGCTGCCCGGCGGGCGCGCTCGCGGTCGATCGCAAGGGCGGAACGTGGTCGATCGACCCGTATGCCTGCGTGGTGTGCGGCGAGTGCATCGAGAGCTGCCCCAAGCACTGCCTGACTATGGACACCGCTCGCACCCCAGTTGCGGTAGACAAGACTCCCACGGTGGAAACCAAACCGGAATAGCACTGGTATAGAGCTGGAATAGAGCTGGAATAGGGGCCGGTGGGGCAAAAATGCCCCACCGGCCCCGCGCGTGAACGCGCGGTTAGGCTGCCGCTAACAAAACTATGCCGGTTTACGGGGCTGGATAGCGAACTCCCAACCATACCGAAAATCGCAAAACAAAACCGACGCTCCTATAAGTTGTCAAGAGGCAGTTTGCGGGAGCGCTCTCTCCAATTCGCACAGGAGCTCGTAATACCTCCTCTCCAGTTTCGTCGACCGCCGTTTCCCCCGTTCCAAGTGCCCGAGTGTGGCTG
>JAXJMO010000043.1:0-10350 GCA_036313175.1 Collinsella sp. | reverse complement strand
CTTCTTGAAGCGCTGTCGGGCCAATTTCCCACCCGCATCCGCTCGGGAAGCCTGGCGGCAGACGGAATCTGCCAACGTCGATCAGCCGAATTCGCAGAACTCGTCTACCTGAGCTCTTCAGGCGGCACGGATCTCTACCCCACGCTATCGGCCCTCGAGCACCTTGCTTTCGTTAGGGAGGCGTGGAAATCGGCCGCCGACATCGACTCGCTCTGCAGCTCCCTCGGAATCTCCCCATATCTCGACAAGCCGACCCGTAAACTCTCGACAGGAATGAAGCAGCAGGTAAAGCTTGCCATGGCGATATCGACCGATTGCCCGTACCTCATCCTCGATGAACCGCTGAACGGCCTCGATCCGGGAAAGCGGAAAACCTCCTGCGACGCGATGCGCAGCGAGGTGGCGCGGGGACGCAGCGTGCTCATTTCAAGCCATCTACTCGACGACCTGGCAGACCTCACCAACTCGTTCTACTTCATCGAGGCCGGCACGCTCGTGGAAAAGATCAAGTCGTCCTCGCAGACGCTCAAGCAGGAATACCTCGATACATACGAGGGAGGTGAATGACATGAAACTATTTGAACAGCTGAAGTCCAATGCGTCGCGCATGGCTGTCTACGCCATCCTCGTGGCAACGGCTTTATGCGGAATCGCGGCACCCGTCTATGCGCTCAACGGGGAGAAAGGCGATGTCGAACCCGCGTACATGGCTTCGACGGTTAAGGACCGGTACAAAGCCTTCTCTGGAGACACGTTTTACGTAGCAGAGTACGACACGACCTACCGTCAGCTTCGCTACAACAAGAGATACGAATATCTAGGCCCAGAAGTAATCAGCTATACGTCGGGTTGGTACCGCTCCAGCTATGGACACATAACCCAGTTCAAGTGTAACTACCGTGTGTACAACTAAAGCAACCCGGCTGGGACGAGGGGCGACGCAAAAGCGTCGCCCCCGTTTTTAACCATGCCAGCTGAACCTAGTTCAGTTTGGTTGATTTCCGATCTCAGCCGAACACATTGAGCGGAAAGGCCGTTCCCGCAGTCAGTCGAACGTCCCCGGGGCCCTTCTCAGGCCCCGGGGACGGCATTTTCCCAGTTGAAGGAACGGTGGAGATGTGTTTCGATGGGTCAGATTCGTGTCGTTCCGAAAAGACCGTGAACCTTTTGTGGGACACGCGGCGCCGTGGTACCATAGCCAAGTTTGTTGTCTTGGTCGGAAACCAAGACGCCTTATGCGCTGATCGGTAACCAGCGCCTGACCAATAAGGAGTCCTACCATGAAGCAGGGTATCCATCCCCAGTATGTCGAGTGCACGGTGACGTGCTCCTGCGGCAACACCTTCAAGACGCACGCTACCGTGTCCGAGATGAAGGTCGAGCTTTGCAACGAGTGCCATCCGTTCTACACCGGCCAGCAGAAGTTCGTCGACACCGGTGGACGCGTCCAGCGCTTCGCCGACAAGTTCGGTGGCGCCGCTGCCGCCCAGCTCAAGAAGGCTGAGGAGGCCAAGGCTGCCAAGGCCGCCAAGGCTGCTGAGGCCGAGGCCGCTCGCAAGGCCGCCGCTGAGGCTAAGGCTGCCGAGAAGGCTAAGCGTGCCGCTAAGTTTGCCGAGGAGGCTGCCAAGCAGGCCGCCGAGGCTCCCGCAGAGGCTCCCGTCGAGGAGACCGCTGCCGAGGCCGAGACCACCGAGGCTGCTGAGTAAATAGCTCGCCGCGGAATCACTCGCATTCATGGCATAAGGGCCGTGCATCCGTTTGGGTGCGCGGTCCTTTTCTTTTTATTGGTGCAAACCAACCTGCCCCCATTGCACCAAATGGCAGAGAGGCGGCGTTTGCCCAGATAAAAACTGCCAAAATAAACCAGTCCCCTTTTGGCAGGTTGGTCGTAGTTATTACGTGGCGGTCGAGGTCGACCGTATAGGCCGCGCCTTGTTTGGCTAAAGTACAATCATCTGTGTTTAACTCGCCCGCAGCTGCACGGCGTGGGCGATGGCCAAAAAGGAAAACCACATGGGATTCATGTCAAAGCTGCTGTCCTTTGGATCCGATAAGGACCTTAAGCGCTACTACAAGATCGTCGACCAGATCAACGGTCTTGAGCCCCAGTTTGAGAAGATGACCGAGGAGGAGCTCCGCGGCCAGACCGATAAGTTCCGCGAGCGTTACGCCAACGGCGAGTCGCTCGACGACATGCTTCCCGAGGCCTTTGCCACCGTGCGTGAGGCTTCCAAGCGCACCATGGGCATGCGCCACTTTGACGTGCAGCTCATTGGCGCCATGGCACTGCACGAGGGCCACATTGCTGAGATGAAGACTGGCGAAGGTAAGACCCTCGTCTCCACGTTGGCCGGCTATCTCAACGCTATTGCCGGCAAAGGCGTACACGTCGTTACTGTCAATGATTACCTTGCCAAGCGCGACTCCGAGTGGATGGGCCGCATCTATAAGTACCTGGGCATGACCGTCGGTCTGCTCCAGAACAACATGCCGCTCGAGCTCAAGCGTCCGGCCTACCAGGCAGACGTCACCTACGGCACCAACTCCGAGTTCGGTTTCGATTACCTGCGCGACAACATGGTTACCCGTCCCGAGCAGCGCGTACAGCGCGGCCACAACTACGCCATCGTCGACGAGGTCGACTCCATCCTGATCGATGAGGCCAGGACGCCGCTCATTATCTCGGGCGCTGGCACCAAGTCCGCCAGTACCTACAAGGACTTCGCGCGTGCCGTGCGTGGCCTTGAGCGCGGCGAGGACGTGTCGCACGACATGCTCACCGCCACCGAGGATGCTGAACCCACGGGCGACTACGTCATGGACGAGGCCAAGCATACCATCGCCGCCACCGAGCGCGGCCTTAAGAAAATCGAGCGCCGCCTGGGTATCGATGACATCTATGCCGATCTCTCCGGCCAGCTGGTCAACCACCTGCAGCAGGCGCTGAAGGCCCAGTACATGTTCCACCGCGATAAACAGTACGTGGTCACCAACGGCGAGGTCAAGATCGTCGACGAGTTCACCGGCCGCATTATGGAAGGCCGCCGTTACTCCGAGGGCCTGCACCAGGCCATCGAGGCCAAAGAGGGCGTGCTCGTACGCGAGGAGAACCAGACCCTGGCCACCATCACCCTGCAGAACTACTTCCGTCTGTATGACAAACTCTCTGGCATGACCGGTACGGCGCTTACCGAGGACGCCGAGTTCCGCGAGATCTACAAGCTGCCCGTCGAGGTCATCCCCTCCAACAAGCCCGTGCAGCGCGTGGACCACGAGGACCTGGTGTACCGCACCATTCAGGCCAAGTACAACGCCGTTGCCGACGACGTTGAGCGTCGTCACGCCAAGGGCCAACCGGTCCTGGTGGGCACCGTCTCCATCGAGAGCTCCGAGAAGCTGTCCGCCGCCCTTACCAAGCGCGGCATCGCACACGAGGTCCTCAACGCCAAGCACCATGAACGCGAGGCCCACATCGTTGCCCAGGCCGGACGCTACGGCGCCGTGACCATCGCTACTAACATGGCCGGTCGTGGTACCGACATCCTGCTGGGCGGCAACCCCGACGAGCTGGTGCGCGAGCGCCTGGAGTACGAGGGCCTGACCATGGAGGACGTGACGCCCGAGCAGCTCGAGCAGTTTAACGCCGAGGCCAAGGAGAC
Source organism: Collinsella sp. (assembly GCA_036313175.1). GTDB lineage: Bacteria > Actinomycetota > Coriobacteriia > Coriobacteriales > Coriobacteriaceae > Collinsella. Next base: position 6,691 of record JAXJMO010000043.1, on the reverse strand, counting down.
CTGCAAGGCCGAGCGCGAGCGCGTGCTTGCCGCCGGCGGCCTGACCGTTATCGGAACCGAGCGCCACGAGTCCCGTCGTATCGACAACCAGCTGCGCGGCCGCTCCGGTCGTCAGGGCGATCCGGGCGAGACCCAGTTCTACCTGTCGCTCGAGGACGACCTCATGCGCCTGTTCGGCGGCGACAAGATGGACCGCGTCTCCAAGATGATGGTCACGGCCGACATGGGCGACGACATGCCCATTCAGCACAAGATCATCTCCAAGGCCGTCGAGAGCGCCCAGCACAAGGTCGAGAGCATCAACTTCTCCATGCGTAAGAGCGTCCTTGAGTACGACGACGTCATGAACAAGCAGCGCCAGGTCATCTACGCCGAGCGCAATAAGATTCTGGACGGCAAGGACCTGACCGACCACATCACCGAGGTCATGCACGACACCGTGTACCGCTGCGTGCAGGAGTTCTGCACCAAGGACAGCCACGATGGCGAGCGCGACCTGGAGGGTCTGCGCAAGTGGGTTGTGGAGCTCACCGGCCACATCGATACGCCGAAGTTCCCCGACGAGGATTATGAGGCCCTGGCTGCCGATGTCCTGGCTTACGTAGAGAAGTGCTACAACATGAAGGCCGAGCGCTTGGGCGAGGACCTGATGCGCGAGCTCAACACCCAGGTCATGCTGCGCGTCATCGATACCCGCTGGATGAACTACCTGCAGGAGATGGACTACCTCAAGACCGGCATCGGCCTGCGCGGCTTTGGCCAGCGCGACCCGCTGGTTGAGTACAAGACCGAGGCCTACGGCGCGTTCCAGATACTCGTCGATACCATGTACGAGGATTATCTGCGTACGGTTCTGCGCATCGAGATCAAGGCTGCCCCGCGTGCCGTGGAGCACAAGGAGGAGCCCGCGCTCGAGGGTGCGCACTTCTCCGGTCCTGCCGAGGTCGATGGTGACAACGGCGGCTCGGTGCTGCGCAAGCAGGCGCAGGTGCAGGCCCGCACGGCTGTCCAGGGTGGTCCGGCTGCCGTCAACAACGGTGGCAAGGTGACCACCTATCGCAAGTCCGAGAGCGACGATCCGTACGTCAACGTGGGCCGCAACGACCCGTGCCCCTGCGGTAGCGGCAAGAAGTTTAAGTACTGCCACGGCAGGAATCGTTAATGGCTGAGGCTTTAGAGGTAACGCCCGCCGAGCTGGACGCGTTTGCGGACCGGCTCGGTGAGGTCGAGTCGTATCTCCACCTGGACGAGAAGCGTACCCGCGTGTTCGAGCTCGAGGCCAAAAGTGTTGCCCCTGGCTTTTGGGATGACGCCGACGCCGCCCGTGCCACCATGGAGGAGATCGCGCGCACCAAGGAAGATATCGCTGCCGTGGACACCGCGCGCGGCGAGCTTTCCGATGCCCGCGCCGCGCTGGAGCTTGCCGAGGAGATGGGGGATGACCCCGACGCCGCCGCCCTTCGCGAGGAGGCTGCAGCCACGGCTGAGCGCCTGGCCCGTGCCATCGATGAGCTTGAGCTTTCGAGCTGGTTTACCGGTGAGTTCGATCACGGCGATGCCATTGTGACCATCAAGCCCGGACAGGGTGGTCTGGAGGCCCAGGACTGGACCTTCATGCTCTTTAAGATGTACATGAAGTACTGCCAGCGTCGCGGCTGGAAGGTCACCATCAACGACTGTCCCGCGGCCGAGGTCATCGGCATTGACCGTGCGACCTTTACCGTCGAGGGCAAGGACGCATTTGGCATGCTGCGTGCCGAGGCCGGCGTCCACCGCTTGGTTCGCATTAGCCCCACCGACGACAAGAAGCGCCGCCAGACCACGTTTGCCGGCGTCGAGGTCATCCCCGTGCTACCCGATGATATCGACATCGAAATCAGTCCCGATGACATCCGCGTGGACGTGTACCACGCGAGCGGCCCGGGCGGTCAGGGCGTCAACACCACCGACTCCGCCGTGCGCGTGACGCATTTCCCCAGCGGCATTGTGGTCACCTGCCAAAACGAGCGCAGCCAGATCCAGAACAAGGCCGCGTGCATGCAGATCCTCAAGGCTCGCCTGTACGAGATTGAGCTCGAGAAGCGCGCCGAGGCGCTCGATGAGATTCGCGGACCCAAGACCACGATCGGTTTTGGCAACCAGATTCGCAGCTACGTGCTCTACCCGTACCAGATGGTCAAGGATCTGCGCTCGGGTGTGGAGACCAGCAATGTCGAGGCCGTTCTTGACGATGGCGACCTGGACCCGTTTGTTATTGGCTACCATCGCTGGGCCACCGGCAACGCTGACGCGGAGACCCCGTCTGCTTAAACCGCCCGGTTTATGTGGAAATGGATTAAAACCCTCCGAGCAGTGTGGTTTTGTATCCAGAGCAAACCCTGCGCAGGGGTGGTTTTTGCTCGGCGAATCGGTAGAATCGAATACAGCAAGAAGTTCAAAGCGCATCCGTTTGGGTGCGCTTTTTTGAGGGAGGCAGCATGGCATACCGTCTGGACATCAAGCGCATTCTTTCGATGAACTTCTTTCACGACCTGCCCCAGATTATGTTGGGGTGCGCTCTGGCCGCTATTGCGACCGACCTGTTTTTGATTCCCAACGGCCTTGCTGCCGGTGGCGTTACGGGCCTTGCCACCATTATCCAGGCGGTCGGCGCATCGCGCGGCCTATCGCTTCCCGTTGGTATTCAGACGATCGTGATGAACGCCTTGCTGTTGCTGGTCGTTATGCGCGAGGGCGGCATGTTCTACGTGGTGCAGACCGCGACGGGCTTTGTGCTGCTGGGCTTCTTTACCGATCTGTTCGCCCCGTTTGTAGCACCTCTGGCGGATGCGGACCTGATGCTCCCTGCCATGTGGGGCGGCATTATAACGGGCATCGGTTACGGCATGGTGTTGCGCGCCGGCGCCAACACCGGCGGCTCGGACACGATTGGCCAAATCATCTCGCGTAACACCTCGCTGCCGGTGGGCTCGACCGTCATGGCGATCGATGTTGCCGTATGCGCGCTGTCGGCTCCGGTCTTTTCAATCGAAAACGCACTATATGCAGGCCTTTCGATGGTCATTAGCGGCTACGTGATCGATGCCGTGGTCGATGGTGGCAACAAACGCCGTATGGTACTCATCATCTCGGACAAGTTCCCTGATATCGCTGCCGATATCATGTATGGCCTGGGTCGTGGTTGTACCAAGTTTAAGGCGACTGGCATGTATTCGGGTGCCGAGAAGCCAGTGGTTATGGTCATCGTGAGCCGTCGAGAGCTCAATACCCTCAAGACGATCGTGCGCGAGCGCGATCCTCACGCCATTGTGACGGTCGCTGACGTTACGGAAGCCTTCGGCGAGGGATTCAAGGACATTAGCGCGTAGGGGCGACCGCGTTCCATCCAAAAGACGTTCACATTGATAAACCGTTTCATCAGCGGTTCTGCCTGCTAAATTGTTCAAATAATGATAAAAACTCTGGTAAAGCCATCAGTTTCCAGCATAATGAATGACGTACGTGCATTGCGGCTGTGTTGGGATTACCTTCGGTGCCGTGCGCATTTTGTCTAATGAGGATGAAAGGAAGGCACAATGAGCGACGAAGAGCTCAAAAAGGTTGCCAACGAGGTAAGGAAGGGCATCGTCACCGGCGTGCACGCTGCCAAGTCCGGCCATCCGGGCGGTTCGCTCGGCGCTGCCGACATCATGACCTATCTGTACTTTGAGGAAATGAACGTCGACCCGGCCGACCCCCGCAAGGCCGACCGCGATCGCTTCGTGCTTTCCAAGGGTCACTGCGCGCCTGGTCTGTACGCCGTGCTCGCCGAGCGCGGATTCTTCCCCAAGGAGGATCTCGAGACGCTGCGCCATATCGGCAGCCACCTGCAGGGTCATCCCAACATGAACGACACCCCGGGCGTCGACATGTCCACCGGCTCGCTCGGCCAGGGCATTTCCGCCGCCGTGGGCATGGCCGTTGCCGCCAAGCACTGGGGCGACGACTATCGCACCTACGCCCTGCTGGGCGACGGCGAGAGCGAGGAGGGCCAGGTCTGGGAGGCCGCCATGTTTGCCGGCAACCAGCAGCTCGACAACCTCTGCGTGATCGTCGACCATAACGGCCTGCAGATCGACGGCCCCGTCGAGGAGGTCAACGACCCCATGCCGCTCGCCGACAAGTTCCGCGCGTTCAAGTTTCACGTGGTGGAGCTCGCCGACGGCAACGACTTCGACCAGATCCGCGCCGCCTTTGCCGAGGCTCGCGCTACCAAGGGCCAGCCGACCGCCATTATCGCCGAGACCATGAAGGGCAAGGGCGTTTCCTTTATGGAGAACCAGGTTGGTTGGCACGGTAAGGCCCCCAACGATGAACAGTTTAAGCAGGCCATGGCAGAGCTCACGGCCGCCGGAGAGGAGCTCTAGGATGGCAGACGTCAAGAAAATCGCCACGCGCGTAAGCTACGGCGAGGCCCTCGTCGAGCTCGCCAACGAGCACGATGACTTTGTGGTCCTCGACGCCGACCTTGCCGCCGCCACGCAGACCGGCAAGTTCAAGGCAGCCTGCCCCGACCGCTTCTTCGATGTGGGCATCGCCGAGAGCAACCTGATGGGTGTTGCCGCCGGTATCGCAACCACCGGCCGCGTCGCCTTCGCGAGCAGCTTTGCCATGTTTGCCGCCGGCCGCGCCTTTGAGCAGGTCCGCAACTCCATCGGTTATCCGCACCTTAACGTTAAGATCGGTGCCACGCACGCCGGTATCTCGGTGGGCGAGGATGGCGCCACGCACCAGTGCTGCGAGGATATCGCCCTGATGCGTGTCATCCCCGGCATGACCGTGATCGTTCCCGCCGACGACATCGAGGCCCGTGCCGTGACGCGCGCCGCCTACGAGTGCGACGGCCCCGTGTACATGCGCTTCGCCCGTCTGGCCTCGCCGGTTATCAACGACCCCGAGACTTACAAGTTCGAGGTGGGCAAGGGCATAGTCATGCGCGAGGGCACCGACGTCACCATCATCGCCTGCGGCCTGATGGTCGGCGAGGCGCTCGAGGCCGCTGAGCAGCTTGCTGCCGAGGGCATCGATGCCGAGGTCATCAACATGCACACCATCAAGCCCATCGACGCCGACCTGATCGTTAAGAGCGCCACCAAGACCGGCCACGTCGTGACCGTCGAGGAGCACTCCGTGATCGGTGGCCTGGGCAGCGCCGTCGCCGACGTCCTGTGCGAGCAGTGCCCGACGCCGCTCAAGAAGATCGGCGTCAACGACACCTTCGGTGAGTCTGGCCCGGGCGCCGAGCTCCTGCACAAGTACGGCCTGGACGCCGCCAACATCGTGGCCACCACCAAGGAGTTCTTGGCCTAAGACGAGGTGGCTCACAGCCGGCCTCATGCCGACAACATTGGAATGCGAACGGAGCGCTCTCTAATAAGAGGGCGCCCCTGTTTCAGTTGCGGTGAAATACGGACGGTTTTACCAGCTTAAAGGCTTAATCAGTCCGTATTTCACCGCAACTTTTGAAGGCGTTCCCGCTTGTGCTGGCGGCGGCACGACGATTGATTGCGGCCTGACATAGTGCTGCCACGCTGGGCGCATCGTTGCTTTTGTATGCCATGGCGAGCAATGCGGCGTCGTAGATCTCGTTGTTGGTCATATCGACGGGGTCGATGGGGCGGAAGGTGAGTATCGAGTCTTGCTCGGCGAGTTCGGCCAGATCGATCGTTTCGCTTGTGGCGAAGACATCGTCGAGGGTGAGCGTGGCGCTCGTGCACGGAATTTGATAGATCGTGCCGTCGGCGGCGATAGGGGAGCCTGCCGCCTCGAGCGTGTACACGCCTTGTATGAGGCTGATGCCGGAACCGTCGGAGGCTACATAATCAACCTCGTCGACCGTTATTCCGTCGACGGTTTTGCCCGTAATGTGTATCGGGACACGCGAGGCCCCGTTATCGGTATCCCAACCCGCGGCCGAGATGTTGAGCACAATAGCATGCTCCGAATGAGCCGATATAAAGCAAGACATCGTCTGATACAACTGAAGTCCCAGCCAGCTGCCGCCGGCAAGAGCGATCGTCAACATACAAACAAGAACGATCATGACGTGCTTCCGAGACTGTATCCAGAGCGCCGGGGCAGTCGATAAGTCATGAACGGCAACCCCACAGGCCGTGCAGTACCTCACACCATCGCGCAACTCGGTGCCACAACAAGGACAATCCATACCAGCCTCGCAACCAAAGAAGATCCCAACGAGGCCACTGTAAGTCGACCAATCCAATCCAAGTTGCGCAACATTCAGCCTAAATAGAAGTTGCGGTGAAATAGGGACTGATTAGGCCTTTTAACTGGTAAAACAGTCCGTATTTCACCGCAACTTATGAAGAAGCCCTGTCAAGCAAGGCCCCATTAGGGAAAAGGGCCCAGAACAGAAAAGTGCAATTCAGACCCTCCCAACTTTGTATGCGCAGCACCTTAAGATGGATGCGCCGGCCCCATAGTAGCCGCAGGCCGGGCACAGGGTTACCTCCCAAATCTTTCCGCAGGACGGAGGAGCCCCTGCCGCGCGATGAACTGCCTCCCATTTCTTGGACATGAGAAATGGGAGGCTTTCTTTATGCGTGTCGACTTGAGGGTGAAGCACGACATCGAGGCCAGGAAGGCGGCGATCGGGCTCTTCGAGCGAGGCCACGGCTCCGAGTCGGCGGCG
>JAXJMO010000042.1:0-6485 GCA_036313175.1 Collinsella sp. | reverse complement strand
GCGGACAGGGTCGAGGCGGCATAGGATATCAACCGTATTCCAGATTCTAGGACGCCGGGCCGACTCGCTTCGGATGGGGCTCTACACCAACTTTCTCGACACTACCCTCTACCCCATGTTCGTCCAGCCATGCCTTGGCCTTCTTACAGGTCGAGCACTTGGGATATTCAACAAACAATACCGCCATGGGATTTCCTTTCTTAGAGAAAACAGGTGTCTGGAAAACTGCACATCGACGACCGCTCGCGATTGCAGCCGTTATTGTAGTCAATGTCGAAGCATAGGCAGTCGCGATGTCTCGTCTTAAGGCTAGCGCCTCGCATGGGCGCCGATCGGCCGAGTCGCATGGCGCACCAACGCCGCTGCCAGCAATACCAACAGCATGGCGGTGACATAGCCCGCAGCATCGAATCCTAAATCGATAACGTCGAAATGCCTGCCGGGAACAAAGATCTTATGTACCTGATCGCCAACGGAGCAGGCGGCGCAAAAGAGCAATACGGGCACGCAACGGGAGCATACGCTCCACGGATGCCTGGAAAGGCAAACCACGACCACCGAGGCGAACAACCCGACGAAGAAAAATTCTACGGTATGGGCAACGCGACGGACGTTCGTGCCCACCCACATGCGAATGGAAGTAAGTCGGCCAGACCGGGCATTCGAGGCAGCCGAATCGGTTCCCCCGGTCATTCCGTTCTCCGCTTGGGCTTCACCCGTGGCATCGGCAGCCTGAACGCCCGTGGCCTGACCCTCCACCACACGCGCGGTGGACTCGCTCAGCAACGACGTCTCCACCGCATTTTGCTCCGTCAGCGCCCAGATGCCCGCCAGCGTTGCAGCGAACAGAACGATCGCGGTCCATCCGATTATTTGTTTTACGCGAGCCAAGGGCCAACCTCCTTTTTTGAATATCAGCGAGTGTAGCCCCAAATGGCATCGTCACCGTATCAAAATTTGAATCGCAACAGGAAGCGACAAAGCGACGCAAACCCCTACCCCGCCTCGCGCATCCAGCGATCGAACGTCCCCACGCACACGCCCAGGCATTTTGCTGCCTGGCTGCGGGTAATATCGCCTGCCTCATAGCTATCGCGCACCAGCTCAAACTGAGGAGGGCACGGCTTGCGAGGTCGACCGAAACGGACCCCTCGCGCTCGCGCCGCTGCAATCCCCTCCGCCTGGCGCCGATGGATATTCTCGCGCTCCACCTGCGCCACGTAGCTCAGCAGTTGCAGCACAATATCGGCAATCAGGGTGTTGGTCACATCCGGCGCGCCGCTGGCCCTGACGCGCGTGTCAAGCAATGGCATGTCCAACACCACAATGGCAACCCCGAGCTCCTTGGTAATGCGTCGCCATTCCTCAAGAATCTCGGAGTAATTACGACCAAGTCGGTCGATAGAAAGCACCACCAGCACGTCCCCGTCTCCCAGGACGTGCAGCAGCTCGCGATAATGCGGTCGATCGAAGTCCTTGCCGCTCGCATGGTCGGCATAAATATTCGCTGAGCCCACGCCATAGGCGCCCAGCGCATCCAGCTGCCGATTCAGATTCTGATCGCGCGAACTCACCCGCGCATAACCGTACACCGTCGCCATCTCATCCCCGCTTTCTTGTAAACCTGCCAAAAGGGACAGGTTTATTTTGGTAGGTTTTACCTCTCAAATAGCAGGTAAGCGGGCGGCTGAGCAGACGGCAAGGTAGCCACTATTCAAATGCGGAGGGCGGCCCCGAAAGACCGCCCTCCGCTCTCTCGCCACGAGCCGGGATTTAGCTAATGGATAAGCTTAAAGTCCAAGTGTCCACGCGTGGTATTGACGCGCGAGACCTCGATAATCACGCGCTGCCCCAGCTCGTAACGGGTGCCCGTGTCGGCACCCGTGAGCGTTAGCGCGTCCTCGTCGAACTCGAACCACTCGTTGCCCAGGCTCTTAATCGAAACCAAGCCTTCGGCCTGCGTCAGGTCCAAGCGCACAAAGAGGCCCATGCTGCTAACCCACGAGACGGTTCCGGCATAGCGCTCGCCCAGGCGATCCTCATAGTACTGGGCAATCTTGATCTTTTGCGTCGCATGGCTGGCGGCATCTGCCGCGCGCTCGGTATCGCTACATGCGCGGCAGATCTGCGGCAGAATGCGCGGCAGCGACTCGCGCCCCTTGCCGATCAGCCACGGCGTACGGACCAAGGCGTCCTTGCCGCCGAGCTGCTCATAGGCCAACTGCAGTTTGAGCACGCGGTGCACCACCAGATCGGGGTAGCGACGGATGGGACTCGTAAAGTGACAGTAGCACGGCGCGGCGAGCGCAAAGTGGCCCTCGTTGCGCGGCTTGTACAGCGCGCGCTGCATGCTGCGCAGAAGCAGCGTGTTAACGAGCGGTGCGTTGGCCGTACCGGCGGCAGCATCAACTGCAGCCTGCAGCTCATCGGGGCTCCCCAGGGCAATACCGGCAGCACGGCGATCGTCGATGATGCCTAGCTGCGCCAGCGCAACGGCAGCACCGTGCAGGCTATCGGGGCTCGGATCCTCATGCACGCGATAGCAGGCCTCGATATCACGGTCTGCCAGCCACTCTGCAACGCACTCGTTGGCGAGCAGCATGGCTTCCTCGATAAGCGACGTGGCACACGAACGCTCACGCGCCACAATCTGCACGGGCACTCCGTCCTCATCCAATAGAGCGCGAATCTCGGCCGTGTCAAAATCGACTGAGCCGCGGGCGCGACGAATACGACGGCGAAGTTCGGCGAGTTCGTTAGCGGCGACAAGGAAATCGCCGAGGTCGATGTTGTAGCCGCGGGCGGCCTCCTCGCACGCAAGACCGCGCTCAAGCGCTTCCTCGCGCGAGGTCTCGGCAGCCGCAACATCCTCGGCTGCACCCTCCAGCACCGAATACTCAACCGCGCCGGCACGCACCAGCAGCGCCTCGGCGCCGTCATAGTCCATACGCACACGCGAGCGAATCACACTGGGGTACGGATCGTAATGCCGCACGCGACCCTGTGCATCGAGCTCGATATCGACGGTAAACGCAAGACGGTCCTCGTCAGGGCGAAGCGAGCACAGGTCACAGGACAGGCGTTCGGGCAGCATGGGAAGCACACGATCGGCCAGATACACCGATGTCGTACGATGGCGAGCCTCAAGATCGATATGCCCGTCCCAAGCCACATAGTGTGAAACGTCGGCGATATGCACACCCAGCTTGTAGCCACCCTCGGGCGTGCGCTCCAGCGAAATGGCATCGTCAAAGTCGCGCGCGTCGACCGGGTCGATCGTGATGACAAAGCGGTCGCGCAGATCGCGGCGGAGCGGGTCCTTAAGCGCCGCGGACACATCGAGCGAAAGCCCCTCGGCCTCGTCCAGCGCGGCCTCGGGATAGCTATCGGTATAGCCGTAGCGCGCCATCACATATTGAACGCCCAAATCGGGCGCGTCATCTCCGCCAATGCGGCGTTCGATCGTCACAGCGCCCGATTCCAGGCGCGTCGGGTAGGTCAAAATGCGCGCGACAACAGCATCACCCGGGTGAACGCCCAGACGATCCGCCGAGGTATCCTCGGGCAGAATGAAGAAGTCGGCCTTCAGACGCGAATCGAGCGGCTCGATCACACCGAGCGGACCGGCGGTCTGGTACGTACCCACCACGCTTATGGCTGCGCGCTCAACCACGCCTTCGATCACGGCGCGCCGCTCACCGTGCGGGCTGTTCTTAATGCTCACGGCAACGGTATCGCCATCCATAATCTCGCGCTTGCCACGGCCCATGACCTTGTAGTCGCCATTCTCGGTTATGACATAGGCACTGTGCTCATGGAGCTGCACGCGCCCGGTCAGGCTCGGACGGCGTTCGCTGCGCACCGGCCCGCGCTTATTGCGAGCTCCACGCTTATGCTTGTTATTGCGCCCCATGGCGCCTCCTAACTATCGATTGCGAACTCCAAAGAGTCTACCCAAATGATTCGCTTTCCTGCCGTCCCCTAGGGGACAAAAAACGGGCCGCCCCATAAGAGACGACCCGTTGGAAGGGATGAATTCCAGGCATGCCTACACGCGCAGGTAGCGACGCATGGCGATGGCAGAACCAAAGAGGCCGATAATCACGCCGACCAGAATCAGCGCAGCATAGGTCACCAGGTAGTACTGCATCGGCAGGGCAAACGACATCCAGCCGATGCTCTCCTGCAGACGCGGAATCATCAGATTGCGCAGCAGCTCCAGAACGCCGATGGAAAGCAGCGAGCCCAAAATGGCCTGCAGCACGCCCTCGGTGATAAACGGGCCACGAATGAAGCCGTTGCTGGCGCCGACCAGACGCATAATCGCAATCTCACGACGACGCGCCGTGATGGACAGGCGAATCGTGTTGTTGATGAAGATGAATGCGATAAAGGTCAGAAGGCCAACGAGCACCACGGCGGCGATGCGGATGTAGTTGGTCACCTGGAACAGGCGGCTCACTTCCTCCTGGCCGTACAGCACGCTCGCGTTGACGTCGCCGTCATCCGCGATCTTCTGGAAATCGGCATCCTTCTTGAGCTTCTCGGCCGTGCTCTCGACCTTGGACGGATCGTCCATCTCAATTGCAAACGAAGCCGGCAGCGGGTTCTGGCCATCGAGCGCGCTCATGGTGGCGTCGGCGTTGCCCGACATCTTGCTCGTATACTCGGCCAGCGCGTCGTCCTTGTCCTTATAGGTCACGGACTTGACGTTATTCCACGTCTTAAGCTCGGTCTCAAAGGCCTGAACGTCTGCCTGATCGGCGTCATCGCTAATAAAGGCGTTAATGACAACCTGATCCTCGACGGTGCCGATCACGGAGTTCAGCATCGCGGAACCCATGATGAACAGGCCGATGATAAACAGCGAAAGGAAGATCGTGATGACGGCGCCGAGCGAGGTGGTCCAGTTACGGAAGAAGTGGCTCATTGCCTCTTTGAGCGAGTAGCCCACGTTAGTTGGTGCCATAGTTGCCGTAACCTCCCCTCTCCTGGTCGCGGATTACGTGGCCGCCCTCGAGGGCGATCACGCGACGGTGCATGCTATCGACCATCTCGCGGTCGTGCGTAGCGACGATCACGGTGGTACCGGTGCGGTTAATGCGCTCGAGCAGCTTCATGATGCCCAGCGAAATCGCCGGGTCGAGGTTGCCCGTGGGCTCGTCGCAGATCAACAGCGGCGGGCGGTTGACCATGGCGCGGGCAACGGCAACGCGCTGCTGCTCGCCACCGGAAAGCTGATCGGGCAGCGAGTCCATCTGATCGGCCAGGCCGACCAGACGCAGTACCTCGGGAACCTGGCTGCGAATGACGCCCTTGGGCTTGCCGATGCACTGCAGGGCAAACGCCACGTTTTCGTAGGCGGACTTTTGAGGCAGAAGCTTAAAGTCCTGGAACACGGCGCCAATCTGACGGCGCAGGAACGGAACCTTGCGGTTCTTGATCTTCATGAGGTCCTGGCCGGCGACCAAAATGCGACCGCTCGTGGGCCTGACGTCGCGGTTGAGCGTCGACAGCAGCGTGGTCTTACCTGAGCCGGAGTGACCGACCAAAAAGACGAACTCGCCCGGATAGATCTCGATGTTGATGTCGTCGAGTGCGGGCTTGTTGGGCTGTGCCGGATAGATCTTGGTGACATGCTCCATAAGGATGACGGGCTCGACACCGGCCTGCTTGGCCATCTTCTTGCGGCTGGCCTGCGGATCGATAGGCGCAAACACCGACGTAAAATCGGGGTTGTTGAGCGCGTTATCGAGGCTTGCAACCTCGGCGGCCTGATCGCTCTCGACCACCGGGGCAGCAGGCTGCGTGGGGTCGGGAATAGCAGCAAAGAGACCGGACTGCGCTGGCTGAGGAGCCGGCGTCGCAGGGGCCAAGGGGTCGGGAATGCCGGCCATGGTAGGCTGCGGCGTAGCGGCGCCAGCCTGAGGCTGCTCCACGCGAGCGGTCACGGCCTGAACGGGCTCAAAACCCGCCGTGCCGGAAAGCGCGACATCGCTGGTTGGATTGTAGGCAAAGGGATCGGATGCCGGCTGTGCCTGATCTGCCGGCTGAGCGGGGGCCTGAGCAACAGGCTGGCCCTCTGAATCCGGAGTGGCGAAACGACTGCCCTGGACGCCTGCCTGCGTCTTGGGGGCATCATCGCCCGCACCGGAGGTACGGAAGTGGTTACCCACTGGTGCTCCTTATCGTCGTGCGTTTAAACTACATGAGCGCTTAGTATTTTAGCAGTATTAGCTTTGCTGCACATAAGAAGCATGGCGTGCTTAGGGATCCCGTCGGCCGGGCACAGGGTTACTCTCCAAATCGTCCTCGGACATGTCGGAGCCCCCGCTGCGCGCTTCGTGAACTGCACCCCAAAACTTGGACGGCTTAAATAAGAACTACGCCGCAAGGGACTGTCTCCGGAACTCCTCCGGGGTCAGTCCCTTCAGTTTAACCTGGCGCCTCCTCGTGTTCCAATGGACCACGAAGTCGTCGAGGTC
>JAXJMO010000041.1:0-38490 GCA_036313175.1 Collinsella sp. | reverse complement strand
CGCCGCCGACTCGGAGCCGTGGCCTCGCTCGAAGAGCCCGATCGCCGCCTTCCTGGCCTCGATGTCGTGCTTCACCCTCAAGTCGACACGCATAAAGAAAGCCTCCCATTTCTCATGTCCAAGAAATGGGAGGCAGTTCATTGCTTCGCAAAGGTCGCGCGGGGGTTTCTTCTGTTCCGACGGCTCGCCCTGCCGCGGCCGCGCTTTTGTCTGGTGGGATTTCGCTGAAACGAAGTCTCGCCTTCGGCGGGCGTGGTAGCCTTTGTCGTTGATTAAACTTTTTATGTAACGGAAGGACAAATATGGCAGCTGCACAGCCGCTTAAGATTCGCATGGTTGCCGGACTTGGCAACCCTGGCGATGAGTATGCCGAGACCCGCCACAACGCTGGCTTCAAAGCAATCGACGAGCTGGCCCGTCAGGCCGGCGTCACGTACTGGAAAAACCAAGCAGGCGCCGAGGTCGCGCTCATCAACATCAACGATCCCGAGGAAGAGGGCGGTAAGCGCCAGATTGTGCTGGTCAAGCCGCAGTCGTACATGAACACCTCGGGCGGGCCCATCTCCAAGCTCTGCCGCGAGTACAAGATCAAGACCGAGGAGCTGCTCGTCATCCACGACGAGCTCGACATTCCCGCCGGTGACGTACGCGTCAAGGTGGGCGGAGGCCATGCCGGTCACAACGGCCTGCGCTCCATCATCGACAAGATGGGCAGCCGCGACTTCAGCCGCATCCGCACCGGCATCGGCAACCCTCCCGGCAAGATGGCCGTCGCCGACTACGTTCTTAAGCAGCTGCGCGCCCGCGAGGCCGAGGATTTCCAGGACACCTGCGCCCGCGCCGCAGATGCCGCCGGTCTGGCCATCGTCCACGGCGTAATCTACGCCCGCGATCACGTAAACGGCGCCGCTTCCGCCAACGGCAAGCACTAGAACCTACTATTTAGGGACAGGTTTATTTTGGCAGGTTCTGTATGCGGAAACACCGCAGCGGCCGCACCGCAATAAACCCTGTGCCGCCATACATATGCAGCGCTCGAATGGGGGCCGGCCTCACCGATGTGCGAGGCCGGCCCCCATTTGCCGTTTTACCTGATAAAACCGACCAAAATAAACCTCTCCCCCTTTGGTAGGCCAAAGTGGATAAACCCTGCTCCCAACCGCCGAAGACACACGTAAGTGACATGTCCATGAGGGTATAATTTGCATCGTATGTCTGCACAACGCCTGTGCGCGTACGGTTTTATTCGGGCTACCGTCCATTTCCGTGGAGGCACGGTTCGGCGGCCCTAACAAGAGAGGGGTTCTATGTATAAGATCCTGGAGAAGACGCAGTTCTCGGAGAAGGTGTTCAAGTTCCGCATCGAGGCGCCTGCAATCGCCAAGCATGCGCACGCTGGACAGTTCCTCATGGTTCGCGCCAACGAGACGGGCGAGCGTGTCCCGTTTACCCTGGCCGGCTGGAACGGTGACGAGGGCTGGGTCGAGTTCATCTTCATGGTGATCGGCAAGACCACCGAAATGCTTTCCACCTACGAGGCCGGCGAGTCGCTGCGCGACGTCGTGGGCCCGCTGGGCGTTCCCACCGAGATGGCCGAGGGCCCCTGCGCCGTCATTGGCGGCGGCGTTGGCCTGGCAATTGCCTTCCCGGTCGCCAAGCACCTGGTCGAGACCGGCCACGAGGTGCACGCCATCATGGGCGCCCGCACCAAGGACCTCCTGCTCATGGAGGACCAGTTCCGCGAGCTCCTCGACGAGGACCACATCCACATCACTACCGACGACGGTTCCTACGGCGAGCAGGGCGTTGTAACCGCTCCGCTGGAGCGCCTGCTGCAGGACAAGGCCGTGAGCCAGGTCTTCTGCGTCGGCCCCGTTCCGATGATGAAGTTCTCGACCCTCACCGCCCAGAAGTACGACACCCCCATCACCGCGTCGCTCAACCCCATCATGGTTGACGGCACCGGTATGTGCGGCTGCTGCCGCGTCGAGGTGGGCGGCGTGACCAAGTTCGCTTGCGTCGACGGCCCCGACTTCGATGCCACCCTGGTCGACTGGGATGACCTTCGTGCCCGCCAGGCCGCTTACCGTTCCGAAGAGGGCGAGTCCCTCAAGGCCTATGAGGAAAAGAGCTGCGCATGCCACTAGTTAACGGTCGTTTCGTTGCCGATATGAAGTCGCCCCGCACCCCCGATAACGAGGAGCCGGCTGCCGAGCGCGCCTGCGACTTCCGCCCCGTCGACAAGGGCTTCACCGAGGAGATGGCGCTGGCCGAGGCCGAGCGCTGCCTCAACTGCAAGAAGCCGTTCTGCGTTGAGGGCTGCCCCGTCAACATCAACATCCCCCGCTTTATCGAGCAGATCCGCGAGAAGGACTTCGGCGGCGCTCTCGATACCATCCGCGAGGACTCCATGCTTCCCGCCATCTGCGGCCGTGTCTGCCCGCAGGAGAACCAGTGCGAGGGCAAGTGCATCCGCGGCAAGAAGTCCGAGCCCGTGGCCATCGGCCAGCTCGAGCGCTTCCTGGGTGACCGCCCCGAGCTCGCCTCCACGCCCAAGATGGCCCCCAAGAACGGCAAGAAGGTCGCCGTCGTCGGCTCCGGCCCGTCCGGCATCACCTGCGCCGGCGAGCTCGCCCGTAACGGCTTTGACGTCACCGTCTTCGAGGCCTTCTTCACCGGCGGCGGCGTGCTGGTCTACGGCATCCCCGAGTTCCGTCTGCCCAAGGCGGTCGTCAAGCGCGAGATCGACGGCCTGGAGGACATGGGCGTCAAGTTTGAGTACAACTCCGTCGTAGGCAACATGGCCACGGCCGAGGAGCTGTTCGAGCAAGGCTTCGACGCCATCTACGTGGCGACCGGCGCTGGCCTGCCCAAGTTCCTCAACGTCCCCGGCGAGAACCTGCCCAACGTCTTCTTCGCGAACGAGTACCTCACCCGCGTGAACCTGATGAAGGCCAACAAGTTCCCCGAGTACGACACCCCCACCAAGCACGGCAAGAACGTCGTCGTCTTTGGTGGCGGCAACGTGGCTATGGACGCCGTCCGTACCGCCAAGCGCCTGGGCGCCGAGCACGCCATCATCGCCTACCGTCGTACCGAGGACGAGATGCCCTGCCGTCGCGCCGAGCTGCACCATGCTAAGGCCGAGGGCGTCGAGGTTCTGCCGCTCGTCTCCCCGCTCGAGTTTGTCGCTGGCGAGGACGGCTCCGTGTGCGCCGTCAAGGTCCAGAAGATGGAGCTCGGCGAGCCCGACGAGTCCGGCCGTCGTCGCCCGGTGCCCATCGAGGGCGCCATCGAGGAGATTCCCTGCGACGTCGCAATCTCGGCTATCGGTACCAACGCCAACCCCTTCGCAAAGAAGATCGGCGGCAAGATGGAGCTCAACAAGTGGGGCTACATCGTCGCCGACGAGGAGACCGGCCAGACCACCGATCCCCGCATCTGGGCCGGCGGCGACATCGTCACCGGTGCCGCTACGGTCATTCTGGCGATGGGCGCCGGCAAGAAGGCCGCCGCTTCCATCACCAAGAGCCTGCTGGGCGAGTAATCACCTGCAACGCTAGCCATTAAACGGCATAGTCCCCGTCGAGCACACGCCCGACGGGGACTTTTTTCTACGCCACCCGCCCAAACCACCACAAAGGGGACAGGCACCTTTGTGGCGGTTCTGGACTTGGCCGGCCAGTTTGTCTCGATCTGTAACAGCTAGAGGTCAAATTCCCCGCTTGGTGTTACAGATCGAGACATTAGATTGGCGGCCATTCGGTTCATCTCAATCTGTAACATCTAGAGCCGTTTTGGGCAGTTTGGTGTTACAGATCGAGATTTTGCTGAAGCCGAGGATAGGCGCCGTCACCAAAACCTAGCGCTTGCGGCGCTTGGTCGCGGCGATGCCTGCGGCGGCAACGGTTGCGCCGGCGATGCCCAGGGCGGTGACCGTCATCGCGGTGGTGTCGCCCGTGGCGGCCAGGACGGCGGCGGACTTTTTGGCCGGCGTGGCTTTCTCAACCGTCTTGCTCACCGTGGTGGTCGTAGCCGGCTTGGCCGAGGGTTTAGCTTCAGGTTTGGCCTCGGGCTTGGTCTCAGGCTGCGGTGTCGGATTGGGATCCGGCGTGGGCTGCGGATCGGGAGCCGGCGTAGTCTCAGGCGTAAACATCAGATTGGTGTTCAGCCACAGGGTGAAAATCCAACCGCTCTCGGGATCAACCTCACTTGCCTCGCCCACCTGATAGCCACACTCAACCCCATTGATCTTCAGCTTGGTATTGGGCGTAAAGTAGAAACCACGCGCCGGCTTAAAGTACAGGCCGTAGCGATAGGTCACGCCAGGCTTAAAGGCGTCGATATGGTTGGTGATGTGCTGGTCCCAGAACTCAACGGAATTTACTTCGCTACCGTCGCTGCCCGTCCAGAACTCACACTGAGGAAGGGAGTTGGAGCCCGTCGGAACATTCGCCGTAAAGACCGGCTTATCGCCTGCCTTGAAGGTGGTCGTGGCACCGTTTATCTCGATAACGTCGACGGCACGCCATTCGTCGATCGGCTGCTCGCACAGCATATTGTCAGCGTTTGGCGCGAAGACGCCGTTGTCGGTCTTGATGTGGTGCGCCCAATGACCGTTGACGTTCATATTGCAGTCATCGGCCACGGTATTGTCGCCCTTGAGCCTCAGCTCAACGGAGTACATGTAGAACTTTCCCTCTTCGAAGTGGTCAATCTTCTTCATGCCCGGCGTGTACTTTGTGGGATCGGAATACCAGAAGGCAACGGGCACCGACTCCCCGGATTCCATATCGAGCTCCATCTCCTCCCAGCACTCGTAGGCGATCTCGTACTTGTCGGCGTCAGCAGCGGGAATCGTCGCGGTCGCGCGGGGCGCCTCGCCGGGCGCGTAGTTGGTCTTCACGTCGTTGACGTTCAGGTTATGGAGGGCTTCGTTTTCTGACGCAACGAGCGTAATTTCGCTATTGATGGCGTAGCGGAGGTAATAATCGTACCTGGTTTCGTTGAGGATAGTCGAGCTGCCTGCATAGTCAGTTCCGGTATACTCCAGTGCCGTGCCAATATAGAGAGCCTCATTGCGCGTGAGTCGATACGAGCCGCCTGCCGCGCCACCCGTAAAGGTCAGCGTCAGCCTCATGTGATTGCCAACGGGTTCGAAGCGAGCCGTCACGTCGGACATGGACGCATCCTGAACTTCGACCAGAATGCCCGAAGCGGCATCGGCCCTGTAGTACTTAACCTCGACGACTTCGCTCGCAAGCGTTTCTGGAATGCCACCCTCTACATCGAGAAAATCGTGGGTATACGGCTGGCCCTTTTTGAGTGTGACCTTGCTCGGAAGCGCGCAGTCCGTATAGTGGGGGACCACGGTCGTGTTGACCCTAACGTCGCTGCCGCCAACAACATCGGTCACACCGCAGGGCATGATGGCGTTGTTTGCCGACGAGCTGTCGGTGCCACCAAGAGAGCCATCTTGGTTGACAGCAACCGTATCGTTCACCGTTGCCGCCGGTGCGTCCTGCTGATCTTGCTGAGCTTCTGCCGTGGACGGTGCCGCCGGAGCCGCGTCAGTCATCGGCGCAGCCGGAGCCACCGGTACCGGCGCCGGAGCCGCCGTATCCTCCGCAACCGTCGGCGTCACCGGAGCCGCGGCAACCTCATCCGTCCCAACGGCGGGATCGGCGCATTCCGTCGCCAGCGCCACGCTCGGCAGCAGCAACTGACCGACCATAAGCGCACACGCGCCGGCGCAAGCTATTTTGGCACCCACACAACGCCAGGTACCGTGAACCAGCGAGCAGGTGGACTCACGTTGAGCTTGCTTGTCAAAGTGACTTGCGTTCATAACGGCCTCCTTGGTCGTAGGGATATACCACCACAAAGGTGCCTGTCCCCTTTGTGGTGGTTCTGTACCACCAAGATGTGCCAAATGACTCCGTATGCCTAGGTTCGTAGATGTGAACCTAGGCCTCTACCTGCGGTTTAATTCAATATGATTTCGCCATCGCCACACTCGTCCCGGGAACGCTACAATCGAGGACACGATTATTCGTCCACCCAAAGGACCGTCCTTGAACCTGAGTAGGCCTAAAATCAACGCGCTTCTGGCACTCGCGCTCTTCACCTTCGCCTTCCTTGCCGCCGAGTTTCGCTTCGACGTCAACGTCGGGCTGCTCGCCGGTGCCGAACGCGTTGTGCTTGCGCAGGGCTTTATCCTTGGCGCCAGCGTCATCGGCTTTATCGGATATGCACCACTGCTCGGTCTCGCCCAACGCAAAGGCCAGCCCCAGGCAGTTGTCAGCGCCGCCGTTCCCATCGCCATCCTGGGATTGACCCAGATCCAGTCCCCCACGGGTTCGCTTGCCCTCGAGATTCTGGGCTGCCTCGCATTCCTCGGACTCGGCCTGTTGGGCGCCGCTACGCACTACGCCTTTTCACTGGCGTTTCAAGACGATCCCAAGCTCGCCACCGGCGCGGGAGCGGCCTATGCCGCGGGCATCCTGATGCAGTTCGCCGTCAACCTGCTCAATTGCGGCGGCATCGCAGAGCTCATCGTCCTTGGCACAGTGACTATCGCCATCTCCGCCCTCAGCGCCGTTCCCCTAAAGGCTGCCGAGAGTCCCAATCCCACCGTCAGCCCCTTTGCCGAGCCCTCACACGCCCTCGCCAAGCAGGCATGTTGGAGCATCGCGCTCGTCATGATTCTTGCCTGCTTGTTCTCGACCCTCGACAACGTGGTCACGCTCTCCAACGCCCACGGCACCATCGCCGTACAGACCTGGCCGCGCCTCTTTTTGGCGGCAAGCGGCCTTGCCGCCGGTCTTATCTTTGATCTTGCCGAACGTCGCTACATGGGTCTCATCATGCTCGGCGTCACGGCACTTTCCACCATCTCGATCTTGGCCGTGGAAGCCGGCGCCGACCCCAACCTGGGCCTTGTCGTCTTTTATCTGAGTTCGGGCTTTTTTGTCACGTTCTTTACCGCCACGTTTACGCAGCTGGCGCCGCGCATGCATACGCCCGCACTGTGGGCTGGCATGGGCCGCGCAGCCAACAACGTGTGTGCGTTCACTACGTCGGGCATCTCGCTGGCACTTGTGACCTCGGGCAATGTCGCCCTCATCATGATCGGCGCGCTCATGCTGCTTGTGGCGGCGAGTGTGGCGTTTGTAGCCGCGGGCCTGTTCCGCCTGCCCCAAACCGAGCAGGAGCGCGAGCGCGAGCAGCTGGCAGAAGAAGCACTCGCCGCCCCCACCATCGAGGAGCAACGCCAGGCCTTCATCGCCAACCACGCTCTCACCCCGCGCGAAGTCGACGTGCTCATAGCCGTGACCCAGGATGAACGCCCGCTCAAGCAGGTCGCCGAGGAGCTCGGTATCTCGATGCGCATGGTGCAGCGCCACCTGAGCTCTATCTACCAAAAGACCGACACGCAGACGCGCGCCGGTCTCACCAAGGCCTTCCCCTCCGCCTAAAACAAAAACCACCACAAAGGCCCCCTTTGCGGTGGTTTGAGCGGAGCAGAAGGCCACTCTGCCAGTTTGTCTCAGTCTGTAACAGATAGGCCCCTAAAAGCAGGCTTATTGTTACAGATCGAGACAGTAAAGGGACACGAAGCGATCCTTCGCAGCAACGACCCTCTAGTAAAGCGATGCGACATATCGGCCGAAGCCTGGCAATGCAAACTCAAAACGTCCTTGTAGAGGCTCTTCAATTACCCCAGCCTCTACCAGACGCTTTTTATACGTTGAAATCGAACCGGAACTCTTCTTAAGCCTCGCTGCCAGCTCTTGCCTGGTCGTCGTCCCAACCGGATTCATTGCACGAAGAAATTCAAGGTCCCCTCGTGAAAGTTCCGCCGCTGTTGAAGCGAAAACTCGCGATTCCAGCTCCTCTTGCGCAAGTTTCGCGCCTCGTTCGACATCCTCAATAGAAACCTCGGAGGCTTGGCGCGAAGCATTCCATGCCCGATACCCCACCAACTGGAACATAAATGGAAAACCATCGATCGCCTTGGCAGCAAGGTCGATCGCCTCATCAGAAATCGTCTTGCCGCCGTCCTCAATCGTTAGTCGAAACGCTTCTTTTACCTCAGTCGGTGAAATTGATCCCAGCGAATGTTGAGCCGCGCGACGAAGAAATGATGTCGATTTCCCCGTCAGCAGCGCCAGCACGCGAAACGGCAGCCCCGCCATAAGCAAAGCTACCTTTTTATTCTCGCTTACAAAGTGCTGGTAGGTAGTAACAAGCTCCGTCATTTGCGCAAACGATGCATCCACTTCGTCAACGGCGATAAGCACCCCGGTGTCAGTCGCTTCAAGCTGAGCAAACAAAGCGTTCATCTTAGTACGCCAGTTAGCGCCCTCAAATTCAACATCGATGTTTTCCCAGCTCATGCTTCCTACGGGGGCAATGCCGACACTGTTCACACGCCTAGAAGCGGGCTTTTCGATCAGATGGGCGGCTGATTCGTTGAGGCGCTGCAAAATGTCTTCGAGCATCCCCTCCGAGGCCGTCACATTCGCTGTAATCCAGCCCTCTTGCTGGGCGCGGTACGACAGATATGCCAAAAGCGCCGTTTTACCTGTACCACGCGCACCATAGAAAACCGAGCAAAGATTGGGATCGGAGTCGTCATTTTCAAACGCCAGCACCATATCATCGATGATTTGCTCACGGCCGGCCATATACGCCGGTACACGTCCGAACATCGGCGTGAATGGATTTACCTGCCTGTACGCCGTCGGTGCCGCCATAAAGCCTCCCTTTAACTCATATAACTTAATTATGCCCCTACTATCTATAATTTATTTGAGTATCTTTGAGTTTTTTGAGCATCCTTGAGTTCTTTGAGCGATCGGCCCCGGCAGAACCAGTTGACTTTCTCTACCTAAAACAAAAACCACCACAAGGTGCATGTCCCCTTGTGGTGGTTTTTGGTCGGCTAGCCTTCGAGCTGCGCTACCTTGTAGCGGTAGGCAGCGGCGATGACGTCTTTACAGCCCTCGCGTCCCAACTTGGCGCGGTTGACAACGATATCCTTGCCGCTCGTCATCTTCCACTTTCCGGCACTGTAGCGCTTATAGAACGCCTCGCGCGCCTTCTGCTGCTGTTTGACCAGCTTGGCACCCTTCTTTTTGTTAAGGCCACGCTTCTTGCGCACGATCTCGACGCGGTCCTCAAAGGGTGCGGTCACCAGCACGGCAATGTGGTTGGGGTTGTTGCGCAGCAGATAATCGGACAGACGGCCTTCGATAATGCAGCTCTCGGTCTCACCC
Organism: Collinsella sp.; assembly: GCA_036313175.1. Taxonomy (GTDB): domain Bacteria; phylum Actinomycetota; class Coriobacteriia; order Coriobacteriales; family Coriobacteriaceae; genus Collinsella. The sequence goes on along the minus strand of JAXJMO010000041.1, from coordinate 29,209 downwards.
AGATCCAAAATCACCTGGCTCATCTTTTGGAACAACTTGTCCGAGTACGAACGCGCATCGTAGCGGTCGGGCAGAAACGCCATGTTCTCCACGGCCAGGCGCTCGTCGTAGGCGGCCATCTTGTCGAGCGACTCGCCCGCGCGCAGCGAAGCACGCACCAGCAGCTCGTTATCGTACAGCGGAATCCCCAGCTCATCGGCGAGGATACGACCAATCTCGTGGCCCTCGGCGCCAAAGTCGCGCGCGATGGTAATGACCACAGGATTCTTCTTATTCTCCAGATCGCTCATCGCGATTCCTTTCTCTATGTGATAAAGGGACAGTCCCTTTGTCACATTCTACGCTGCCACAATACGACGTTGATACGCTCGGACCAGCAGCGAGATACCAAAGTTGAGCACAAAGTACATCGCAAACACCAGGCCGTAGAGCATAAGCACCTGCGACAGGTCGATCGCGTGGGCCATCACCACGTTTGCCGTGTACATGAGCTCGGCCACGTTAATGCCCGAAAGATACGAGCTGTCCTTAATGACAGTCGTGCACTGGCTAAACAGCGCTGGAATGATCGTCTTAAACGTCTGAGGCAGAATGATGTAGCGCATGGTGGCAAAGAAGCCAAAGCCCTGGCTCTGCGCTGCCTCAAACTGGCCGCGCGGAATCGAGTTGAGGCCGCCGCGCACAATCTCGGCCATAACAGCGCTGGTAAACAGCGTAAAGGCGATGGTCGAAATCACAATGTCCAAACCCTGCACCGTAAAGTAGATAAACAGAATCCACAGCAGGTTCGGCGTGCAACGGAACAGTTCGATATAGGCGCTCACCAAAATACGGAACGGGCGGGGCGCATAGCTTTTAACGAGCGCCAGCACCGTGCCAAAGATGAGCGAGAAAAAGATCGACAGCGCCGAGATCTCGATCGTCTTAACAAAGCCGCCCCAAATGTAGAGCAGGTTGGTCGCGTTGAAGATTTCCATGCGCTAGGCCTCCTCTACGTTGTCGAGCCCCAGCTCGGCCAGGCTCACGCCGCGCGGACGCTCCTTGGAGCGGCGCTCGAGCCACTGCACCAGCATGGCGAGCGGAAAGCAGATGATGAAGTACATAAGGCAGCAGACGATGTATCCCTGCAGGTAACCGTACAGACTCACAAAGTTGTCGGAACGGTACATAAGGTCGCCGCCGGCCACGAGCGCCAGCACCGACGTGTTCTTGACCAGGTTGAGCGCCTGGTTACACAGCGGCGGCAGAATGATCTTGAACGTCTGGGGCAGCACGATGTACCAGTACGCCTGCGCACGGGTGAAGCCCTGGCTCTGGGCCGCCTCCATCTGACCGCGCGGAACCGCCTCGATACCGGTGCGGATGACCTCCGAAATGTAGGCCGCGTGATACAGGCCCACACCCAAGAAGCCCAGCACGAACGGCGCGATACGCACCGGCTGATCGGCACCGGTTATGGCCTGCAAAAACTGCGGACCGGCCATGTACATAAAGAGCACCTGCACGGGCAACGGGGTGTTCTGGTAAAACTCAACGTACACGCGGCTTATGGCGCGCAGCACGCGCGAGCGAGTGGTAGAGAACACGCCCAGCAGCGTGCCCAGCACCAGCGACAGCAGCAGACCGGCAACGACCACCTGCAGCGTCACGCCAAAGCCCTCCCAGAAGGGCCCCATGTTTTGAAATGTCGTCGACCAACGGTCGGCGTCAAATAATCCTTCGAGCATTTGATTCCTTCCTTGGACGATCCGCCTATACAAGACCCCAGGTCTTGACCTCTTGGTCGAGCCAGCCGTCGGCCAGGCGATCGCATATCACCTGATCGACCACGGCCGAAAGGTCGCAGCCCTTCTTGGTCGCCACGCCGTAGCCCTGCTCGCCAAACTTGACCTCGGGCTGCAGCAGCTCAACGGTCTCGTTCATGTAACCGGCCAGCGTGGAGCGGTCCATGGCAAAGACGTCGATATTGCCGGCGTCGAGCGAACTCTTGATGATGGGGTAGCCGCTAAAGGCCCTAAACTCGGGCTTGCAGCTAAAGCCGTTGTCCTTGATCATCTGCTCGATCAGGCCCTGCGTAGTAGCACCCTGGCTCACGCCGATGACCTTGCCGTCCAGGTCCTCAATCGAGGTAAAGCCCGAACGCTTCTTGACCATGAGTCCCACGTAGTCGGTGCGGTACGGCGTCGAGAAATCCCAGCTCTTCTTGCGCTCGTCGGTGATGGTGTAGGTCGCCGCGACCACATCGAGCTGGCCGTTATCGATCAGCGGGCCGCGCGTCTTGGGCGTTACGTCGGTAAACTCGACAAGCTCCTGGGAACGGGCCTCCTTGTAGCTCACGCCAAAGACGGCAGCGGCGATCTGGTAGCACAAATCGACTTCCATGCCCTCAAAGCGGCCCTTGGCGGTGTCGTAATAGCCATAGCCGGGAACGTCCTTCTTAACGCCGGCATTCAGATGGCCACGCGACTTGATGGCCGCAAGCTTGGACCCCTTGTCAGAGCCCTCGCCGCTGGTGGAGTGGCCGCAACCGGCAAGCGCGGTCCCCGTCAGCGCAAGCATGCCGGCGCCAGCCAGCTGCAAAAAGCGACGGCGCGACACGGCCGCCCTCGTCATATCCGTCATGTCCATCACCGCGCCTAGTGCAAAATCTTGGACAGGAACTCGCGGCAGCGCGGGTTCTCGGGGTTATCGAAGAAGTGCTCGGGCGTGCCCTCCTCCAGAATGCGGCCGTCCTCCATAAAGATGACGCGGTCGGCCACCTGGCGCGCAAAGCCCATCTCGTGCGTCACGCAGATCATGGTGATGTCCTCCTGCGCGAGCTCAATCATAACGTCCAGAACCTCCTGGACCATCTCGGGGTCGAGCGCCGAGGTCGGCTCGTCAAACAGGATGATGGGCTGCTTGGTGCACAGGGCACGGGCGATGGCGATGCGCTGCTGCTGACCGCCCGAGAGATTCTGCGGATACTCGCCGGCCTTATGCGCCATGCCGACGCGCTTGAGCGCGGCGATGGCGATCTCGGTCGCCTCCTCCTTGCTCTTCTTTTGCAGCTTGATGGGCGCGAGCGTCAGGTTGCCCAGCACCGTCATGTTGGGATACAGGTTGAACTGCTGAAACACCATGGAGCTGTACTTGCGAGCCATCTCCAGGTGATTCTTTTTGGTGAGCGGCGTACCGTCGATGACGACCTCGCCCGATGTGGGCTCCTCCAGATAATCGACGCAACGGATGAGCGTCGACTTACCCGAACCGGAAGGCCCGATCATTACGAGCTTCTCGCCGCGCTTGACGGTGAGATTGATATCTTTGAGCACATGCAGGTCGCCAAAGTACTTGTTGAGATGCTTGATCTCGATCATGTCTGCCATGAATGTCCCTTCCCTGCGTTTACACGAGTTGAACTATTGTACGGAAAGAACCACGTTTCCGCAGCCCACACTACATTCCCGTAAAGAACCCGCAACCTTCCACCCACTCATTGGGGACAGACTTAAATGAGTACCCGCTCATTGAGCACTCATTTAAGTCTGTCCCCAATGAGCGCCAAAATAATACAACCGCCCTTGTTGAGCATAAGCCAGCGAAAACCCGTACACGCGAGCAAGGTGACGTGAAATGAAAGGGCGCTGACCTTCTGGTCGCGCCCTTGAAATTGAACGTCTGATTGCCGCGTGTACGGGTTTGCAGCGTCGAGCCGTTACGCGGTTTGGTAAAACCGCGTAACAAATTACGCGAGTTTGGCGCCGACGATCTTTGCCGCGGCAGGCTTATCGAAGTTGCCGCCGGTGGCCTTGCCGAGTGCCCCCATGACCTGGCCCATCTGCTTCTTGGACGTGGCGCCCAGCTCGGCGATGACCTGCTCGATCAGGGCCTCGAGCTCCTCGCCCGAAACCTGCGCGGGCAGCAGACTCTCCAGAATCTTGACCTGCTCGGTCAGGTTGTCAGTACGGTCCTGGTCGGTACCGGCCTTAATGGACATCTCCAGCGTCTCGCTCGTCTGCTTAATCAGACGCTTGATCATGTTGTTGACGTCTTCCTCGGTCACGTCGCGGCGCTCGTTAACCTCGATATTCTTCACCTCGGCCTTGACCTGGCGAATGATGGACAGGCGAACCTTATCCTTGGCCTTCATGGCGGCGATCATTTCCTGCTGCAGCTCTTCGTTGGTCATCTGCAAATCCTCCTTAATAGTGTGGGCGGCACTCGCATGAGCACCGCCCCATGATTACTCAGTCGTCGACGAATCGTCGGTCGAACTCTTGGTGACGCCCTTCAGGCTGACGTTGTACGGTACGTCCTTGGGCATGGGGTTGACGGTGATGTCGGCGTCCTTCTTGTACTGTTCCAGCCACTCGCTGTATGCAGTGCTGGCCGCCTGCGTCTTCACCACGTTGGAAATATACTTCTTGATGTCCTTGGGTACCTGCTTGATGTCATCGACCTGATTATCGACATGGAAGTAGTCGGTGCACTTGATGACGTGGTAACCGTACGTCGACTCGATCACGTCGCTCACATCGCCCTTGTTGAGCCCCTCGAGCGCCGTCTGGTAGCTGTCGACGAAGGTGGTGAGCTTATCCCAACCCACATCGCCCTTCTTCTCCTTGGAGCCGGTGTCGTCGGAATACTGCTTCACGGCGCCCTCAAAGCTCAGTTCACCGGAGTTGATCTTGTCCAGGCACTCCTGCGCCTTGGCCTTGGCGGCGGCCTTGTCCTCGTCAGATGCGTCGGAATCAACCTTGATCAGGATGTTCGACGAGCGGCGGGCGTCGTTGTAGTTAGACAGGTTCTCGTTGATGTAATCGACGATCTCGCTGTCCTTGGGCTTGCTCGTGGGTGCCACGGCGTCCTTGAGCTTTTGCTGTGCCAGGCTCTCCTTGAGCGAATCCTTGTAGGTGTCCTCGGTATAGCCGTAGGTCTTAAGGGTCTTCTTAAAGGTCTTGGCACCGCCCGCGCTCTTGCACGCGTCCTTCCAAGCCTTCTCGACCTCCTCGTCCGACACCGTCACGCCATTTTCCTTCTGCGCCTGTTGAAGCAGAATCTGCTGCGTGTAGGAATCGATGAGCTGCTTGCGGTACTTTTTGGGCGTGAGGTCGTTGTCGACCAGATACTGCGCCCAGTCCTTGTCCTTGGTGTAGCCATAGGACGTGCGCATGCTCATGATCTGCTTGGTCACGGTGTCCTCGGTGAGGTTGGTGCCGTTGATGGTGGCGGCGACACCGCCGGTAAGCTTGTAGCTCGAGGTATCCTCTGCCTGCGACATGAGACCGGAGCATGCCATGGCCGAGACGGAAAGCAGCATTGCCAGCACGCCGATAACCACCAGGACGATCTTGACGGTCTTAGACACGTACGTCTTGCGCTGCTTCTTACGAGAGCTGGAGGCAGCGCGAGCCTGCTGCTCGGGCGTCGGCGCGGCCTCGGAGTTCTTTTTCTTGTTTGCCATAGTTGGCCTTTCGCATCACGAATCGAACAAACGCCATTGTGTCACAACGCGGACCCCGCGACACACCTGGTGCATGGGGGACAGGTTAATCTGCACCATTTTGGTGCAAAGGGGGCTGTTCTGGCTGTCGGCAGTTAGGGACATTCCTTTTCTGCCGGCAGTTAGGAACAATCCCCAAGTGCCGGCCCTAAAAGTGGCGACGGATGGCGTCGACCATGCCCTGGCATATGGTCTGGCCGAGCACATCGGCTGCGGCGTCGGCATCCATAAAGATATTCATAAGCGATTGCAGGGCCTCGACCTGGCCGCCCGGCTCGGCGATGCCCAGATTGATGATGATCTGCGCCGGCACGGGGGCACCCATGCCCGCCATTGCGCTGAACACCACGGGCGCCGCGGGCTTTACCACCGCGATATAGGGCTTAGCCACAAATCCGGGATCGGTGTGCGGGATGGCGATGTTGGCCGCCGGCATGGCAAGACCCGTGGGATAGGCGTCCTCGCGCGTGCGGACGGCATCGAGCCAACCGGGCGCAATGTAGCCGCGAGGTGCAAGCTCGTCCTCGAGCCGCGCAAACACCTCATCCGGCGTCGCACACTCCCAATCAAAAAACACCAGCTCAGGCGTAAACAGCGCTTCGTTATCCGCCATGCGCTCACCTCTCTCACCTAGCCATCGGGGACGTTCTTAAATGACTAGCCGTTAAAGAACGTCGCAGGTGACTACCCAAACAAAGGGTGGCCACGTGCGCCTTGGCGCCAATGACCACCCTGACTACTCGGCTAAATTGTACTGTGCGCCGCTAGCCGCGAGGCGCGTCAATTGCGACCTTGCCGCTCTCCAGCACGTGGACGCGGCCGTCGGCGAGCATTTGCACGACCTCGGGATACAGCACGTGCTCAATCGCATGGATGTGCTCCTCGAGCGTGTCGACATCCCAGCCCTCCCCGACAGCCAGCGCGCGCTGGGCGATGATGGGGCCGTTGTCGTAGATCTCGTTGGCAAAGTGCACGGTCACACCGGTTACCTTGACGCCGCGCGCAAAGGCATCGTCGATCGCATGCGCGCCGGTAAAGCTCGGCAGCAGTGCCGGATGCAAGTTGACCACGCGGTTGGGAAACGCCGCCAGCAGCGGCGTGTGCACCATGCGCATGTAACCGGCCATGACCACATATTCGCAGCCGCGCTCGAGCAGCTCGTGCGCGATGATCTCGTCGGCGGCGATGGGGTCGGCATAGACATCCTTGGACAGCGTGAGCGTCTGGATGCCCGCGCGCTCAGCGCGCTGCAAACCCTTAGCCGAAGGACGGCTCGACACCACAAGCTCAATCGAAGCGTTGAGCTTGCCGGCGGCGATCAGATCGATCAGCGCCTGCAGGTTGGTACCCGAACCGCTGATGAGCACACCGATCTTGAGCGGCTCGGCCGTATCGGTGCCGGTCGGACGGGTGTAGGGCACAAAGCCCAGGCTCGCGGCAGCAGCCATCTGCTCGTTAGCGCTCATCGGAGTACACGACCTTACCGGAGCCCTCGACGCACTCGCCCACGCGGAACGGCTTCTCGCCCAGCGCGACCAGGGCCTCGGTCACGGCAGCCTCGTCCTCGGGGGCGACGATCAGGCACAGGCCAACGCCCATGTTGAAGGTCTTGCATGCCTCGTTGGGCGCGAGCTCGGCCTGGCGCGACACGTAGGTGATGACGGGCGGAACGTCCCAACCCATCTCGGCGCCGTTGCGGGTGACCACGGCGTCGACGTCGTCGGCGAGCGCGCGGTTGAGGTTCTCGGTAATACCGCCGCCAGTGATATGGGCGATGGCGTGCACCGGAGCGCCACCGCGCAGCAGCTCCAGAATCGGCTTGACATAGATGCGCGTGGGGGCCAACAGGGCGTCTGCCAGCGATGCGCCGCCGAGTTCCTCGAGCGGACGGCTCAGCTCCTCGGCCTTAGCGGCGGCCTCGGGCGTGCCCGGCTTAATACCGTCGACGCCAATGACCTTACGCACGAGCGAGTAGCCGTTGGAGTGCACGCCGGTGGAAGGCAGGCCCAGGATCACGTCGCCGGGACGGACATTCGCGGGGTCGAGCATCTTGGGACGGTCGACGACGCCCACGGTAAATCCGGCAAGGTCGTAGTCGGCAGGAGCCATGACGCCGGGGTGCTCGGCCATCTCGCCGCCCACGAGCGCGCAGCCCGCGAGCTTGCAGCCGTCGGCCACACCCTTGATGATCTTTGCCATGTGCTCGGCCTCGATGTGGCCGATGGCAACGTAGTCCAGGAAGAACAGCGGCTCGGCACCCGAAGCCAGAATGTCGTTGACGCACATAGCAACCAGGTCCTGGCCCACCGTCTCGTGACGGTCCATGATCTGGGCGAGCACGAGCTTGGTGCCCACGCCGTCGGTACCGCTAATCAGAATCGGGTCTTCCATATCCTTAAGCGCGGCAGCCGAGAACAGGCCACCAAAGCCACCGATGCCGCCGATGACCTCGGGACGGTTGGTGTCCTTAACCATCTGCTTAATAGCGTCAACGGCGCGGCCGCCCTCGGCGGTATCGACGCCGGCATCCTCATACGTCACATGCTTGCTGTCGCTCATCTGAGCCTTCCTCTCCCACTACCGTGGCGCCGCCCGGGCGCCAAACGGTGCTCATAGTTGCGTTCATTTCGGCGCGCGCCATAACAACGCGCGCCGTCATATCAACAAAACAGCAGGTAAAACCTACCAAAATAAACCTGTCCCTTTTTGGCAGGTTTTAGGCCTCGCCGTGTTCCTCTTCCCAGCTGCGATCGTCGTATTTCTCGACCACGGCGTCGTCATCAAAGTGCAGCGGCTTGTCCAGGTTGCGGGGCTTAAAGCCCTCCATGAACTTGTCGCGGCCAAAGCTCTCGGGAATCGCCACGGGGTAGCGGCCGGTAAAGCACGCATCGCAGTAACCGCCCTTGGGCATGACCTTAAGCAGGCCCTCGACCGAAAGGAAGGCCAGCGAATCGGCGCCGATATACTCGCAAATCTCGTCGACCGTCTTGTTGGCGCTGATAAGCTGCGACTGCACGTCGGTATCGATACCGTAGAAGCACGGCCAGATGACCTCGGGCGAGTTGATGCGGATATGAATCTCCTTGGCGCCGGCGTTGCGCAGCATCTTGACGAGCTGCACCATGGTGGTGCCGCGCACGATGGAGTCGTCGATGACGACCAGGCGCTTGCCCTCGATGTTGTCACGCAGCGGGTTGAGCTTCATACGCACGCCCATGGCACGCAGCTCCTGCGTAGGCTCGATAAACGTACGGCCCACATAGCGGTTCTTGATGAGGCCCTCGCCAAAGGGAATGCCACTCTCGTGCGAATAGCCCTCCGCGGGCGGCAGGCCGGAGTCGGGCACGCCGATGACCAGGTCGGCCTCGACGGGCTCCTCATGTGCCAGCTGACGACCCATGTCATAACGGCAGGCGTAGACGCTCTTGCCGTTCATGATGGAATCGGGGCGAGCAAAGTAGACCTGCTCAAAAATGCAGTTAGCAGGCTCTTCGGCGGCAGGCACGCCCTGCTCGGACACAAGGCCCTCGGCGCTGATGCGCAAAATCTCACCGGGACGGACGTCGCGGACGTACTCGGCGCCCACGATATCGAGCGCGCAGGTCTCGGAGGCAACGACCCAGCCGCCGGCGCGCGTGACATGGGTGGTGGCGTCGACCGTCGCGGCGCCGTCCTGCGACGGCAGCTGCGAAACGGATGCGGCATCGGCCTGGTCCAGGCCCTCATCCACCAGCTTGCCCAGCACGAGCGGGCGAATGCCGTGCGGATCGCGGAATGCGTAGAGCGCCTGCTCGTTGATGAGCGTCATGGCGTAGCCGCCGCGCACGAGCTCCATGGTCTTGCGAATGCCCTCGCGCAGATGGCCAGTACGCTGAGTAAAGTAGCCGATGAGTTTGGTCGCGACCTCGGAATCCGAGTTGGAGAGGAACGGTACGCCCAGCTCGATCAGCTGGCGACGCAGCTCGTCGGTGTTGACGAGGGTGCCGTTGTGCGCGAGCGCGATAATGACGCTATTGATGGTAGAGAGGTGCGGCTGAGAGGCTTCCCAGCTCTTGGCGCCGGCGGTGCCGTAGCGCACATGACCCACGGCCAGCTGACCGGAGAGCGTCGACAAGTCGGCATTGGAGAACACGCGGTCGAGCAGGCCCAGATCCTTGCGGACCATAACCGTACCGCCGTCACCAACGGCGATTCCCGCCGATTCTTGGCCGCGATGCTGCAGTGCACGCAGGCCAAAGTACGTCAGTCGAGCCACGTCGCGATCGGGCGCCCAGACACCAAAAACGCCGCATTCCTCATGCAGCTGGTCAGAGTCCGGATCATACGTCGACATGGCGTTCACCTGTCCCGCGGCACGCTCGGCCGCGCGGATGGTTTCTTGAGACATGGCATCCCCTCAGAGCCTCGTATTTTGGCGTTACCCGCCTTATTATACGCACGGCGCGACGCGCTCCCCCGCGCATGAGCAGCGCTTTTTAAAAGCCCACCGAGCTTATTATCCGTTTTGCGACCAAACATTTTATTGGGTAGTCCACTCTCAGGGGCAACGGCCTCGAAGACTTCCCGTGCGCCGTGTCTCGCCCGCGCTAGGGGCTACATTGTTGCAATTGGGACGTTCGTCCTGTCTTTTAGCTGGTCGTCGGCGTATCCTTGTAGGCTACTACAAGACGAGAAAGGTAGCGTATGGATCGAAATCAACTCGACCCCAGTGTCCCCAGCACCACGGAGGCCAAGAAGATCCCCCTTATCATCAAGGTCTACGCAGTCCTGTGCACCCTATCTGGCGTGGGCACGCTCCCGTCAGTCGCCGTCTTTATGTGGCAGGCCATCACCGCACTCATTAACGGCAACGTCGCCGCTAAGCTCGGTGATAACACCCTAGTCGCGGTTGGCCTTATCGTCGCCGGCATTATGCTCTCGGCGGCAAGCGCGATCATCTTGATCGTCTTTGGCCTGGACCTCATCAAGGACCAGCGGCGCAATGCCGCCCGCCTGTCTTACGTCCTCATCGCATTTACCGTCGTGGAGCTTTTAGTTGACGTGATGCTCCAGGGCATCGGACCCTTCCTGCTGCGCCCCGCCGTCCAGCTTGTCATCCTCATTGCGCTGTCGGCCACCGTCGACCCCACGCTACGCCAGGAGCGCGAACTGCAGCGCCGTCTGCAAGAGATGCTCGACCGCGATGCCGCCGCCGAGGGGATGCTCGGCCGCGACGAAACCGGCGAGGGCTACATCAAGCTCAACTACTTCAACCTGTTCTGGGTATTCTTCGTCTGCAGCGTGTTAGGTCTCATTCTCGAGGAAGTCTGGCATATGGTCGTCGTCGATCCCGGCGTCTATCAGGACCGTGCCGGTATGCTATTTGGCCCCTTTAGCCCCATCTACGGATTTGGCGCGGTGCTCATGACCATGGCGCTCAACCGCTTCTATAAAAAGAATCCTCTGATCATTTTCCTGGTAAGTGCCCTGATCGGCGGCGCTTTCGAGGTGTTTGTAGGCTGGTTTATGCAGACCTCATTTGGCGTGGTGTCGTGGAGCTATTCACACATTAGGCTATTCGGCATGCCCGATCCCATCGCGGTATTGACCGGGGGACGCACATGCACGCCGTTTGCCTGCATGTGGGGCCTGGGTGGCCTCATCTGGATCAAGGTCTTGCTGCCGCGCCTGCTTAAGCTCATCAATATGATTCCATGGAAACGCCGCTACTCTGCTACCGTCATCCTGACCGCCGTCATGTTGATCGACGGCGTCATGACGTTGCAATCGCTCGACTATTGGTATCAGCGCGTCAACGGAACCGTTCGAAATATTCCCGTCGCACAGTTCTATGACAAGCATTTCGATAACGAATATATGGAGAACCGTTTTCAGAGTATGACCATGAGCCCCAAGGACGCCACACGCGTGTAGCAAACGCCAGAGCAAAATAGCTCCAACACATCAAAGCCCGCTGGCAGATCTACATGAACTGCCGGCGGGCTTTCGCTATAGACAGACTCGGATTGCCGACAAGGCCTTACGCCTCGCGCTCGACCTCGCTCACGCACTCGTTCTTGATGGTGCCGACGAGCGACTGCAGCGCATCGACCACATGCGGGCGAATGTCTCCGCCAATGAGCACGAGCATGATGTCGTCGCCCACGGTAAGCTCGCCGCTCGCCAGCCACACGCGCACATAGCCGATACCCGGCATCGTGCGCGTCGCCTCGATAGCGGCCTGCACCTTTTCGGCATCGAAGCCAAACACCATGCCGCCCACCTTGTGGCCTGGCGCCACGCCATCGGTCTCGACTCCGCGCACTTCGGCCTTGGGCGTCGCGCGCACCACGCCGTTGTGTGTCAGGTACATCCCACAATCAGCCGCCGAAACATCGGCCTTGGCTTCGCGCAGCCAAGCATCAACCGAAGGCATCGATTTGCCGTTCTCAAGCATCATTTCTCCTTTCACCGTCATTGAGTAGCCCATAATCTATTCCTCGACCGGCGTGAGCACCATGACGGCACGTGTGTTGCTCAGCGATAACGAACGACAGGTCACAAGCGTTACGACCTTGGTTGCCGAAGCGGCACGATCGATGGCATCGCTCGCCACGGCAGAGGCACCGTCGAGCATCTCGGACAGGTAGTTCTTGAGCCCGTCGTCGCCCTCAAAATTGGTCGTGCGCGCCTTGGCATACGTGTCCTCGACAACTTTGGTCGCCAGTGGTCGCAGTTTATACGTAGCATCCCGTGTGATGTAATACACGAACTCGATGCTATCGAACGTTGCCTGATCAGTGGTGTCCGAAATCACGTTGAACATCGACCCGTCATTCATGTGGTGGCCGTAGATCGTGGTCTGCTGATCCACCATGCCCGGCGCGGTGTCATTGCTATCCAGGAAAATGGCCCCGGATGCATTGGCCGTACCGTCGAACAGCGTGTTGAGGTATTTGGAGTTGTTGTTGGTCTGCACCACGGGATAGTTGATGTTGGTTCCCGGCGCGTAAATCCAACCCACAACCTCGGGATTTGTCTGGGCAAGTGCATCGAAGTCGATAATCGGCACGCCGCTGGCGTCCTTATCGCTTACATATTGCTTCTCGATTTTCTGGTACGAATCGCTTGCCTGTTTATAGCCAATCTGAGCATTGATAAAGATAGCGGCGGCGGCGACAATCAGGCCGATGCCGATGATGATGAGCAGAATGGGAATAATGGAGCGGCGCTTTTTGCGCGGCGGCTCGGTGTAATCCGACGGCGCGGCATGCGATGAAGACCGGGGCGGCTTCTTAGCGTTGCTATAAGATGAAGGTCGATATGCGGCTGGCGCATCCTGTCGACGATGCGTCGCCGGCGTCACGGGGCGCGGCGCGCGCGGCTGCTGAGGAGAGGATGTCCGACCCTGCTGTGCCGCATGGGCAGCACCCGGCTTCGACGGATCGGGAATCTGAGAAGCCTTGAATCGTTTTCCCTGATAGTCGGACATGGCTCTCCTTATACTGCGGTGAAACGGCGGAACGCCTAGGCGTCGGCCATCTCCTGCTTCATCTTCTCGATAACCTTGCGGTACTCGGGGTCGCAAGCGCCTAGAATCTGCGTGGCGTAGATGGCGGCGTTCTTGGCGCCGTTGATGGCAACGCAGGCCACAGGCACACCCGAAGGCATCTGCACCATCGACAGCAGCGAATCCATACCGCCCAGGTCACTCGTCTTCATAGGCACGCCGATAACCGGCAGCGGCGTGAAGGCAGCCACGACACCACCCAGGTGAGCGGCCTTGCCGGCGGCGGCAATAATCACTTTGATACCGCGATCGGAAGCAGTCGAGGCCCACTCATGGACCTTCGCCGGCGTGCGGTGTGCGCTCGCAATGACGAGCTCATAGGGCACGCCGAGCGCCTCGAGCTCGGCGGTGCAACCTTCCATAACGCCCAGATCGGACTTGGAGCCCATGATGATCCCGACAACCGGCTTCTGACCTGCCATAAACAAAGACCTCCTGTTGAGAGCGGCGACGCGGCGGATCCGCGACCCTTAACTACTGAGAGTAGTATAGCTGCTCCCGTCCCTGCGGTCTGCGGGTGCCCCGCGTCGGGCTGGGTTTTTATCTTCGCTCCCCTTGCTTCGCAAAGTCGCTCAGACAATAAACCCAGCCCGCCGCGGGGCACCCGGGGACCTACCGGGGATTGCCATGACGTACGTTGGCTGAAATATTAACGTGGGATCCGCCGTTCGAACGAACGGCGGATCCCACACTCACTTTTTATTCAGCCCTAGTCATCGCGCAAAGCCCCTTCGGCAGCACACGGTGCAGCCAAGTCACCGCAGGCCGGGGCGGGAGGCGGACCTTTCTCTCGGAAAACTTCGCGAAGCCCAGTTTCCGAGAGAAAGTGTCCGGCTGCCGCCCCGGCCGACCAGGTCAACTACACCGTGTACTGCGGCAGGTCCTGCAGGGCGATGACGTCCATGCCCATGTCGTTGGCGCTGCCGTGACCCTGCTGGTCCTCGCGCACGGCCTCGATGGCACTCACGTACGTGTTGGCCGCAGACATCGCCGTCACGCAGGTCACGCCACGACGGACGGCCTCGGTGCGTAGCAGGTAGCCATCGCCACGCGAGCCCGGGCCGTACGGCGTATTGATGATTACCGCAATCTTGCCATCGGCGATGAGGTCACCAATGTTGGGACGCTCGCCGTCGTGCGGGCCGCTGATCTTCTCCACGACTTCGCACGTCACGTTGCCTCCGCGCAGCACGCGCGCCGTACCCTCGGTGGAGCAGATATCAAAGCCCAGGTAGCGCAGGATACGAGCGACCGAAAGGATATGACGCTTGTCGCGGTCGCACACGCTAATGAACACCTTGCCGGCGCTCGGGTCGGGCAGCTTGTAGTCGATCGCCAGCTGCGTCTTGGCGTATGCCTCGGGATAGCTCTTGGCGATACCCATGACCTCGCCCGTCGACTTCATCTCGGGCCCCAGGATAACGTCGGCGCCCGGGAAACGGCCCCAGGGCATAACAGCTTCCTTCGTGCAGAACCAATCGAGCTGACGCTCGTCACTCGGCAGACCCAGGCTGGCGATGGAATCGCCTGCCATGATACGCGCCGCGCACTTGGCCAGCGGCACGCCGGTGGCCTTGGAGATAAACGGCACGGTGCGGCTCGCGCGCGGGTTTGCCTCGATCACGTAGACGGTCTCGCCCTTGATGGCGTACTGCACGTTGACCAGGCCGCGTACGCCCAGCGCCATCGCGATGCGACGCGTGGTCTCGCGAAGCTTTGCCTGCAGGCTCTCGCTAAAGCTGAACGGCGGGATGCAGGTCGCAGAGTCCCCGGAGTGAATACCAGCCTCCTCGATATGCTCCAGAATGCCGCCGATGTAGACCTCTTCGCCATCGCACAGGGCGTCGACATCGGACTCGATCGCACCCTCCAAGAAGCGATCCAGATACACCGGGTAGTCGGGGCTAATGCGCGCAGCCTCGGCCATGTAATCGCGCAGATGCTCAGCATCGTAGGCGATCATCATGCCGCGGCCGCCCAGCACGTAGCTCGGACGCACCAGCAGCGGGTAGCCGATGTGCGCGGCCACGGCCTCGGCCTCCTCAAACGAGGTGGCCTGGCCCGCCGGCGGGTACATGATGCCCAGCTTGTCGAGCAGGGCGGCAAAACGCTCGCGATCCTCGGCAAAATCGATGGCGTCGGGCTTGGTACCCATGATGTTCACGCCACTCTCTTCGAGCATGCGCGCCAGCTTAAGCGGGGTCTGGCCGCCGAGCGTCACCACGACGCCGTCGGGTCGCTCAACATCGATAACGTCCATGACATCCTCGTAGGTGAGCGGCTCAAAGTAAAGGCGGTCGGACGTGTCGTAGTCGGTCGAAACGGTCTCGGGGTTGCAGTTGACCATGATGGTCTCAAAGCCGCGGGCCGCCAGCGCGTAGCTCGCGTGCACGCAGCAGTAATCGAACTCGATACCCTGTCCAATGCGGTTGGGGCCGGCGCCCAGGATCATCGCCTTGGGCTTGTCCGCCGGCGTGGTCTCGTCGGGAGCCACGCACTTCTTGGCATCCGGGCTCGTGCGGTAGATGTTCTCGTACGTCTTGTAGTGGTACTCCGTGGCGCTCGAGAACTCCGCAGCGCAGGTATCGACCGTCTTCATGCTGGGAACCACGCCCAGGCCCTTGCGGTAGGCGCGCACAAAGCGCTCGTCCGAGCCGGTCAGCGCGGCGATCTCGGCATCGCTCGTGCCGTACTGCTTGAGCAGGCGCATCGCGTCAGCGTCGATATCCTCCACACGCAGGCCGCGGATGCTCTCCTGGACCTGCACCATGTCGTTGATACGGTTGAGGTACCACGGATCGATACCACAGATGGCATGGATGCGGGCGATGTCCCAGCCGCGACGCAGGGCCTCGACCACAAAGAAGATGCGGTGCTCGGTCGGCGTGGCCACGGCTTGAGCGAGCTCGTCGTCGCTCAGCTTATCGGCACCCTCCTTGCCACCGGCGCAGATACCCTGGTGGCCGTCCTCCAGCGAGCGCATGGCCTTGCCAAAGGCCTCCTCAAAGGTGCGGCCGATCGCCATAATCTCGCCCACGGCCTTCATGCGCGTGGTGAGCGTGGGGTCGGTACCCTTGAACTTCTCGAAGGCAAAGCGCGGCACCTTGACAACGCAGTAGTCAATCGTGGGCTCAAAGCAGGCAGGCGTTGCCTTGGTAATGTCGTTGACGATCTCGTCGAGCGTGTAGCCCACAGCCAGGCGCGCGGCGGCCTTAGCGATGGGGAAACCCGTGGCCTTGGAGGCCAGCGCGGACGAACGGCTCACGCGCGGGTTCATCTCGATGACGATCAAGCGACCGGTCTGGGGGTTCACGGCAAACTGCACGTTGGAGCCGCCGGTCTCGACGCCGATCTTCTCCAAGATGGCGAGCGAGGCGACACGCACGCGCTGATACTCAAGGTCGGAGAGGGTCTGCGCCGGCGCCACGGTGATGGAGTCGCCGGTATGCACGCCCATGGGGTCGAGGTTCTCGATGGAGCACACGATGATGCCGTTGCCGGCGTGGTCACGCATGACCTCCATCTCGTACTCTTTCCAACCCTCGATGGACTCCTCGACCAGCACCTCGTGGGCAGGCGAGAGCTCCAGGCCCTGGCTCACGATGGAGACGAGCTCCTCGTGGGTGTGCGCGATGCCGCCGCCGGCGCCACCGAGGGTAAAGCTCGGACGCAGCACGCAGGGATAGCCCACGCGCTCGGCGATGGCCTCGGCGTCGGCCGCGCTGTAGGCATAGCCCGAGCGCGCGACCTCCAGGCCAATCTCGGCCATGGCCTCGTTAAAGAGCTTGCGGTCCTCGCCGCGCTCGATGGCGGCCAGGTCGCAGCCGATCATCTCGACGCCGTACTTGTCGAGCGTACCGTCTTTCGCCAGCTCGACGGCGGCGTTCAGACCGGTCTGGCCGCCCAGCGTGGGCAGCAGCGCGTCCGGGTGCTCTTTCTTGATTACGCGCTCGATAAACTCGGCGGTGATGGGCTCGACATAGGTGCGGTCGGCCAAGCCCGGGTCGGTCATGATGGTCGCCGGGTTGGAGTTGACCAGGATGACCTCAAAGCCATCCTCCTTGAGCACCTTGCAGGCCTGGGCGCCGGAGTAGTCGAACTCGCAGGCCTGGCCGATGACGATGGGGCCCGAACCAATGACGAGGATACGCTTGATGTCAGTACGTTTCGGCATGTTAGTTCTCCTCGGTCTCAGCGGTCTCGGACTCAGCAAAGTTCCAGCCGGCAAGGCGGTCCTTCGCGGTGTCGATGTCCAGGTAGTTCTCCTCGCCGTCCATGAGTCGCGTAAAGGCGGTAAAGAGATAGTGGGCATCGGTGGGGCCAGGCGAGGCCTCGGGGTGGTACTGGACCGAGAAGCACGGTGCGTCGAGCAGCTGGATGCCCTCGGCGGTACCGTCGTTGAGGTTCACATGTGTCAGGCGAATGCGACCAAAGCGCTCGTTCATCACGACCGGCGCGATTCCGCGGCGCACCCAGACGCGCAGATCTCCATCGGCCGCATGCTCGGTCTCGCCGCCGGAAAGCTCGGGGACAAGCTTGCCCAAGCTGGGGAACAGCAGGCCAAAGCCATGGTTTTGCGCGGTGATCTCCACACGGCGGCTTACCAGGTTCATAACCGGCTGGTTGCCACCGCGGTGACCGAACTTAAGCTTCTCCATCTGGGCGCCGCAGGCCAGGCTGATCATCTGGTGACCAAGACAAATACCAAAGACCGGCACCTTGCCGATCAGCTGCTGCACCTGCTCGTAGGTCTCCACCACGGCGTCGGGGTCGCCGGGGCCATTGGACAAAAAGACGCCATCGGGATTCATGTCGAGCACCTGCTGGGCAGGCGTGTCCCACGGCACGACGGTAAGGTCGCAGCCGGCGCGGACCAGCCCCTCCAGAATGCCGCGCTTCACACCGCAGTCGTATGCGACCACTTTGTGACGGGCAGGAGCGGCAGCCGAAAGCGCAAAGTCATGCGTGGCAGGCAGATCGGCGGCCACAAACTCGTGAGGTACGGGGCAACTTACGGTCTTGACCAGGTTCTCGCCTACCAGCGTGGGCGCTGCGGCCAGACGCTCGGCAAGCTCGTCGACGTCGAAGATCCCGGTCGAGATAATGCCCATCTTGGAACCATTGTCGCGCAGATGGCGCACCAGAGCGCGGGTGTCGACGCCCTCGATAGCGACGATGCCGTGGGCGCGCAGATACTCCGGCACGCTGACGGCCGAGCGCCAGTTAGAAGGCGTGGTGCACATGTCGCGAACGATCATGCCGCGCATAGCCGGAGCGCTCGCAGGGCGCACGGCGTCGCCGGGGAAGGCCGACTGGACGTCGGTCTCGTCGATACCGTAGTTGCCGATCTGCGGATAGGTCATGGTTACGATTTGGCCGGCATAACTCGGGTCGGTCATGACCTCAAAGTAGCCCTCGAGCGAGGTGTTGAAGCAGACTTCGCCGGTCGCGGTGCCCTCGGCGCCGCATGCACGTCCATAAAAAATGGTCCCATCCTCAAGATACAGGATGCAGGGACCGCAGGTGCCCTTGCTGGTTTTGGCCAGCATACGCTGGCAAAGCTCGCTGGGCGCGAAGGTGCGGGCGGCAGCGCCCGCGGTATGGTTGTTCGCCATAATTCTCCTTCCCGGTCTCACAGGACCGGCTTAAAGGTGTGTAGTTAGGCCTCGCGGTATTGTAACCGCAAGCATGCCTCATGGCGTTAATTTCATCGAAATGTTTACGAAATGATAATTATGACTTTCTATGCATAATGTTTTTTAATCCCCGTCCCAGAAAAATCATCCCGCGCGGGCTTGTGTCTCACGCGGGATGACGGCGTCTTATTTTTTCTTGTCCTGCTCCAGCAGTTCGGACGGTGTGCGATCGGGCTTGCCGCCGCGGAAAATCTCGCGGCCATGCAGACGATGCTCCAGATCGCGCTCGGCTTTTTCCTCGTCAATCTTAGTCTGGCTCACCACCGGGTCCTCAATCAACGACGACACCGAGTTCACCTGCTTCTGAATGCGCTCGGCGATGGTGTCATCCATACTCACGATGCGCATCTTCCAGTCGATACTCGTGGCGTTGGATGAGCTCTTGGTCCACACGAACGTCAAAATGGCGCTCTGGTGGCCGCGCGCGGGGAACATGCCAAAGAAGGAATCGTGCTGAATGTTGCTATCCTCGTCGATATAGGCGTGAACGTTATACACCACGCGGTCGATCTTATCGTTGAGCAACGCGTTGGTCGCAAGCGCCGCGGCCTGAATCTGCCCGTTGGACAGCAGCTCGAGCTCATTGGCAGACGATGTGTCCAACACCGTCACCTCGACCGTGCCCGTGCGTTCATCGGCTTCATCGACGGTAAAGTCGAGCGGGAACTGCGTAAAGCCGTTGCCCCATTCAAGTCCACCCTTGAGCGCGGTCGAAACGGTATCGACCGAAACGCTCTCGGACAGGTTGGCGGTGTTCAGACGACGCATCACGCCGTAGCCAATCTGCATGCCCACGATCAGCACCAAAATACCGATGACCACGGCCATCGCGGTCTTCGTAATGGTATGGCTCACCTGCGAGCCCGAAGGATCGTCCTCGGACAGCGGGTCGATATGTTTTGCCTGGCTCGCGCGGTCCTCGCTGCGCAGCTGCGCTAGCGCCGCTTTGTCACCGCGCTTGGCCGCAGCCTCCTTCTCACGCATGCGCTCGGTACGCTTTTTGGCGAGCGTGGGATCCAAGACGCCGGATGCATCGATTTCGGAGAATAACTCCGTCACTTCTTCCGGAGTCAAAGGGTTCTTGTCAGCCATAAACTTCCTGTCATATCAATCAGTCGAGCTCGTGCGCACGCGCACCTTCGAACTGCATTCGATAGTAACGGGCATAGGTGCCGCCACGGGCGAGAAGCTCCTCGTGCGTGCCACGCTCCACAACGCGACCATGCTCAACGGTCGCAATCTCATCGGCATGCTTAATGGTCGAAAGACGGTGGGCGATGATAATCGTGGTGCGGCCGCGTGCCAGCTCTTCGAGTGACTCCTGCACCGCCTCCTCGCTCTCGTTATCCAAAGCACTCGTCGCCTCGTCCAAAATCAGGATCTTGGGGTTCTTGAGAAACACGCGCGCGATGGCAACGCGCTGCTTCTGTCCGCCTGAAAGACGGCTGCCGCGCTCGCCCACCACGGTGTCGTAGCCCTGCGGAAGCGACTCGATAAAGGCATCGATGTTGGCGCGACGGGCGGCCTCGGCGATCTCTTCTGCCGTAGCGCCCGGCTTGCCGTAGGCGATGTTCTCGCCAATCGTACCGTCAAATAGATAGACATCCTGCTGCACCAGGCCGATGGCGTGGCGCAGGCTCTGCTGCGTCACATCACGCACGTCCTGGCCATCGATGCTAATGGATCCGGCAGCCACGTCATAAAAGCGCGGCAGCAGCGAACAGGTCGTGGACTTGCCACCGCCCGAAGGGCCAACCAAAGCGATGGTCTGCCCGGGCTTGATGGACAGGTCCATATGGTCGATAACGGGACGCTCGTCGGCATCGCCCTCGCCCAGCTCAACATCCTCGTAGTTAAAGCACACGTCGTGATACTCCACGGCGCCGGCGGTCACCTGCAGATCCGTAGCGCCCGGCTTGTCCTGGATATCCGGCGCGGTCGAGAGCACCTCGTCCATACGCTTAAAGCCGGCGATGGCCTTCTGATACGTTTCGGCCGAATTGACGAGCGTCTCGAGCGGCGTGCAGAACAGCGAAATATAGAGTGCAAAGGTCGCCATATCGACCGCCTGCAGCTGTCCCTGGGCGACCAGCCAGCCGCCCAGCAGCACCACGATCACATAGAGCACACCCGAGAGCAGGCCATACGTCGCGGTATAGACGCCCATGGCGTGATACATGTTCTCCTTGGACGAAAGATAGCGATTGTTGGAGGCGCGGAACTTGAAACGTTCGGTCTCCTCATTGGCAAAGCTCTTGACCACGCGCATGCCCGCAAGCGAATCCTGCAGCTGCGCATTGATGCCGCTGATCTTCTTGCGGTTGTCGCTAAAGACCTCGCGCATGCGCATGTTCTGCCAAAACATGATGACCGCAAACGCCGCCGTCACCACGGCCATGGCGAGCGCCAGCACCGGGGCGATGGTAAAGAGGATCACAAACGAGCCGATAATCTCGATACCGCAGATGATGATCCACTCGGGTACGTGATGCGCCGCCTCGCAGATATCGAACAGGTCGTTGACCACGCGGCTCATCATGTCGCCCGAGCTGTTGCGGTCGAAGTACGCAAAGCTAAAGCGCTCGTACTGGTCAAACAGGTCCTCGCGCATTTTGGACTCCATGCGCGCGCCCATCACGTGACCCCAATAGCTCACAAAGTAGCGGCAGGCGCAGCGGACGGCATACATCAGCACCAAGCCCACCGCGATCATGCCGAGCGCCTGCATAATGGCAGCCTGACCCTGAGTAAATAGCCCACCGGTCAAATTGCGCAGGATAATGGGGAACGCCAGGTCAATGGCGGCAAGCACCAGAGCGCAAACAGCATCAGCAACAAAAAGCCCCATCTGGGGCTTGTAGTACGAAAGAAACCTCTTCAGCATGTGATCCTCAAAGAAATATCAGCAACGTAAGGCCCTGGGACAAAGCAATCAGTAGTACTTGTCCCAGGGCTATCCCCACTCGTTAAAGCTCCGTGCCCCCAAGGCGGTGCGCGATGCTATCGCAGGCCAAGGCGCCCACGACGGTCTTGGCGTCTTCGATCTTGCCGTCGAGCACGGCGTCGATCAGCTCGTGCAGCGGCACCAGGTCCACGTTGACAAACTCGTCATCATCGGGGTTGGGTGCATCGAACTCGAGCTTGGTGGCCAGGTAGATGTGAATGATCTCGTCACAGAAGCCACAGGACGTGACAATCGACGTCAAAAAGCGAATGCGACCAGCCCTAAAGCCCGTCTCCTCATGCAGCTCGCGCTTGGCGCAATCGAGCGGGTCCTCGCCTGGATCGAGCTTGCCGGCGGGAATCTCGACCGTCACGCGGTCGATGGCGGTGCGGTACTGACGCACCAGTACGATCTTGCCGCTCTCGGTCAGTGCCACAACAGCCGCCGCACCCGGATGGCGAACGATATCGCGGGCGCTGCGGCGACCGTTGGGCAGCTCAACCTCAAGACGGTGGACGTCGAGGATCTTGCCCTTCCAGGCGCACTCCTCCGAAAGAATCTTCTCGTGCAGCTCGGCATCGTGCGGGTCGTCATCGCCCAGCACCAGCGCCGGCTCGTCAGCGACCTCGCCACCAGGCTCGCCCTCGGCGTGCCCATACACGCGGCTGTCCTCTTCGACGATCTGCGCGTCCACGAGCTCTTCGTTCTTCTCGTCCATCCGTCTCATTCCTCTCGGATTTTAGGCATCCCAGGCGTCACGGCCGCGCAGCGCACGCAGGCCAATGTCGTGGCGCAGGGTCTTGCCCTCAAAATCAATCTTCTCGCAGGCCTCGTAGGCAAGGTTGCGGGCGTTCTCAAACGTATCTCCCAGCGCGGTCACGGCAAGCACACGGCCGCCGTTGGTCACGAGCCGGCCGTCCACCACGGCGGTGCCGGCATGGTACACGGTCACGTTCTCCATGGCCTCGGCGTCGGCGATGCCGGTGATGACTTTGCCCTTCTCGTAGCTGCCGGGGTAGCCCGCACTCGTCAGGACAACAGCCACGGCCCACTCGTCACGCCAATCGAGCTCAATCTGATCAAGCTCGCAGTTGGCGCAGGCGAGCATAACCTCGACCAGGTCGTTCTTAAGGCGCGGGAGCACGACCTGCGTCTCGGGATCACCAAAGCGGGCGTTGAACTCCAGCACCTTGGGGCCGGCGGGGGTGAGCATAAAGCCGCCATACAGGCAGCCGCGGTAGTCGATGCCCTCGGCAGCAAGCTCGGCAATGGTCTGCTCCATGACCTTCACCATCGTGGCGTGCTCCTCATCGGTCACGATGGGCACCGGGCTGTAGACACCCATGCCGCCGGTGTTGGGACCCTTGTCGCCCTCGAGCGCGCGCTTGTGGTCCTGCGAGGTGGCCATGGGGCGCACGGTCTTGCCGTCGGTAAAGGCCAACAGCGAGCACTCGGGACCAACGAGCATCTCCTCGATAACCACGGTGTTGCCGGCATCGCCAAAGGTGCCGCCAAAGCACTCGCGCACGGCCTCTTCGGCCTGCTCAAGTTCGGTCGCCACGATAACGCCCTTGCCCGCGGCAAGGCCGTCGGCCTTGACGACCAGCGGGGCGCCCTGCTCGCGCACGTAGGCGAGAGCCGAAGCCTCGTCGGTAAACGAACCATAGGCTGCCGTCGGAATGCCCGCACGCTCCATGAGCTGCTTGGAGAACAGCTTGGAGCCCTCCATCTGGGCGCCCTCGGCACCCGGGCCAAAGCAGGGAATACCCGCCGCGCGCACGGCGTCGGCCACGCCCGCCACGAGCGGAGCCTCGGGGCCAATTACCACGAGTCCGCATCCGTGGCTCTGCGCAAACGCCGCCACGGCCGCAGGATCGCAGTCGTCGAGAACAACGTTCTCGCCGCAGCTCGCGGTGCCGCCGTTGCCCGGCGCGATGTAGAGCTTGCCGGCGCGCGGTGATGCTGCGAGCTTGGCTGCCAAAGCATGCTCACGGCCGCCGCTGCCCAACAACAGGATGTCGATGGTTTGAGTGTCCGCCTTCAAGGGTGCCTCCTCTATGGATGAATGGCCCGCTCCGCGCGAGCCCCTTGCAAGCAAATATACCCCTCGGCCGCCCACCCGGGCTGCAAAGGGGTATATCGCAATAACCAAATAGTCCCGATTACTTCCAGAATCGGTTGATGATCTGCTCGCGACCAGCGCCAACGCCAATGAACGTCACGCGGGTGTGTGCCAGATCCTCGATAAACGCCACGTAGTCCTGAGCCTCCTGCGGCAGCTCGTCAAAGCTGCGGCAACCGGTGATGTCGCACTTCCAGCCAGGGAGCTCCTCGTAGATGGGCTTGGCATGCTCAAAGCGCACCTGATGCTCGGGCACGCTCGTGTAGCGCTCGCCGTCGACGTCATAGGCAACGCACACCTTAATGGTGTCGAAGGCCGAAAGCACGTCGAGCTTGGTCACGGCGATGTCGGTGAGGCCGTTGACGCGCGAGGCATAGTTGGCGATAGGGCCGTCAAACCAGCCGCAGCGACGACGGCGACCGGTGGTCACGCCGTACTCGTAGCCCTCCTCGGTCAGCGTGTGGCCGGCCTCGGACTCGTAGGAAAGCTCGGTGGGCATGGGGCCCGAACCGACGCGGGTGATATAGGCCTTCATGACGCCCAGCACGCGGTCGACGTTCTTCATGCCGACGCCGGAACCGGTAATGGCGCCGCCGGCGGTGCAGTTAGAAGACGTCACGTACGGATAGGTGCCGTGATCGATGTCGAGCAGCGTCGCCTGGGCGCCCTCAAACAGCAGGTTCTTGCCCTCGTCGATCATGTTGTTGAGCAGCAGGCTCGTCTCGGTGATGTAGGGGCGCAGGCGCTCGGCCATCGGCAGGTACTCGTCGCAAATCTGGTCCACGGTGTAGGTGGGCAGGTTGTAGATGAGCTCGAGCTCGGGGTTCACGCGGGCGAGAGCGGTCTCCAGCTTGTCGCGGAACAGCGTCTCGTCCAGCATGTCCTGCATGCGCAGGCCAATGCGGGCCATCTTGTCCTGATAGCACGGACCGATGCCGCGCTTGGTGGTACCGATGTTCTTCTTGCCGAGCTTCTGCTCAAAGGCGCCATCCAGATCGATGTGGTACGGCATGATGACATGCGCGTTGCCGCTAATCTTGAGGTTCTTGGTGGTGATGCCGTCGGCCTCGAACATGTCGATCTCCTCAAGGACAACCTTGGGGTTGACGACGCAGCCGTTACCGATCACCGACACGTGGTCGGAATACATGATGCCGGAAGGCACCTGGTGCAGGCCGTACTTCTTGCCGTTGACGACGATGGTGTGACCGGCGTTGTTGCCGCCCGAGTAGCGCACGACGGCATCGAAGTCGCCGGCGACCAGGTCGCAAATCTTACCCTTGCCCTCATCGCCCCACTGGGCACCGACCAAAACGGTTGACGGCATGTTTACTCCTTACATTCATGGACTGTCTACGCGCCACGCCGGCACGCAGAAGCACAAAACATTCCCAGTATACCCGTGCAACGGGCGCCTGTCCTACTCCTCGGCATGTGCCCCATCAAGCTCATAGAACTTGGTGGATGCCGGCAGGAACATCAGGTCGACGTCGCCGATCGGGCCCGAACGGTTCTTGGCCACGACGATACGCGTAACGCCCTCGTCGGGTCGATCGTCGCGCGAGGCTTCGGCCTCGTCGGCGGAGCGGTCCAAGAACATAACGATATCGGCGTCCTGCTCGATGGAGCCCGATTCACGAAGGTCGGAAAGCTGCGGGCGCTTGCCGGTACGGGATTCGACCTGACGCGAGAGCTGCGACAGCGCGATGAGCGGGATCTTGAGCTCCTTGGCCATGATCTTCAAACCACGCGACATCTCCGAGACCTCGACGGTACGACTCTCGGAGCGACGTCCCGGCGGAGGACTCACCAGCTGCAGGTAGTCCAGGATGATGATTGCCTTCTCCTTGTTATGGAGCATACGGCGGCTCTTGGCGCGAATCTCGGTCACTGTGGTGCCGGGCGTATCGTCAATCAGAATATCGAGCTTGGACAAGGTCTGCGTGGCCTCGTTGATATTGGCCCACTGCTCGGGGCTAATGCGGCCCATGCGGAAGTCACTGATCGAGATCATGGCGTAGGCGCAAATCAGACGCTGGGCAATTTCCTTGCCCGACATCTCCAGCGAGAAGAAGCCGACGGTATAACCAGCAGCGGCAGCGTTGAGCGCCAGGTTTAGGGCGAACGACGTCTTACCTACAGCAGGACGGGCGCCGATGATGATGAGCTGACCCTCGCGGAAGCCCATGAGCATGCGGTCGAGCGACGGGAAGCCCGTGGGCACGCCCGCAGCCTGGCCACCGGCCTGGCACACTTCCTCGGCCTCGTTATAGGCCTCGACCATAAACTCAGTCAGCGTCTTGTAGCTCGACTTGACCTCGCGTGCCGTGACCTTGAGCAGTTTGCTCTCGGCCAGCTCCACGACCTCTTTGGTGTCGGTGGGGGCGTTATAGGCCAGCGCGTTAATCTCGTTGGTGGCGCCGATCAGCTCGCGCAGCATCGAGTCGCGACGGACGATGGCGGCATGGTGCTGCCAGTTCACGAGCGACAGGGTCTGACCCATCAACTCCAAAATGTACGCTTCGCCACCCACGGCATCGAGCTTGTTGATGCTTCGCAGGTAATCGATCAGCGAGATAGAGTCGATGGGAATGCGGCTGTTGTACATATCGACCATCGCGGTATAGATGGTCTTATGAATGGGGCGGTAGAAGTCATCGGGCTGCAGCTCGACCTGGGCCTCTTCGACCACCTCGGGCGATAGCAGCATAGCGGCCAGTACATTGGCCTCTGCATCTTGGTTTTGGGGAAGACCCAACTTTGAGCCGCGGTCCTCAACCGTCAGCCCGGTCTCCCTATCGTCATATGCCATGAGCATCCTCATTCATATCGCTTGCGAGCATCCATAGTATCAGCCACGGTCCCAAAACGCGCCGCGCGCCGCCAATCATCACCGAACCAAACGGATGAACGGTCCTGTATATAGGACTTCGACGCAACGTTCACCATGACACTCACTCAGCGCAAAAAACAAAAGGGCGCCCTGGTTTCCCAGAGCGCCCTTCTTAGAACAAGATTGTTGCGTTGCAGCAAATGCTACTCGGCAGCAGCCTCAGTCTCGACCTCGGCGGTCTCGGCCTCGGCGACCTCAGCGGCCTCCTCGACCTCAGCCTCGGCAGCGAGCTCCTCGGCGGTAACGCCGACGAGAACGACAACCTCGGCCTTGATCTCGCGGTACAGCGAGATGGCAACGGTGTGGGCACCGGCAACCTTGATGGGCTTACCGAGCTCGACGCGCTTGCGGTCGATGTCCATACCGAGCTGAGCCTTGATGGCGTCAGCGATCATAGCGGCGGTAACGGAGCCAAAGAGGATGCCCTCGTCGCCGACCTTGACGTCAACGGTGACCGTCTTGCCCTCGAAGGCAGCCTTGGTCTCGTTGGCGGTAGCCAGACGGACGGCCTCGCGCTTGGCGATGTTGTTGCGACGCTCGTCAAGCTGCTTGAGGTTGCCCTTGGTGGCAGCAACAGCGAGCTTCTTGGGGAACAGGAAGTTCTCAGCGTAACCCTGAGCGACCTCTACGACGTCACCCTCGCCGCCCTTGCCCTTGATCTCATCGAGAAGAATAACCTTCATGATGCGTCTCCCTTCTTAGCCGCGGTCGCGGTTGCCACGAGAGGAAACCACGGGGACGGTGTACGGCAGGAGAGCCATCTCGCGGGCGCGCTTGATGGCGTTGGCGATGTCATGCTGATGCTGCGTGCAAGCGCCAGTGACGCGACGGGGCTTGATCTTGCCACGGTCGGTCATGTACTTACGGAGAAGCTGAGTGTCCTTATAGTCGATGAACTCAGTGTTCTCCTTGCAGAACTGGCAGTACTTACGACGCGGCTGACGTGCAGAAAAATCATTAGCCATGTCAAAATACCTTTCGTTTGGCAACTTCGGCGAACCGAAGCCGCCTCTCACTCAAAAATAGGTGAACAACCCTTAGAACGGGATGTCCTCATCGTAGACGTCGACCGCGGGCGGCGTAGCCACCGGTGCGGCAGGACGTGCTGCGGGGGCGTAACCGCCCTGATCGTAGCCACCCTGGCCACCACGGGAGCTCATAAACTCGATCTCATCGACGATGACCTCAAGCTTGCTCCGGCGCTGGCCGTCGCGCTCCCAAGAGCTGTAGCGCAGCTTGCCCTCGATCGCGACCTTGTTTCCCTTTGCCAGGAAACGGCTCACGGCCTCGGCGCGGGTGCCGAACATGGTGCAGTCGACAAAGTTGGGATAGTCCTCCCACTCGCCAGTCTGCGCGTTGCGGCGACGATCGTTCACGGCGACGCCAAAGGACAGAACCTGGGTTCCGCCGGCGGTGGCGCGCAGCTCGGGATCGCGGGTGAGGTTACCGGTGATGTTCACTCGATTGATGCTCATAACTCACTACTTCCTCTTGGGGCACAAGCCCAGTCCAAAACGACAGTCTTACTCCTGGTCGTCGCGACGGACGATCATGTGGCGGACCACAGCGTCGGTGATGCGCAGGACGCGATCAAGCTCGGCGATCTGGGTAGGATCTGCGTGGAAGTTGATGAGGGTGTAGTCACCATCGGTGAGGTCGTTGATCTCGTAGGCGAGCTTGCGCTTGCCCCACTCGTCAACGGAGTCGACCTTGCCAGCGCCCTCAGCGATCGTGGTATCGATACGCTTCATAACAGCGAGACGAGTCTCGGGGTCGAGCGACGGGTCAACAAAGAACAGCAGTTCATAAGCCTTCATATTGTCACCTCCTCTGGGCAAATGTGGCTTCAGGTCGTGAAGGTGCGCCTGAAGCAGGAAAAGACTTGGTAATAATATCTTTCAACCTCCCAGGCCGCAAGAATATGCAGCTACAACCTCATGACCTCCACATATGCCCATGCTCGCACCACGTTTCATGCGCATTCCAACCAAATGCCGACCAAGAGCTTGACGGATTTGTGGACAAGATACGACGCCGCGGGGACAAGCTGAGCCAAGCCGCAGGTCAACGGGCACAAGGCTGTGGTCGCAAAATGCATACCAGTGGTCTAATGAATCGCCAAAAAGATTTTAAATTCGTTTGCTCGTGGTCTATAAAGTCCTTTTTTGAGCAATTCGCTTAGCATGATTTTGCTGGTCAGACTGCATGTGCCGCGCGTTTTAGGCACAGCGCGAGACACTGTGGATCAAAAAATGCTAAGTTTTCGGCTTGCACCTTACGATTCCTCGTGTATACTAACTTTCGCATTTAACGGAGAGTTGTCCGAGTGGCCGAAGGAGCACGATTGGAAATCGTGTAGGCGTCAAAAGCGTCTCCAGGGTTCAAATCCCTGACTCTCCGCCAGTTAATTCCAAAGCAGGCCTTTGAGCCTGCTTTGTTTTTACCCCACGCGGAGGGGTGGCAGAGTGGTTGAATGCGGCGGTCTCGAAAACCGTTTGGCCTGTATAAGGTCACGAGGGT